>JAQBQF010000162.1 GCA_028287115.1 Myxococcales bacterium
CTGGGGCAAGCGCCGCCTCGCCTACGAAGTCGCCAAGGAGCGCAAAGGTATCTACCTGTACTGGCAGTACCTCGCGCAGCCGGGCGTCGTCGAGGAGGCCGAGCGTAACCTCCGCATGCTCGACAACGTGATCCGCTATCTGTCGACCAAGGTCGACGTCGACGTCGACGTCGGCGCTCGCCCGAGCGAGATCGACGACACGTCGTACGACAAGGCGGCGCAGACCGCTGCGGACGAAGAAGATCTGTTCCTGTCGCGCGGCGCGGAAGACGTGCCGGCGCCGGACGAGGACGAGTTTGGTGGCGATGACTTCGACAACGAGGTTCCGGTGCTCGACAAACCGGTGCTCGACAAACCCGTGATCGAGGAGAAGGAGTAACCGATGTCGACTCGTATGGATGCAGGTGATGACGGACTCGATCGCGACGGCGACGACCGGCGCGGCGGCAAAGGCCGCGGCGGACCGACGCGCAAGAAGCTCCTGTCCGAAGAGATCTTCCTCAAGGTCGATTACAAGAACCCCCAGGTCCTGCGCTCGTTCGTGACGGACCGCGGCAAGATGATCCCGCGCCGGATCAGCGGAGCCTCGGCTCGCCAGCAGCGCGTGATCTCGACGGCGATTCGCCGGGCGCGCATGCTCGCGCTCCTGCCGTTCTCTGTGACGGGAGACTAGTCATGGCGATGCAAGTGATCCTCACGCAGGACGTCGACAACCTCGGCAAAGCAGGCGAGCTCGTCTCGGTGCGCCCAGGTTACGGCCGCAACTATCTCGTGCCGCGCGGCTTTGCCGTCAGCGCGACTGTTCGCAACAAGAACCGTCTCGACCACGACAAAGCCGTGATCGAGCGTCGCGTTGCGAAGGAGCGCGCAGGCGCCAACGAGATCGCCGCGAAGATCAACGCGATGACGCTCCAGTTCGAGCGCATGGTCGGTGAAGACGAGAAGCTGTTCGGCTCGGTCACCAACCGCGACATCGCAGATCAGCTCAAGAAGGCGAACGTCGACATCGATCACCGCACGATCGAGCTCGATCAAGCTGTCAAGGCGCTCGGCAAGTACGAAGTCACGATCCGACTCGCTGCGGGAGTGAACGCGCAGCTGAAGTTCTGGGTCGTCGGCAAAGACAAGTAGACGATACGTAAGCCAGCGCGCATCGCGCGCGGGTCGATCGTCGTCCGGTCGATGTTCGTCCTCGGCGGTGCTTCCTCGCCGTCAGGGCGAACGTGTACTGTCATTGGATGGCGCGCGACCGAAGGGTCCTGCCACATAACCTCGACGCGGAGGCGTCGATCTTAGGTGGCATCATCTTGCGTAACGAGCTGCTCTTGCAGCTCGAGACGATCGAGACGGACGACTTCTATCACCACCAGCACAAGGTCGTGTTCGAGGCGATCCGCAACCTCGAAGCGGCCGCGAAGCCGATCGACGTCGTCACCCTCGAGAACGAGATCGAGAAGACCGGCAAGCTCGAAGCGATCGGTGGCATCGGCTTCCTCGGCGAGCTCGCGTTACGCGTGCCGACGCTCGACAACGTCCTCACCTACTCGGAGATCGTTCGCGACCACAGCCAGGCTCGCAAGCTGATCCTCGCGTCCGGCGAGATCGTCGAGAAGGGCTACGAGGACAACCTCGAGATCAAGGACTACCTCGACGAAGCCGAGGCCAAGATCTTCGAGGTCACGCAGCGCAAGGACAAGTCCGGCCCCGAGCCGGTGAAGTCGCTCGTCAAGAAAGTGTTCAGCTCGCTCGACGAGCGATTCAAGTCCGCCGGCGGCATCACCGGAGTCGCGACGGGCTTCGCGGATCTCGATTCGCGGACGGCCGGCCTCCAGCCGACAGAGTTGATCGTGCTCGCCGCGCGTCCCGCGATGGGCAAGACCGCGTTCGCGATGTCGCTCGTCCAGAACGCGGCGACGGTCGGTGGCTGGCCGTGCCTCGTGTTCTCACTCGAGATGTCGTCGACCCAGCTCGCCGAACGTATGCTGTGCTCGGAAGCGAAGGTCGACTCGTCGGCGCTCCGCCGCGGCATGTTGCAGCGTCAGGACATGACGAACCTGACCTACGCGGCAGCGACGCTGTCGAAGGCGCCGATCCTGATCGACGACACGCCCGCACTCTCGTTGCGCGAAGTCCGCGCGAGATCGCGCCGGTTTGCGGCGAACAAGGAGCTGTTCGCCGGCAAGAAGTTCGGCCTCATCGTCATCGACTACCTGCAGCTGATGCGCGGCTCACCGCAAGCGGCGAAGGCCTCGCGCGAGCAGGAGATCAGCGAGATCTCGCGCGGGCTCAAGTCGCTCGCCAAGGAGCTACAGTGCCCGGTCGTCGCGCTGTCGCAGCTCAACCGTTCGCTCGAGCAGCGCACCGACAAGCGCCCGCAGCTCAGCGACCTCCGCGAATCTGGAGCGATCGAGCAGGACAGCGACGTCATTCTCTTCATCTATCGCGACGTCGTCTACAACAAGGACGCCGAGAACCCGCACATCGCGGAAGTGATCATCGGCAAGAACCGGCACGGCGCGACAGGCACGATCGAGACGCACTTCGAGGGCAAGTACACGCGGTTCGAGAACCTGACGCAGCGAAGCGACGGCCCGCCCGGCGGCCGATACGAGTAGCGGAGTCGAGCGCGGCGTTCGAACGCCGCCTAACCGCTGATCGAACGCACGCGATCGGCGATCGCTTCACACGCGATCACGATCGCGCAATGAAGGCGCAACATCGCGGCGGCAGCCTGATCCTGCACGGCAAACGACCGGCAGATTGGACGCAGCGCCCCGATGTCGAATTCACGGCTCGCAACACTCGTAGTCGTTGTCATGCTCGGGACCGGATGCGCGACCTTGCGCGGCCGCGCCGACACCACCAAGTACCGCACCGCGTATCGCGACGAGACGAACCCGGTCACGCGATACCGGGACGTGCCGCATTCGTTTTCGTACGAGGCGACGAAACGGACGGGACGCTACACGAGCATGCTGCACGTGCTCGTGCGCGCTCCGGATGTCGACGCGCAGATCGAGAGCGACTTCGCGAACGAAGGGTTCGACCACGATGTAACGTTCGAACCGGCCGGCGTCGTGCCGCAGCGAGCAAATCTCATGACGCACGCTGCCTTCGCGTTGCGCGAAGAAGTGCGGCTTCGCGATGCTCTTCGTTCCGGACTCGACGAGCAGTACGCCAAGCTCTACTGCAGCGCGAGCACGTACACGCTCGAGCAGGCCGCGGCGTGCGCGTACCTCGATCCCAAGCGAACGCCACCGGCCGCGCGCGCGGTGCTCGCGGCGACCTTCGGTCAGGACGAGCCGTATCTCGCAACGGTGATCGCCCGCTGAACATCGGCTACCACAGATGCGCCGCGCGACCTCGCGCATCCTTTCACGCTGCTCTCACTTCGCGCCGCGAGACATCTCTCCGCGCGCGGGTACAGTCGCGGCATGCCTCTCGAGACGCGGTGTTGTGTCGTTGGTGGTGGTCCGGCGGGAATGGTGCTCGGCTGGCTGCTCGCACGCGCCGGCGTCGACGTCATCGTCCTCGAGAAGCACGCGGACTTCTTTCGCGACTTTCGCGGCGACACGATTCATCCGTCGACGCTCGAGCTCATGTACGAGCTCGGCGTGCTCGAAGAGTTCTTGCGTCTCCCTCATACGCGCCTCGATCACCTCGACCTCGACATCCTCGGCCAGCGGGTACCCGGCCCCGACTTCTCGAAGGTGCCGACGCACAGCAAGTTTGTCGCGATGATGCCGCAGTGGGACTTTCTCGACTTCGTCAAGCAGCAAGCCGGCCGCTATCCAAGCTTTCGCCTGATCATGGAAGCTAGCGTCACCGAGCTCTCGCGTAACGGCGAACGCATCACCGGCGTGATCGCGAAGACGCCGAACGAGACGCTCGAGATTCGCGCAGATCTCGTCGTCGGCGCGGACGGCAGGCACTCGGTCGTTCGCGATCGCGCTGGCCTCTCCCGCAAAGACTTCGGTGCACCGATCGACGTGCTGTGGATGCGGATCCCACGCCTGCAGACGGATGGCGAGCAGGTGCTCGGCATCATGGGTCGCGACAAGTTCGTCGTGATGCTGAACCGCGGCGCCTACTGGCAATGCGCGTATCTGATCCCCAAGGGAGGGCTCGATGCCTTGAAGCAGCGCGGCCTCCCGGCCTTCTGCGAGGATCTGCGCTCGCTCGCGCCGTTCCTCGGCGACCGCGTCGGCCGCCTCGCGAGCTGGGACGATCTCAAGCTGTTGACCGTCGTCGTCGATCGGCTCGATCGGTGGTGGTCGACCGGCCTCCTGTGCATCGGCGACGCCGCACACGCGATGTCACCGATCGGCGGCGTCGGAATCAACCTCGCGATCCAAGACGCGGTCGCCGCGGCAAATCGGCTCGCCAAGCCACTCATGGACGGAACGCTGATGACGAAGGATCTCGCCGCCGTTCAAGCGCGCCGCGAGCCGGCCGCGCGCAAGATCCAGGGCTTGCAGATCATGATTCACGATCACGTGATCGCGAAGATCCTTGCGGGCCGTGGCGAGCGCGTCCTGCGCACCGTTCGATTCGTGCTCGAGCACGTGCCCGCGCTGCGTCACTACATGGCGCGCACGCTCGGCGTCGGCCGCATGGAGCACGTCAAGAACGCCAAGCCGGCTCCGCCGGTCCACGCGCCCGCACAGGCGCCATCGAGCACCGCCGAACGACCGCACGCGTGATGGCTAGCGCGAGGAGCGCTGATTTCTGCTGCCTCATAACTAGTGCGGTCCGGGCGGGCGCGGGCCGGGGCCGTCGCGTTACAATGGCGCCGTGCCGAATCCGACACCCGGGACCATCCTCGGTGCGTATCGCATCGAGGGCCTGCTCGGTGCAGGATCGATGGGCGAGGTCTATCGGGCGATCGACACGGGTCTCAATCGGCGCGTCGCGATCAAGATCCTCTCCGAGAAGCATCGCGATAGTCAGGAGCTCAGGCAGCGCTTCGTGCGCGAAGGCCGCGCGGTCGCCGCGATCAGCCATCCGAATGTCGTGCAGGTGTTTGCGACCGGTACGTTCGACGACCGGCCGTACATCGCGATGGAGCTCCTCGACGGCACCGACCTCGGGTCGACCGTCGAGAAGTCAGGGCCGCTGTCTTCGCTCGACGCCGCGCATGCGGTGCTCGATGCCGCGCAGGGGCTCGCCGCCGCTTCCAAGGCGGGCCTCATCCATCGCGACGTCAAGCCTTCGAACCTCGTGCGGCTCGCCGACGGGCGCGTCAAGGTCACCGACTTCGGACTCGCGAAGCCGGTCGATCCGGGGAGCGAACCGGCGCTGACGGCGATGGGCGTCGTCGTCGGGACGCCCGATTACATCGCTCCCGAGCAGGCTCGCGGCGAGCAGATCGACGAGCGCGTCGACATCTATGCGCTCGGCGGCACGCTGTACTTCCTGCTCACGGGCATCCCGCCGTTTCGAACGGGCAAGCCGTCGGAGGACAAGTATCTCAAGGTCGTCGCGCGCCACTTGCGCAACCCGCCTCCCGAGGCGGCGGTGACCAACCCGTCGGTGGATCGAGCGCTCTCCGATCTCGCTCGCCAGATGATGGCGAAGAAGCCGATGGAGCGACCGTCGTACGGCGAGGCGACCCAGGTCAGCAGCGAGATCCTGGCGCGGCTCGATCCGAGCGCCGTGCCACAGATGATGACGACCCGCGAGCGCTCGCGGCCGATCGTCATCCCCGATAGCGACAACGGCGCGGCGCTGTCGAGCTCTGCGACGACCAGCGACGGTGCGCTCGACGTTCCGCAACGCGCATTCCCTGCGTGGCTCGTGATGCTGACGCTGGCGTGCGTCGGTCTGTTCGTTGCGGGGCTCGTCGTCTACCTGATGCGCGATGGCAAGTCGGCGGCGACCGCGCCCGCCGACCCGGGATCCGCGACGGCAGCCGCACCGGTCGTGCCCGCGGGCATGCTGCTGGTCAAGAGGCCGAACGGCACCCCGTGGTTCTTCGTAGACGCGAAGCCGGTGAGTGCGAATGCGTTGCACGCGCTGTTCGCCGACCACGTTCAAGCCGGCGACGATCCGGTCGTGATGGTTTCGTATGACGAAGCGCGGTCTTACGCGAAGTCCAACGGCGGACGCCTGCTGAAGAGCGAGGAGTGGGACGCCGCGGCACAGGTCCGAGGCTTCGTCACGATCGACGGCCTGTTCGAGTGGGTCGAATCTCCCGAAGGCAAGCGCCTGGTCCGCGGCACGGTACGGAGCGAGTCAGCAAACGTTGGCGAGCGGGGTCAAACCAAGAGCCAGACCCGCCCCGACAAGGATCAGAAGGATGTCTCGTTCCGGATGGCCAAGGACATCTAGAGATATAGTGCGGGCCTTATGAGCGACGTGGACAAGCTCGTCGAGATGATCACGAAGCGCGTGCAAGAGCGGCTCGGCGGCCAGGCGCCCCAGGTCAAGCTCGCGCTCGCCCCTCGCGATCGCGGTGACTGCACCGACGACTCGGCACCCGGCGAAGACTGCGCGAGCTGCGGCTCGTGCGTGGTGCGGCGGCCGTGGTCGGTGCGCGCGATGGAAGGCGCGGGCGCAGGGCGCGTCGGCGCGGCGCTCGGCATCGGCGAGGTCTCGGCCGATCTCGCGAAGATGATCGACCACACGATGCTCAAGCCCGAGGCGACCCGCGACGAGGTCGTCAAGCTATGCGACGAAGCGCGCAAGCATCACTTCGCATCGGTGTGTGTCAACACGACCTGGGTTCCGCTGTGCAAGTCGCTGCTCCACGGCAGCGGCGTGATGGTGTGCGCGGTGGTCGGGTTTCCGCTCGGCGCGATGACGCCTTCTGCCAAGGCCTACGAGGCCCGCGAGGCGATGCGACAGGGCGCGCAAGAGATCGACATGGTGATCAACATCGGCGCGCTCAAGTCGCGCGACTTCGAGACCGTGTTCGAAGATATCTGCCGCGTCGTCAAGTCCGCGGCTCCCGCGGCGGTCAAGGTCATCCTCGAGACGAGCGCGCTCAATAACGACGAGAAGATCATCGCCTGCACGCTGTCGAAGCTCGCCGGCGCCGCGTACGTCAAGACCTCGACCGGCTTTGGTAAGGGCGGCGCGACCGTCGAGGACATCGAGCTGATGCGACGGATCGTCGGTAACGAGATCGGCGTCAAGGCGTCCGGAGGCGTCCGCACCGTCGAAGATGCCGTGCGCATGCAACACGCCGGCGCGAACCGGATCGGCGCGTCGGCCTCGGTCGGCATCGTCACGGGGACCGCGAAGGCCGACGGCAAGGCCAAGGGCTATTAGAGAACCGCGGGATTCCTGGTTCTCCCGAGCCGCCGCCGGCGGGTAATTCGGTCGAACTCGCTCCGCGGAGCGACCACGTAGTATGGTCCGAACTGCCAAATGCTCCCCGTCCAGCTGATCCGTAAGAAGCGCGACGGCGGTGCGCTCGATGAAGACGAGCTCCGCTGGTTCATCCGTTCGGTGACCGACGGCACGATTCCCGATTACCAGGTCGCCGCGATGCTGATGGCGATCTTTTTCAAAGGGCTCGACGCGCAGGAGCTCGCGACGTGGGCCGATGCGATGACGCGTTCGGGCGACGTGATCGACCTCTCGCGGATCAAGCGCGCAAAAGTCGACAAGCACTCGACCGGAGGAGTCGGCGACAAGATCTCGATCCCGCTCGCCCCTGCGGTCGCGGCGTGCGGCGTCGCGGTCCCGATGGTTTCGGGGCGAGGCCTCGGCCACACCGGCGGCACCCTCGACAAGCTCGAGAGCATTCCAGGTTTTCGCGTCGACCTGCCCGTCGAGAAATTCGCCGAGCTCGTCGATACGCTCGGCGTGTGTCTGATCGGACAGACCGCGCGGATCGCGCCGGCGGACAAGCGGCTCTACGCGCTGCGCGACGTCACCGCGACCGTCGAGTCGCTTCCGTTGATCGCTTCTTCGATCATGTCGAAGAAGCTCGCCGAGGGCATCGATGCGCTCGTGATCGACTGCAAGGTCGGCCGCGGCGCGTTCATGAAGACGATCGATCGCGCACGCGAGCTCTGCGCACTCATGCGCACGATCGGCATGCGCGCGGGCAAGCGCGTCACGTGCGTGCTCACCGACATGGAAGCGCCGATCGGGCGCACGATCGGCAATGCGCTCGAGATCCGCGAGTCGATCGAGGTCTTGCGCGGCGGTGGCCCCACCGACACGCGCGAGCTCACGCACGTACTCGGCGCCGAGATGCTCGTGCTCGGCGGCGCCGCCAAGGACGAAGCCGAAGGACGCGCACGGATCGAAAAGGTCCTCGGTGATGGCTCGGCGCTCGAAGTGTTTCGCAAGCTCGTCGAGGCCCAAGGCGGCGACCCGCGGGTCTGCGACTCGCCCGGGAGCGTGCTCCCGAAGCCGAAGCATCGCGAAGAGCTGTCGCTGCGCACGGGGCGAGTCACCTCGATCGATAGCGAGATGCTCGGGATCGCGGCGCTGCTCCTCGGTGCGGGACGCCGCACCAAGGAAGATGCGATCGATCCGGCCGCGGGCCTCGTGATCGACGCGTATCTCGGCGAGCTGATCGAGCCCGGCGCCGCGCCGCAGATCATGCTTCACCACAGCCTCACGCCGGAAGATGGCCGCGTCCGCGAAGCGCGTGCGATGATCGAGGCCGCCTTCGTGATCGAATCCGCCGACAAAGCTCCCTCGGTGCGGAGCTCGCGCATCCTCGAGGTGATCCGATGAGCAACCATCCGACCGAGCGCCTCGGGCTCTACGAAGCGGTCCAGCTCGCCGCGCACACCATCCGGCACGATGCGAAGGGCTTCGTCCCGCAGGTCGGCCTCATCCTCGGGTCGGGCCTCGGTGCGTTCGCGGATCAATTCGAGAACGCCAAGGCGATCGATTACGCGGACCTTCCCGGCTTTATCCCGTCGACGGTTCACGGCCACAAGGGCCGGCTCGTCCTCGGCGAGCGCGCGGGAGCGCGATGCATCGCGATGCAGGGCCGCGTCCACATGTACGAGGGACACAGTGCCCTGACGGTCTCGTTTCCGGCGCGCGTGCTCGTCGCGCTCGGTGCCAAGGTCATCATCGTCACGAACGCCGCGGGCGGGCTCAATCCGAAGTGGCCGCCCGGTACGCTGATGCTGATCCGCGATCACATCGACATGCTGCGCGATCACGCGCTGCGCGGACCGAACGACGATCGCCTGGGCCCGCGGTTCCCAGACATGACGAAGACCTACGCGCCGGAGCTGCGCTCGCTCGCCAAGGAGGCCGCGGCCGGCAAGGGCATTCACCTCGAAGAAGGCGTCTACGTCGCGATGCCCGGCCCGACGTACGAGACGCCCGCCGAAGTGAAGATGCTGCAGACGATCGGCGCCGACGCGACCGGAATGTCGACGGTGCCCGAGGTCGTCGTCGCGCGTCACATGGGCGCGCGCGTGATCGGCATCTCGTGCATCACGAACCAAGCAGCGGGCATCACCGGCGCCGAGCTTTCGCACGACGAAGTCACCGCGACCGCCGCCCGCGTCCGCACGACGTTCGAGACGCTGCTCGATGCGATCCTCGGCCAGCTCGTCGCGCGCGGAGAGATCGCGTGACTGGGCCCGGTGGGCCGGCCGAGCGCGAGCTCGAGCAACGAGCGCGTGCAGCGCAGAGCAAAGCATACGCGCCGTACTCGAAGTTCAACGTCGGCGCTGCTGTCCGGATGAGCGGACAGATCTTCGAAGGCGCGAACGTCGAGATCGCGTCGTATCCGCTGTGCGTGTGCGCCGAGCGCAATGCGATCGCAGCCGCCGTGATCGCCGGCGCGCGCAACCTCGAAGCGGTCGCGGTGTGCACGAGCGTGTCACCGCCGTCGTCGCCGTGCGGTGCGTGCCGGCAAGTGCTGCTCGAGTTCGCGTCCGATCCGAAGGCAGTCACGGTGGTCGCGATCAATCCCGCCGGCGAGCGCCGCAGCTGGACACTCGCCGAGCTCATTCCCGACGGATTCTCGGGTAAAGAACTGCCGTGAGCGAGGTCATCTTCCGGGGCGGGACGATCCTGACGATCGATCCGCAGCACCGAGTGCTCTCCGGTGATCTCGCGACGCGCGATGGAGCGATCGTCCAGGTCGGCGGCAATTACACCCCCAAGACGCCTGACTACACGATCCTCGACGCGACCGACTGCGTCGTCATGCCCGGCCTCGTTCAGGCTCACGTCCACACCTGCCAGACGCTGGCGCGCGGCCGCGCCGATGATCTCGAGCTCCTCGATTGGCTGCGCAACGTGATCTGGCCGTATGAAGCTTCGCTCGATGAAGCCGCGGCCGCTGCGGCCGGCGAGCTCGCGTGCGCGGAGCTGCTGCTCGGTGGCACGACAGCGATCCTCGACATGGCGACCGTCCATCACACCGACGCGATCTTCGGCGCCGCCGAGCGCTCCGGCATCCGCGCGACGATCGGCAAGGCGATGATGGACGCCGACGATCCGCAGATCCCGAAGGGCCTGCGCGAAACCACCGCGCACTCTCTCGACGAATCCGCGCGCCTGATCAAGCAATGGCACGGCACCGCGAACGATCGCCTGCGCTACGCCTATGCGCCGCGGTTCGTCCTGTCGTGCACCGACGAGCTCCTGCGCGAGGTCGGCATCCAGGCGAAAGCGAAAGGCGTGCGGATCCACACGCACGCGAGCGAGAACACAGGCGAGGTCGCGCTCGTCCGCGAGCGGTTCGGCAAGGACAACATCGTCGTCCTCGACGAGCTCGGCCTGCTCGGCCCGCACACTTGCGTGGCGCACTGCATCCACCTCACCGAGACCGAGCGCGCCCTGCTCGCCTCGCGCGGCGCGCACGTCTGCAGCTGCCCATCCTCGAACCTCAAGCTCGCGTCGGGGGTGTGCCCGCTCCCCGAGCTGATCGCCGCCGGTGTCTCGGTCGCGATCGGCGCCGACGGCGCTCCCTGCAACAACAACCTCGACGGCTTCATGGAGCTCCGTCTCGCTGCCCTGCTCCACAAGCCGCGCGTAGGCCCGCGCACCCTGCCCGCGCCGGAAGCGGTTCGCCTCGCGACCCTCGGCGGCGCCGCCGCGCTCGGCCTCGCGGACCGCATCGGCTCGCTGGAAGTCGGTAAGCGCGGCGACGTGATCGCCGTCGACGTCTCGTCGCTCCACACGATCCCCGCCGCGAGCCCGTGGTCGCAGATCACGTACTCGGCGAAATCCTCCGACGTTCGTCACGTCGCGGTCGACGGCTCCGTCATCGTTCGCGATCGCAGGCTGCTAACCCTCGATGTCGCGCAGGTCAAAGATCGCGCACGCAAAGCGGCGGCGCGCTTGTTCACGAAGTGAAGAGATCGCCTGCGGAGGAGCATGCACCACCCGGCCTTAGATGCGACGTACAGCCAGTCCAGCATATGATCGGGGCTTGAGAGACCGGCTTGCTCGGCTCGCGTTCGAGCGCGGTTTTCTGATCGGGCTCGTCGTCCTGGTCGCCTATCTGTGGCTAGCGCCCGCGCACATCGTCGCCGCAGACAATGCCGAGTTCGCCACCCTCGGCGACATCGGCGGTCGCGCCCACCCGTCGGGGTATCCCCTCTACGTGCTGTGGTTGCGCGCGATGTCGTGGTTGCCGGCCGCGAGCGCTGCTCACCGTGCTGCCCTTGCGACTTCATTTCTCGCCGCGGTGCAAGTCGTCGTTCTGCACGCGGCTTGCCGCGCATGGGGTGCGCGCCCGAGTGCAGCGACATTCACGGTCGCGATCTTCGCCGCTGCACCGATCGTGTTGCGCGTCCACACAGAGGCGGATGTCTTCGCGCTCAATAGCCTCGTTGCATCCGTGATCCTCTGGCTCGCGGCGGCGGAAGGACCGGTGCGCGGGACCATGCGATGCACGCTGCTCGGGCTGGCTGCCGGCCTCGGTCTCGCGAATAACCTCACGTGCGCGCTGCTCGCGCCGATCGGCCTGCTCGGCATCTTGCGCGGTATGCGCGAGGCAAGCTCCATGCTTCGCAGTGCCGCCGCGGCGTTGGGGAGCTTCGCGATAGGTCTCGCGCCCTACGTTTATCTATTCGTCGCGCCCGACCCGGCGTCATGGGCGCCCGTGAATACGCTCGGCGACCTCCTCGACACGTTTCTTCGTCGCGACTACGGATACACCTCGCATCTACCAAGTGGAGCGAGGATTCCACTTTCGACAAGCCTCGCCGCTCACGCTGCGCTGATCGGCCGGATCTGGCTGTGGTTTCCGGCAGTACTTGGTCTCGCAATCCTGGGACGTAACTGCGTCAAGTCGAGTGATCGCTGGGGCTGGTGGATGCTGGCGCTGTCGTGGCTGATCGTCGGTCCGCTGTTCGCGTCACAGCTCGGCGTCGATCCGCGTGGCGTCGGCGGATACATAGGTGGGCGGATGCAGATCTTGTCCGCGGTCGTGTTCGCGGTCCCGATAGCGTGCGGGTTCGATCTGATCGCACGGCGGCTACAGCGCCCACTCGCTCCGCGGATCGTCTCTGCGCTAGCGATCGTCGGCTTTGTCGCGCTTGCCTTCCTTGCGTACCCGCGACTTCAGAGACTCCACTCCTCTGTGGTCGAGGTGGGCGTGCGCAACATGCTGCGGTCGCTACCGCAAGACGCGATCGTGATCGTGGTGTCCGAAGATCAATGCTTCGGAGCTCGCTACCTGCAACTCGTATCCGGCGAACGGCGCGATGTCGCGGTCGTGTGCTGGACCCTGACGACTCGTGACTGGTATCGCGGACGTCTGTCGCGCGCGGGCGTGACGATCGCGCCCTCTCGCGGCGGGGTCGCGACGGTCGCCCAAGCAGAGGCCCTGATCGCAACAGGACGCCCGCTGTTCGTCGACGACGCACAGACGGACATCCTCGCGCAGCTTCCCAGCTATCCAGTCGGGGTGCTGCTTCGCGTGCTTCCTCGCGGCGTTCCGACACCGAGCCTTGGTGAGGTCGTCGAGAACAACCGCACGATCTACGCGGCCTTTGATTTCGATTACCCGCGTCCCACGCGCGACGACGACTTCGCGGCGGTCGCACACTTTCGGTATGCGCACCCTTGGCGCGTCCTGGCGAAGCAACTCGAAGCGGCAGGCGACGGCAGCGGTGCTGCGGCGGCAAACGAGCTGGCCCAGGAGCTTCGCCCGATCGAATAACGCTACGCGGTCGTGTCTCTCGGTGGCGCTCGCTCCGCCAAGGAAACGCCGCGGAGAATTCTCCTAATCGACGAGGCGCCCGCGTGCGACCAGCATGCCGCGGCCGTGATACTCGGCCTCGACGGCGCGCATGAGGTAGTCGTTGCCGAGCGAGCGACCCTCCGCGGCCGCGAGGTAGGCCGCGCGCAGGACGATGTTGCGGATGTAGCCGCCCGACAGCTCGAACCGTTTGGCGAGCGTGTCGAAGTCGACCTTGCCTTGGATCGGCGTCTCTGCGGGGAGCATGCGCTTCCACAGCTCGGCGCGCAGCGACTCATCGGGAA
The DNA here is from genome assembly GCA_028287115.1 of Myxococcales bacterium. GTDB lineage: Bacteria > Myxococcota_A > Polyangia > Haliangiales > Haliangiaceae > JABFXX01. Next base: position 13,429 of record JAQBQF010000162.1, read on the forward strand.
ACGGGAACCGGATGTCGAACGACAGCCGGCGGGTCAGCGCCGGATCGATCCCGCCCTCGAGGTTGGTCGTCATGATCGCGATGCCGTGGAAGCTCTCGAGGCGCGAGAGCATGTAGTTGACCTCGACGTTGGCGAACCGCTCACCTGCGCTCTTGGGATCGACGGAGCGCTTACCGAGCAACGCGTCGGCCTCGTCGAACAGCAGCACCACGTGGCCCGTCTCGGCGGCGTCAAACGCGCGCGCCAGGTTCTTCTCCGTCTCGCCGATCCACTTCGACATGACTCGCGAAAGATCGATCTGGTAGAGATCGAGCCCGAGGTCGCGCGCGATCAGGCCGGCGGCCATCGACTTGCCCGTGCCCGGCTGGCCGCTGAACAACGCGATCGTTCCGACGCCCTTGCCGAGCTTGCGCGCGAACCCCCAGCGGCCGAGGACCGTGGAGCGGTGGCGAAGTTGATTGCCGATCTCGCGAAGCGTGCGCAACAGGTCGGGCGGGAGCACCAGGTCGTCCCAGGTCTGGGAGACGTTGATGCGTTGCGCGACGGTGCCGAGGTCGCTCGCGAACTCGTTGCGGACGCCACGCGCGACGTCCTCGGTGGTCGCGACGTTGCTGCCCCGGACGCGAGCCTCGAGCCGCGCCGTCGTGGCGAGGCGCGCGATCGCGCCGGCGCCGACGCGATACAGCGATGCCAGCTCCCCGGCCGGCACCTCGGACAGCACCTCGCTCCAGATCGCCTCGCGGCGGTGCGTCTCCGGTATCCCGATGTCGCGCACGATCATCGTGCGACCGACGCCGAGTCGCGGCAGCTCGAGGCTGTCGCACGCGATCAGGATCGGTTGCGACGAGCTTCCGAGCTCCGCGCGCAGCGCCTGACCGCGATCGCCGGTCAATGCCTCGCCGCGCGTGATCAAGAGCTGCGCGCCGATCAGCAGCGCTTCGCGGAGCACCACGCCACCGAGCTCCGCCGAGCCCGCGCGGCCGAGCAGCGCCTCGGCGTCGACCGCGAGGAGCGGAAGCTCGAGCCGGCGGCACGCTTCGCGCGCGATCTCGCCGCGGCCGACACCACGCGGGCCGCGGAGGATGAAATCGCCCGGGTTGTCGTCACCGCGCCGGCTCGCGAGAAACGCGCGAACCTCCTCGATCCGATCCTCGAGCGCGGCGACCGCTGCTGGCGGTAACACGGGTGCGGCCGTGGGCGCGATGACTTGCGCCTCTCCCGAGAACGCACCGTCGAGATCGCGGTCGAGCACCAACCAACGCACGAGCCGCGGCGCCGCGCGAACGGTGGCGGCCGCGAACGTGTCTCCGGCGCGCTCGGTGAGCTCGACCAAGCGGTGACGACGCAGCGGTGCCCCATCGCCGAGCGCGACGAGGATCTCGGGAGCCAGCGCTTCCCCGAACAGCATCATGAGCGTGCCGACCGAAGGTGCCGTACCGGGCGCCCCGCCGCGGGCATAGCCGGCGAGCGTGCGCGCAACCGGATCGATCTCGATCGCGAGCAGCGTCGCGAGCACGCCGCTCGTCAGGCCGCCGCCACCGATCGAGCGAGCGAGCCGCGCGATCCGCGGCGTCTCGGGCGCAACCACCGCGTCGGGCGGACGTCGCGCGGGTGCAGGAGCGCGCAGATCCTGTTGATCGACCCAGGTGACCAGCTTCTCGATATCGCTCGCGTCGGGCGCGGTCGACAGCACGGCATCGGAGCGGGCGAGGAGGCCGCTGTTCCAGCCGGCGCGGATCGCCCACGCGAACATCGCGCGGCCGTAGCCGATGACGCCGGCGAGATCCTCTGGCGCGTGATCGCGAGTCCACTGCATGGAGCCAACTCTAGTTCGTTGCCAGTTGATCGGCGTTCCGCGCGGTCGACAGATCGACGCCATCGACGCCCTGGAATCTGGCCAGCGCGATATCGGCATCCGCTATCGAGGTCTCCGAAAATCGCGCGCCGATGAACGTACAGCCGCGCAGGTCGGCGCGATCGAGAACCACGCGGGTTAGCGTGGCATCGCGAAAGCTCGATCCGATCAACTGCGCCTCGACGAGCAAGGTCTTGTCGAAATTTGCCCGATCGAAGAACGCCTGCGGAGCGTCGAGCTTCATCGCCTCGCCGCCACGCAGGGTGACGCCGACGAACGACGCACCGGCGGCATGAGCGCCGCGCAGGATCGCGTGCGATAGCTCGGCACCGTCCAGCGACGCGCTGACGAGCACCGCTTCCTCGAGGTTGACTGCGCGAGCACGCAGTCCGCTCAAGTCGGCGCCGATCAGCGACGCGCGGATCAGCTGGACGTCGTCGAGCTTGCAGCCGCCGAGTCGCGCGCCGTCGAGGCACGCGCCCGAGAGCGTCGCGCCGCTGAGATCGGCGTCGCCGAGATCCGCACCGCTGAGATCGGCCATGATCATCGGCGCGACCGCGCGGCGACCGGCGCGCATCTCGTTCCACCGTGCGGCGCCCTTCCACAACAGCTCGAGCTGGCGCACGGCCTCCCATGGGCCATCGCCGCGCAGCCCACCGAGGCGCGTGTTCTCGAGTCGCGCCTTGGCGAGCAGCAGACCATCGACCTCGGCACCTTCGAGGTTTGCGCCGCTGAGATCGCAGAAGTCCAAGCGCGCCGCGCGCAGTGCCAGGCCGGCGAGGTCGGCATCGCGCAGCGACACGCGCGTACCCGCCTCGAGCGCCTGGACCTGCCGGTTGAAATCGGCGACGTCCCTGCGCAGCAACGCCGCCCAGGCCGTCGCATCCTCGGGATCCAGGACCCCGCTCGGATCCGAAGCCATCAGTCGCCCTTCTTCGGCGGCGGCGTTCGCGTCTTCGCGATCACAGCGTTGACCTTACGCCACGCGCTGTTCAAGGCGTTGTCGAGCTCTCGTCGTGATGCGGCCTGCGCCTTCGGATCGGCCGGGGCCGGCGCGTCCACGGGCACTGCGCCGGGAAGCTCTGCCGCGACCTCGGGCTCGTTCGCGTTCCGGAACAGCACCGGCACCTGCGAGCCCATGCGCATCACCGCGGCGCGCAGTGCAGGAACGCTCCGGAACCCGAGCGTCAGGCACAGCTCGCGGCATTTGGCCTCCTGCGCGTCCGAGCTGCCTCCGCCGTCTTTGAGAGACACGGCGAGCTCGCCGAGCGTCTTGAGCGCCGCATAGTCGGTCGCGCCGGCGCCTCCGAGCCGATTGGACGCGACGATCATGCGGTGGATGTACTTGCCGCCTTTGAACGCGGCGGCCCCGAGGTTGTCCTCGTAGTGTCCGAAGTCCTTGAGCACGTCACCGACCTGCTCGTGGAACGAGTGAAGCATCTCGGGGTCGGTAAGTCCGACGTGGATCGTGTCCATCTCGCGCTTCTTCTTTTGGCCGGCGCCGATCTGCATTCCGACCACGACGTGATTGACGCCGCCGTCCGTGGTGTACGCCTCGTTTGCATAGACCAGCGACTCCGAGATTCGCGAGCGCAACGACAGCATCGTCATCTCGATCTCTTTGTCGAGCCCGACGGCTCCACCTTTCTTGCGCTCGAGCAACGCTTGGAGATGCTCGCGCAGCGCTCCGATCCCCATCAGCTTGTCCTCGTACAGCCGGTTGGCCGCTGCCATCTTGATCGCGTCTTCGGCGCGATGCTCGCCGACCACGGCTTGGTGTGCGCGCGCCGCCGCGGCGACGTCGGTGAGGCCAGCCTCGGCCTTCGTCGACTCATCCTTCATGGTCTCGACCACCGCGTGGATGTTGGCGTCGAACGCGTCGAACCGCGCCTCGGCGATCATCAGCTTGTGGCGCATGTTGGCGGTCTTGCCGCCGGGGCCCTCCTGCTGCGAGGTCTTGTACGCGCCCCATTCCGTCGCCGTCATGTAGCGGCGCAGGTGGACGAGCGCCCAGATCTCCTGATCGTCGGTGTCCTGTGCCTTGAGCCCTTCGTCGGCGAGCGGTCCCTCTTTCTGCGGGACGATCGTCCCTACCTTGGCCTTGTCGTCCTTGCCAAGCTTGGTGCCTTCAGGGGTGACCACATCGAACCCGTGCATGAAGTCGAGCCCGTAGACGTTGACGTCGTACACGGTGCCTGGCTCGAGCGCCCAGGCGTTGTCGGTCTTGAACCGCGAGTTGAACAGCCCGACCACCTTGTGCGTGAACGGGCCTTTGAGGTTGACGTCGACGTCCGACGTGACGGTTTCGCTGCCGGAATACTCCCAGGTCAGGCGCTCGTTGGCCGACTTCCCCGCGGCGCGCGGCTCACCGACGAGATCCGCGTCGCGCACCTTGCGCAGCGTGTTGTTGAACTCGACCGTGCGGAGCCCGATCAGGCGCCACATCAGCTCCTGCATGGTCTCCGCCTGCGTCGGCGCTGCCTTCCCTCCGTCGGGCCACTTGTTCTTGATCAGCGCATCCTTCGCTGCGAACCAGTTCTCACCAAACGGCCCCTTCAGGATCGTCTTTAGCTGGTCTTTGTGGGGGATGGTGTCGGCGTCCTTCACCATGCCTTTGCCGGTCTGGTACTTCTCGACTTGCCGCTGCGTGAGGCTGCGCAGCGCGGCATAGCTCGACAGATCCACCGCGGCTTCCGCGGGTGCGACGGCGGGGCCGGCCGCAACGGGGCCAGCGACAGCCTTCTCTGCGGGTGCGGGCGCCTTGTCGTCTTCTTTGGGCATAAAGCTCCACCAACTGGTGTAACGGTCGCCCATTATACGGAAAAAGCCGTCGATCTACCCCGTCTAATTCGAGCCGATCTTCGCCGAACACCCGAGCTCGCGGGTTCAGTTCAGCTCGGCGAAGAACACCGAGACGATGCTGCCGTCGATCGAGCACGTCAGCTCGCCCGCGCGAAGCTCGTCCGCTTGAATCGAGGTGCCTTGGCCGCACTTCGCGATCAGGTCGCCCATGCCGAGCGGATCGGAGTCCCAGACCCACAGCTCGATCGAGGCGCCGCGATCGATGCGTCGCGTCACCTGATCGGTCCAATCTGCGGTGAACGAGTTGGAGACGTCTTGCGTCGTCAGGATCACGTTTCCGTCGACGTAGAGCTGCGCGTACGGATCGGGCGCGCTCCCGTCCGTATCCCACAGGGTTCCGTTCGGCTCCCGCGCGGCGACGTCTGCGTGACCGACGGTGATCGCGAAGTCATGACCGAACACACCTGCGTCGACGCTGTCGTGGATCGCGCAGCCCGCGAGCAAGCTACAGGCGATCAGCGCGTGCATCCTCATGTAACCTCAACGGTATCACCGCGGTCGTGCCACTTGCTGTGACCAGGCAGGGGTGCTACATCCGTGGCGCGCGCTCGGTGAGGGCGAACGTTCGCCCCCGTTGGCTCTAGGGGTCGACTGACTTTCGGAGCATCAGAAAGAAACACGCAATGGCGAATCGCTTGTATGTCGGCAACCTTCCGTTCCACGCCACCGAGGACCTGATCCAGAAGCGCTTCGCTTCTTGTGGCGAGGTCGCCGCGGTCAACCTCATGCTCGATCGCGTCAGCGGTCAGTCCCGCGGTTTCTGCTTCGTCGAGATGGCGACATCCGAAGGTGCTCAAAAAGCGATCGCCGACCTCAATGGTCAGGATTTCGAAGGCCGCTCGTTGCGCGTCGACGTCGCTGAAGAGCGACGCGGCGGCGGCGGCGGCGGTGGTGGTGGTGGTCGCGGCGGCGGTGGTGGTGGTTACGGCGGTGGTGGTGGTGGCCGGGGCGGCGGCGGTGGTGGTGGCGGCTACGGCGGTGGAGGCGGCGGCGGTGGCGATCGCGGCGGTGGCCGCCGTGGCGGTCGATAAACATGAACGCACACGCATCACAACTCCGCGGTCGGCCAGATAAGATCTTTATCTCGGTCGACGAGAGCACGGGCCGTTCGACGATGTCGTTCCAGCCGCCGGATGTGTCTGCGCCCGTTCAGCACGAAGACGACAAGACGGGCGCCGTGGCACTCAAAGAAGCGAAATCGATTGTCGAACGCTTCCCGGGTTGCTCGATCCACGGACCGCACTTCCATGCGGCTCGTCCGGCAGGGCGCATGAAGATGCGCCGCCGGGCTGCTCCAGGCGAAGAGTCGTAAGGCTAAATCGCAGACCCACGTGTGTGGGTCTGCGCTATCCTGCCGTCAGATGCTGCTGACGCGCGAGGAGATGACGTTTCCGTTCGGGGACGCGAAGCTCGATCCAAATCGAGACCGCGAGCTCCTCGAATGGATGTTCAATCAATTCCTCTACGGCGAGGTCACCGGCATTCAAGTCGGGCACTGGCTGTACCACGCGCCCGATCTCGAGGCGGCGAAGTTCCTCGCGCGGCAGTCGCTCGAGGAGATGCAGCACGTCGACAACTTCCTGCGCATCATGACGATGCTCGGCTGCCAGCCCAAGCCCGCGCATCCCGCGGTGCGATTTCTCGCGACGGGCATGATGGGCGGCTCGTGGGCCGAGCATGTCGCGCTCGAGATGGCGCAAGGCGAAGGCTTCGTGCTCCAGGCGTTCTACGCCGTGATCGACACGCTCGATCACAAACCGACGATCGACATCCTGCGCCGCGCGGTGAAGCAAGAAGAGCGTCACGTCGAGTTCGGCGAGCAGCAAACCGCGAAGGCGATCGAAGGCCGCGCTTGGTTACGGCGGCGGTTGCTCGGGCTCTCGCTCGTCTCGATGTGGGGCGTGCGCCGGATCGCGAATTACATGAAGAAGCGGTTGCCGGCGGATCATGTCGTACTGAAGCACCTGCCCGCGTTCCTCGAGCACGCGAATCAATGCGCGGCGCTGCGACTGCGGCGGATCGGCGTCCTCGATCGACCACTCGAGGAAGTCGGCGGCGGCAAGCGCGCGTTGCTCGTCGCGGAAGCGTATGGCGGCAAGCTGCTGGGCGGGCTCGTTGCATTGATCACGCTGCCGTTCCGCCTGTTGCCGTGGTGGAAGAAGAAGCGCGTCACCGATACGTACCTGCGCGATCCGCACATCACCGGGTATCAGCTGCCGACACCCGAGATGGATCGCGCTACGGCCCAACCTCAGGAGTAGGCGAACGAGTCGTCTGGCCTGCCGGTGCGCGCGTCGTGCGGCGTCCGTCATCGCAGGTCACTCGAAGCGGCTCGCCTTTGAACAGCTGCGTCGATTCGAGCGCGGTGCCAAACACGATCTGCGCGAGCTCGTCGTCCTGGATCGGCTCGCTGACGTGACCTTGCACGACGACCCACACGGTCTTGCCCGTCGGCTGGCCGGCGGCATCGAGTTGCTTGCGCTTCTCGAAGATGAACGTCCCGCGTAACCGAACCCGCCCACCGATCGCGTTGGGCCTGGCGTCGAGCGTCGCGACGAAGTTGCCGACCCAGTACGCGATGGTCGCGGTCTCTGGATTGCGGCCAACCGTGCCGATCCGCGCGTCGTCGTTGATCAGCATGCCATCGACGAGCTGCACGTTGAGGTCGCACTCTTGCGGCAGCGGCTTGCCTTCGGTCGCTTGTTGCGTGCCGCGCGCCGTGCAGCCGACCGCGTCGCCGTGCCATTCGCCTTGAGGATCCGGAGACAACAGCAGCGTCGGGGCCGCCTGCTTCGGATCAGCTTCGGCGAGATGCTCGGGATCGATCGAGACGACCTCTTTCATGTGCGCGAGGTCATGCCGCAGCAGCGGCCGCAGCGTCTCGAGGAGCTCGCCATAGAGCTTTCCCGGATGCGCCGACACGATCTCGGCGCCGACCAGCTTGCCGTCGCTCGACGGCGCCGGCAGCCGCGCGTAGGACAGATGCTCGAAGACTTCGATCCAGCGATCGCCATCGTGCGCATAGAGCGCGGTGATCCTCAGCGGCAGCACGGCGGTGCGGCCGCAGAAGGTGACGCGCCACGACACCTCGTCCGACATCCACGCGGCCGAGACGAGCTTGTCCTGCGCGAGGTGAATGTCGAGGCGCTTCGATCGAACGACGTGCGGTGTGGTCGCGTCGACGCGCAGCGGCCAACGGCTGGGTGCGCGCTTGAAGCCCTCACCGTAATAGACATCGCCGGGTCCGACGCCGACGCGCGCTTGACCGACGTTCGCCAAGATCATCGTCGTCTCGTCGGGAAGCTCTTCGCGCTCGTACGAGGATAGGATGTCGTCCTGAAGCTCCGCGATCAGCCGCAGCCGGCGATCCTGATCGGTGTCGGCCGTATTATCTGCGACGCCGGCGACATGCTGCTGCGGCTTGGCAGGCGCGCCCGAGCAGGCCACGAGAACGGTCGCGAGCGCGAACCCCCGAATTGAAGCGAGGCCAGCGAACGCTGGCGAGCGGGCCCGAATTGGAGCGAAGCCAGCGAACGCTGGCGAGCGGGATCGCTTCACAGCGCCTCGAGGTCGGCGACGGTGTCGATGTCGCGCACGCAGCCTTCGTCCTCGACGTCGACATCGATCATATCGGCCTCGCCGAGCACCATGCGCGCACCGCCCGGCACGTCACCGCTCACGGCGAGCTGCGGCCAGATCGATCGCGCGACGAGCGGCGGATGGCCTCCGCGCGCACCGACGACCGGACGCGCCGCATCGTGGGTGTCGAGCGCGGCGATCAGGCTCTGCAGCGTCGCGACGGTGACGTTCGGATGATCGACCGGCCACAGCCACGCGGCATCGCAATCGGTCTCCGAGATCGCGGCGAACCCCAGCGCGACCGAGCTGCTCATTCCGCGTTCGGGATGATCGTTCGTGATCACGAGCAGGCCGAGCTCCTTCGCGTGCGCCGCGACCTCGTCTCCATGCGGCGGACCGACGACGATCACCGCATGTCCGAGGCCGGCCGCGCGCGCGGTCTCCACGATGCTCGCGAGAAACGATCGCTTCGCGGGCGTGACGAGCAGCGCCTTGGCGACGCCGCCCAATCGCGTGCCGGCACCGGCCGCGAGGATCACCGCCCCGATCCGCTCAGTCATCCCGCGTATTGTTGCGCGCCTTCTGCCAATCTCCAACTGCCGTGACACCTCGTCTGCGCCGCGCGACGAGCTCGGCGGCAATGGCGACGGCGATTTCTTCTGGTGTCTCGGCGCCGAGATCGAGCCCGATCGGCGCGCGCAACCGGGCCCAGGTTGTTTCGTCGAACAGGCCCTTCGCCTCGAGTCGCTTGCGAAACCGTCCGACCTTCCCCCGACTGCCGATCATCCCGAGGTAGCCGACGTCGGTACGGCCGATCAGTTGCTCGAGGAGCTTCTGATCGATCGCGTGATCGCGCGTCACGATCAAGAGATAGTCGTTGGCGCCAAATCCCCCGAGCCGCCGCTCGATCTCCACACCGTCGAACGAATCGATCACCTGCTGGGCCCACGCGGGCGACAGATCGATCGCGCCGGTCTCGCCGTCGTCGCACACGATCACCGTGAAGCCGAGGTTTGCGAGCAGAGGGCCAAGCGTTCTCCCGACATGCCCGAGTCCGAATACGATCGCGCGCTCGCTCGCTCCGACACGCTCGACGAGCTCATCGCCCTGCACCACGGGCTGATGTGCCACGGGATCACCGTCGCGCGGCGATCGCACCGACAACGGTCCGCCGTCGAGCGGGGTCACGAGCACCTGCGCTTGCCGCGCGCCCGCGAGCTTTGCGATCACGTCGCGCGATGCAGCGGCCGGCGTGATCGCGACCTCCATCGATCCGCCGCAGCACATCGCGAGATCGCGGACGAGATGCTGGCGAACGACGCGCGCCGCCGCACCGCCCGCTACTTCTTTCGCGGCTTCGAACACGAGCGCTTCGATCCGCCCTCCCCCGATCGTGCCCCACTGCTCGCCGTCGGCGGCGACAACCATGCGAGCGCCGAGATGTCGCGGCGTCGAGCCGCTCGCACCGGTCACCGCGGCGATCGCGACCCCTCGCCCGCTGTCGAGCGCATGCAGCGCCACCGCGAACAGGTCGATCGGCGGCATCTAGTTATCGCGGATGCTCAGCAGGTGATCGATCAGCTCGCGTAGACCCGCGCCTTCCGGAAGCTCCGTCAGGTACGAAGGCTTGAACGCGAGCTCGTCCCACCACGCCTTGATGTTCGCGACGCCGACCGACGTTGGAAATCCTCCGAACATCGGCGCATCGTTGAGCGCGTCGCCGACGTAGCAGTACGGCGTGAGGTCATTCGCGTCGCCTTGCAGCACTTGCCGGACGACCGACATGCACGCCGACAGCTTGTCGAAGTGCGGTGGACCGAAGTTGACGTGCACGCTCGATCGCACCGCGGCAAAGCCCGCCTTGCGGATCATCTGGACGCAGGTCTCGGCGTCCTCGACCGAGAGCGAGACCTCCTCGTTGTAGTCGATCGCGAGATCGACTTCGCGGTACTTCGAATCCGTCGACAGTCGCGCGCCCGGCACCTTCGACATCACCTCGACCGTGACGTCGTTCATGCGCCGCCGCCACTCGGGGAGGCTCGCCGCCGGGACCCCGTACTGCTTGTGGATCTTGCGGCCTTCACGAATGAACGTGACGCCACCGTTTTCGGTGACGCACGCGAGCACCGGCATCATCTTGATGAAGGCGTGGCCGAACCCCGCGGGGCGACCGGTGACCATGATGACGGGGACCCCCGCCTCGCTCAACCGCTCGAGTGCCGTGTAGGTCGCGGCCTCGATGCACTCCCCCGTGGTCATGGTCCCGTCGATGTCGGAAAACAGCGCGCGGACCGGGCCGCGCAATTCGGACAGAGGACGTGTCATGCGGCGCGCTCTATAGCACGCGCCGGAATTCGAGCGAAGCCAGCGAACGCTGGCGAGCGGGGCATGACTACGCGATCAGGCGGAGCGCAACGTCTTCGCCCGTGGGCTGAAGCGCCGGGACACCGCGCATCGAGCGATCGCGCTGGTGGGACAGCCAGTCCTCGAGATCGTTGTTGTTCAAACGGACGATGCCGCCGACCTTGAAGACCGGAAGCGGATCGCTCGTACGACGTGCCATATACCGGCACCAGCGCTCCGAGCGACCGAGAGCCATAGCGATGCCTTTCCAAGTCTCGACAAAATTCGACATATTGCCTCCGTGTATCCGCGACATTGTGCGAAGGGCGTGCCGGGGTCGGACCAATCATGGAACTCATGGCAATTCGTAGATTTAGGGGATCGCTACCCCTGTCCGAGGGCGTTGGGGTTCCCACACCCGTCAAGTTTCAACGACGCAAAAACTGACACAGTTGTCGTGAAATTTCCGCACTCGGGAGCCCCGCCCGACGGCCTGGCACAATGGGGATACCGCAAGTATCCTCGTTGAACATGCGTGGACACTTGCGGCTAGGCGCCGCTGTCCTGGTGATGTGTGGCCTGGCAGTCCAAGCCCATGCGTCCCCAGACATCTATCCGCTCGACAAGGTGAAACGTGGCCAGACCGGCTATGGGCTCACGACGATGGCGGGCAATACGCCGGAGCGCTTCACATTTGAAGTCGTCTCGGTCGTGCATAACTTCTTGCCCAAGCAGGACATCATCCTCGTCAAGTCGGACGACCCGAAGATGCAGGTGACCGGGTTCTGGCAGGGCATGTCCGGGAGCCCGCTCTATATCGAAGACAAGCTGGTCTGCGCGTTCTCGTACGGGTTCCGGTTCAACAAGGTCGCGCTCGGTGGCTGCACGCCACTCGAGTACATGAAGAAGGAAGGCCTCGACACCTATCGCCGAGGTCAGGTGCAGGCCAAGGCCGGCACGGGTCCGCGCGTGGTCGTGCCCGCGGCCGCATCGATGGCCGATTGGCGGCGCCTCACGCCGACGGTGGATCCGCAGGCGGCGCTCGATGCGCTCGGCCCTTCGCGCAAGAGCTGGCTCCTGTCGGCTCCGCTACCGTCGCCGGTCGCTCATCCCGATGCGACCGATGGCCAGACGATGACCGCGTCCGTGCCGCTGTCGGTCGCGGGGTTTTCGGCGCCCGCGTTCGGAGCGCTCGAAAAAGTGTTCGGCGATTCGAACGTCGTGCCGGTCCGTGCCGGCGGATCGACGGGCGCGCAGACCGAAGGCGGGCCGACGAAGCTCGTGATGGGCGGCGCGATCGCGGTCGAGCTGATCCGCGGTGATATGTCCGCCGCGGCGATCGGCACCGTGTCGTACGTCGACGGTGACAAGGTGCTCGCGTTCGGACACCCGATGTTCCAGACCGGCGAAACGTACGCCCCGGTCGCGACCGCGAGCGTCCACACCGTGATCCCGAGCTCGCAGAGCGCGTTCGTGATGGCGACCGCGATGAAGGAAGTCGGCTCGCTCGTGCAAGATCGGCAGTCGTCGATCGCCGCGGATACCGGCCTGCGAACGCCGGTGATTCCGGTCGACATCTCGATCACGAGCGGCACGCAGAAGCACACCGACACCGGCACGTTCCACGTCGAGGTCCTCGACAACAAGTTCCTGACGCCCGCGATCACCGGCGCGGCGCTGATGAACGCGATCCAATACTACCTGCCCGACCGCGATGACGTCACCGCACGCGTCGAGTCGACGGTGCGGATCAAAGGCGCCGAGCCGATCCAGTTTGTCGATTACATGTACGCGAACGACGGTGCGTCGTCGGTGATGGGCGCGGTCCGCGGCCTGCGCGTGCTCGTGCCGCTGATGCTGAACCCGTACGGCCCGGTGTCGATCGAGCGCGTCGAGATCAAGGTCGATCTGCGATTCGAGGCCAACTACGGCGACATCAAGGAAGTCAAAGTGCCGACCGGAGAGCTGATTCCCGGTCAGCGCAACACCGTGCAGGTCTTGATGAGCACGTGGGATGGCAAGGACATCATCGAAGATGTTCCGGTCGATGTCCCGAAGAGCCTCGCGGGCGGCATCGTTAGCATCGAGGTCACCGCGGGTGACAGCGCGAAGCTCGACGCCGCACCGCCGGTCGATCTGCCCTCGCTCGTGAAGGCATTTCGCAGCCTGCTGCCCGGCAATGTCTGGGCGGTGACGCTGTATCCGGCCGAAGAAGGCGTCTCGCTCGACGGCAAGCTCGTACGCGATCTTCCGGCGAGCGCGATCGACAAGCTCCATCCGCAGAGCCACACGCAACGCGCGCAGGCCTACAAGCCGATCGCGCGGACCGTGGCGCCTGCCAAGCGCGTCGTCAACGGAACGGCGCAGATGCTCGTGCGTGTTCGCGCGGCGAAATAACTCGTTCTGGGGGAGTCACTCGTGAAGATCTTACGTCCGCTGTTCGCCGCCGCTATCGTCCTTCCTCTGTTCGCGATGCCCGCCGATGCCGTCGTCACGGCGACGTGGACCGTCGAGACCTATCAGCAATTCGACGCGGGTGATGCGACGTCGGCGTTCATCACGAGCGCCGGCGAGCTGCGTCCCGGCTGGGACACCAAGCGCACCGCGCTCGAAGGTGATGCCGTGTGGTCGGCACTCAAGCTCGCCGACGGATCGATCCTGCTCGGCTCGGACGCAGGCGGCGCGATCTATCGCGTCAATGGAGAGACCTCCAAGAAGCTCGTCTCGATCGAAGGCGCGATCGCGGTCGTCTCGCTCGTCCAGACCGCCGACGGCGCCGTGTGGGCGGGCACGATGCCCGGCAACAAGCTGTGGAGGATCGAAGTCGGCACGGGTAAGGCGACCGCGGGACCCGCGCTCAAAGAAGTCGAGACGATCTGGTCGCTCGCGGCCTCGGGCAACACGGTCTACGCGGGCACGGGCCCGTCTGGAAAGCTCTACGCGATCACCGGCGGAACCGCGAAAGAAGTGTTCGACACCGATGACAAGCGCATCACCGCCGTCACGGTGACCAAAGACGGCGCGGTGTGGATGGGCACCTCCGAGCGCGCGCTCGTGTTCCGCTACGATCCGAGAGACGGCAAGACCCGCGCGATGGCCGACTTTGCGGGCAACGAAGTCTCCGCGATCGCGCCGTATCGCGATGGCGTCGTCGTCGCGGCCAATGATCTCGCAGAGCAGCCTCCACCGACGGGCAAGACGCCCGGGCAGGTCGAGGCCGCCGAGAAGCCGACCGCACCGAAGGGCCAGGCCGCGAAGCCGCCCGAGGTCGGCACCAAGCCCGGCGCAGATAAGGATCCGCCGCCTGTCACCGATCTCGGCCGCAAGGGTGCGAAGAAGGGCAAAGGCGCGCTGTTCCGGATCGGCTCCGATGGCCGCCTCGATCAGCTTCACGCGCTCACCCAGACGTACTTCACGTCGGTGGTCGTCGGTGCCGATGGCGCCGTCTACGCGGGCGCCGCCGACAAGGGTCGGATCTACATGGTCGATGCCGATGACTCGGTGGCGACCGCGTTCGATGTCGACGAGCGCTCGGTCTCGCAGATCTGGGCCGACCGAGGCTTGCTCGCTTTCACGACCGATGACTCCGCCGCGCTGTATCGCGCGACCGGCCGTGCGTCGCAGGCGAAGTACGTCAGCGACGTGCTCGATGCGAAGGCCGTGTCGCGGTTCGGCAAGCTGACGTGGGTCGCGCAAGGCAAGGTCAAGATCGAGACCCGCAGCGGCAACACCGCGAAGCCGGGCGTCGGCTGGAGCGAGTGGCAGTCGCCGCAACAAGTCGGCAAGGTCGGCGGCGGCACCGAGGGCGGCAAGATCGTGAGCCCGCCCGGCCGCTACCTCCAGTTCCGTACGGCGCTCGAAGACGACACGGCGCGCGTGCGTCGCGTGATGACGTACTACGTTCCGCAGAACACGCCGACGGTCGTCCAGGACGTCACGGTCGAGCTCGCGACCAAGGAGAGCCTGCCGACGCTCAAGGACTCTGCCGCCAAGCCGCGCAGCCCGGTGCTCCGCGTCAAGTGGAAGATCGATAACGCCGACAGCGACGACACGACGTACACGCTCGAAGCGCGCCGCGACGGCGAAGCGAACTGGCGCCCGATCTCGACCGGCAAGGCGCCGCTCACCGCGACGACGTGGGAATGGAACACCGAGACGTATCCGGACGGCTGGTACAAGCTCCGCGTGACGTCATCGGATGCCGCCGCGAACTCTCCTGATCGCGCGCTGACCTCGAGCTACACGACGACGATGTTCGCGATCGACAACACGCGACCGACGATCGACGGCCTCACCGTCACGTATCCGCGTGCGTCCGCTCGCGCCCAGGACTCGATCAACACGATCGCCGAGATGGCGTTCTCGATCGATGACGGTCCGTGGCAGCTCGGCACGACGGCCGACGGCCTGTTCGATGATCAAGTCGAAGATCTGCGGATCGATCTGCCCGCGGGCCTGACGCGTGGCACGCATACGCTCGCGGTGCGAGTCGCCGACAGTGCCGGCAACGTCGGCTCGACCTCGACGACGTTCGTCGTCAAGTAGCACGACCCATGGTGGAGCATCGAGTCGTCACGCCTGCCGCCGCGAGGTCGACGCGCGTCGCGGTCACCGTGACGCTCGGCCTGGTCTCGCTGTCGCTCGGTGTGCTTCTGTTCGTGACGCGCGATCTGAGCCTGCGCGATTCGACCGTGCTGTTTCTCGTCGAGCTCATCGGCCTCGCGATCACGATGCCATTTCTCTACGTCGGCGCCTATCGCTGGTCGTCGACCGAACCGCTTCCGCGGGGCACCGCGGGATTCTCGTGGTTCAACTGCCTGGGCCTGGTGCTGTTCACGATGATCATCGCGACGATGGTGCTCGCCTCGTACCGCATGACACCGGCGAGCTGAGCTACCATCGCTCCCGCGATGGAGACGCTCACCTGGCAGAAGGATGGACCCGTCGAGGGGCGTCAGGCGCTGAGCTCGATCCGGGAGATCGTGTACGCCAGAGGTCAGCTCGTCGGCGTCAACGTGTACGGAGAGGTCTGGCGATTCGACGACAAACTGGGCTGGCGCGTCGAGATCAAGTCGGCGATTCCGTCGGGCGTCGGGATCCAGGTCTACGCGAATGCGTGGGACGACAAGCTCTGCGGGTTCGGTTCCGACGGCCGCGTGTTAACGCTCGAGCAAGGCACCGCGCTGACGTGGAGGACGCACTCCGAGCCCGAGCCGAAGTTTGCGTTCAAAGGGCCGATCGGCGCGTACGACCCTTCGCGCAAGATCATGGTCGTGTGGGGGCCGAAGAAGTCCGACGGCTCGCGCAAAGACGAGACGTTCGTGTTCGACGGCAACCTGTGGAAGAAGGGCAAGAAGGCCAAAGCTCCTCCCGCCGAGCTCGCGAAGACGGACGGCGGCGCCTTCACCGTTGTCTACGATCCGGCGGGCAAGCAGGTCGTTCGCGTCGGCGTCACGGAGGTCGCGTACTTCGACGGCACGAGCTGGCGCACGGTTCCGCTTGGCAACGGCAAGGCGCTCGGGACGTGGGAACGCATGCCGTGCGTCGACGAAGCGAGCAAGACCGTGTTGCTGATCCAGCGCCACGTCTCCGATCTGAACGTCGTCAAGCTCGAGCTCGGACCCGAGAGCGCACGAGCGGTGGTCGTCGCGACGGTCCCATCGGCGGTGACGCGCAATCCGAACGACGCCGGCGGCAACGTCGCCTTCGATCAGCACGCGTACGATCCGGCGCGGCGGCAGCTGGTCGCGTTCGATACCAAGCTGGGCTTCCGCTACGTCGCAGACCTCGCGCCGTACTTCGGATCGTGATCACATAGAACGTCATTTCGCAAAAAGAGAGGCGATCATGCCGCAACGAGATCCACCCTACGAAGGACATTGCACGTGTGGCGATGTTCGTTATCGGATGACGAGCGCGCCGCTGTTCGTTCACTGCTGTCACTGTCGCTGGTGTCAGCGCGAGACCGGCACCGCGTTCGCGCTCAACGCGATGATCGAGGCCGATCGCGTCGTGCTCGTCGCCGGGCAACCCGAGATCGTCGCCACGCCATCGAACAGCGGCCGCGGGCAAAAGATCTCTCGCTGTCCGCAATGCCGCATCGCCGTCTGGAGCAACTACGCCGGCGCAGGCGACCTCGTGCGCTTCGTCCGCGTCGGTACGTTCGCCGATCCGGACCAGTTCCCGCCCGACGTTCACATCTTCACGGCCTCCAAGCAGCCGTGGGTGGTACTGGGCGCGGGAACGCCCGCGTTCGACGAATACTACGACCGCGAGAAGCTCTGGCCGCGCGGCAGCCTCGAGCGCCGGCGCGCATACCTTCAGACTTGACCGAACAATCCGGTCAGGTCGCGGTCGTTACGCGCGTGCGCGACGCTCGCCGGAGACGGCGAGGTCGAGCAACTGCGGCAGCGAGAACGAATTGAGCTTGGCGAGGTAGTCCTTGTCCTTGCTCTTCTTCTCGGCGGTGCCGATCGCTTCGATCAGCTTGTCGCGGCTGCCGAACTTCTCCTTGACGGTCGCGACGACCTTCTGGAGCCGGAGCAGCTGCATGTTCGAAGCCTTCGCGAGGCGGCCGGTGAGAACGTCCGTGTCCTCGTCGTCCCGAGCGATCGAAGCAGCGAGCGTCTTCGCGAGCTTCTCTTTCGACTCGAACGCGGCATCGAGCCGCGCGTTCGGATGACGCGGTAGCGCGGGCTTCGCCTCGGCCTGGTCTTTTGCGGCCTTCGGCGCAGCCTTCTTGGCTGGAGCCTTCTTCGCGGCCTTTGGAGCGGCCTTCTTCGTGGTCTTTTCAGTTTTCTTGCTCGCCATGGTGTTCCTACTGTCCCGACCCCGAGCCTTGGACCGGCGCGGGCGGGGAATCCTGCGCGGCCGGACCTCCGCCGTCAAGTGCCGAAACCAGTAGGTTCACGTCGGCAATGTCGAGGTTTGCCTTGAGCCTCAGAACGGCTCCGTCGGCAGCAATCGCGATGTGATCGACGATCTTGCCGAGGCTCTTGCCCTGCGCAGCCATCCCCGCGAGCGCGAGGTTCTGCTTCGCGAACGATTCCAGGGCCTTGGCATCGGCGGCCGTGGCCATCACCGCATCGACCTCGAACTTCGCGCCGTTGGACGTGTCCGCACTGACGGTGAACGCGACGGGCCCGGCCGAAATCTGACCCGCGGTTGCTTTCACGAGTCCTTGGCGGACGCGCTCGTCCGCGCGGCCGACGGCCCAGAGCGGCGCGTGTTGATCGGCGAGCGCGAGCCACTGCGACATCTCGGGATTGTCGGAGAGCTTCTTGCCCGGGCCGAGCGCTTCGGCGACATACGCTTCGTCCGAGCCGAGCACGACCGTGTCCGCGCGACCGAACGCGAAGAACATGCCGCGATTGCCTTCCTTCGCCTGATACAGCGTCCGGCTGCCGAGCGGTTTCGCGGTCAGGTCACCGCCGCCTTTGCCGACCATCGAGCGCACGCACGCGGCGAACTCGTTCTCGACCAGCTTGCCGGTCGCGATCATCAGCACCGGACCGGTGCCCGGCTGAGGACCGGGGGGGCCAGCGCCATGAAGGGTGTCAGCGCCATTTGTAGATGGACCAACGGCGAGCACGACGTGCTTGATCTGCGTCGCGAAATCGAGCTTGCAGCTGTCCTTCAGCTTCTGCCAGCGCGCCGCAAGATCCGCATCGCGTGCGAGCAACTGATCGACCGCACGCGCGACGAGCGGCGAATCGACCACGCGCGCGACATCCGCGGTGATCACCACCACCGCGGATGCGGGCACCGCGGCGAGGCCCGTGACCTCAGCCGACGGCGCACTCGATTTCTTGCCGCACGCAGCGGCCGCCAAAACCAAAGCCGCGAGCGAATAGAGGATCGGCTCGCGGAGCGACTTCATGGACCGCCCATGCCTCCGCCCATACCACCCATCATGCCGCCCATCATCCCGCCGAGCATGCCGACGAGGGACTGCAGCTTCTGGCTGGACATTCCGAGCGAGAACTTGACGTCCGTGCCGTCGGTGCCGACGTCGAGCTTGTCGACCATCTGCTTGACCTGCGGGTTCGTGATCTGCGGCTTGATCATGTTGACGAACGAGGTTGCCTCGTCCGGCGTCGCGAGCCGCATGCGCATGTCGACGGTAAGCCCGTCGGTCAGGTTGATCGAGCCGAAGATCGCCTTCGGCTTGACGCCCATCGCGCCCATCTTGCTGAACATCGGCGAGTTGCCGTTCATCAGCATCCACAGCGATTCCTTCGTGTTGATCTTCGAGTACATCTCGACGAACGTCTGCGAGGTCTTGAGCGCCGACGTGCCCTTCGCGGCCGCGAGGACGCCGTCCTTCGTGCCCGCGCTACCCATCGTGCCGAGCAGCGTCGTGTCGTTGACGAACGTGAATGCCGACGTCTCGCCGGCCTTGTCCTTCACGAGGAACACGTTGCCGTCGATCGTGATCTCGGTGCCCTTCTTGACGGCCTCGGCCTTCGCCTTGTCGAGACACGCCATCACTTTGGCCTTCTCGGGGCCGTGGACGACGATCGCGCCATTGGGCTTCTTGTCGAGCTCCTTCATGCCGAGCGAGACCGACTTGACGGCCTCCATCGGATCGAAGCCGCAAGCCGCCTTGAACTCGGCGAGGCCGCTCGCCATCTTGTCCATGATCTTCGGCGAGTACTGCTTCCACAGCGCGCTCTGCTGGAGCTGTGCGAAGTTGAGACCGAGGACCATCTCGGAGTCGACGGGGAGCAGCGACAGATCGTCGGCATTGCCGGCGACTGCGCTCACCGCCGCGGAGACGGCCTGGGAGTTATCCGCCCCGGACTTCGACTCGGTCGTCTTGTCGCCGGTGGTGGGCTGATCGGACTTCTTTTCGTCGTTCTTTTTGCAGCCCGAAACGCCGAGCGCGAGACCCGCGACGACGACAAGCCAACCAGTGCGAATGCGAACCATGAGCGTGCTCCTGTAGCGTCCGAGAGATAGGACGCCGGGCTTATAACACGGGCCCCTGGGTCGGTCGATGTCGGCCGGTGATGGTAATAGATACGGCTGCCATGCCATGGAGTCGTCACCGGCTGCGCGACCAAGACGTCTGGGCAAAGGTCGACACGAGCGGTGCACTTGTCACCGATCGTGACGGCCGTGTGGAGATCGTTTACAAGCCCGCCAACGGTGCCAAGGTTTACCGCGCCGGAGCGCGCAATCTGACTCCGACCGGAGAGGCGCCACTCGAGCTGGTCGCCGGTGAGCCCGCTCCGGAAAAAGCAGACAAGCAGAAGACAGCACCGCGACCGACGGTCGCACCACCGAATGCAGTCCATGTCTGGACCGATGGCGGGGCGAGGCCCAATCCGGGACCGTGCGGGCTGGGCGTCGTGATCGTCGATGGCGACACGCGCAAAGAGATCTCGGAGTTTCTCGGCACCGGCACGAACCAGATCGCCGAGCTCACCGCGATCCTGCGTGGCCTTCAGGCGATCGAAGACAAGACGCGTCCGACGTTCGTGTACTCCGATTCCGCGTATTCGATCGGCCTCCTCAGCCAGGCGTGGAAGGCCAAAGCCAACGTCGAGCTCGTCGCGGCACTGCGCGAGGTCTGCCGCGCGTTTTCCGATCTGCGATTCGTCAAGGTCGCCGCGCACACCGGCATTCCGCTCAACGAGCGCTGCGATCAGCTCGTCGGCGAAGCGATCACGCGCCGCCGCTAGCGGCTATTCGTCGCGCTGAGCTTCCACGGCGACGTCCGCGAGCGTCACGAAGTCCCAGTGCTTCGCGATCGTGTCGAGCATCGCGTCGACGCGCGCGAGCTTGTCGTCGATCGGGATCCGCAGGTCAGGCTGCCGTAAGGCGAGCTCGCCGGGGATGCCGTCTTTCTCGGCGTCGGCAAAGTCGATGCCGTGGAGCTCGAGGTTGAAGAACTTTCGCTTCGCCATCGCGGTGATGATCCGAGCGCGCGCCCACGCCGGAGCGACGAGTAACGAGGTGCCGATCGCGGGCACGCGCGTCCACGGCGTCACGGCGACCGGCAGCTCGACGAGCGGCGCCTGACCGCGCCGCCAGGGTGCGGACATCGCGGGCCGATAGGGATCTGCGGGCGCCGCGAGCGCTCGCGGGTTCGTCATCACGGCGCCGCTCGGCCTGCCGAACGCGGCGAGTGCACCCATGACGACGGCCTTGGCGGCGTAGTACGCGGGCGCCGGAAAGATCGACGAGTCGTAGCGATAACCCAGACGCGCGAGCGTCTCGAGCATCGCCGGTGAGACGTCGTAGCCGGGCGCGCGGAACCCGCGGATCAGCTTCGTCATCGCCCGCAGGACGCGATCGCAGCTCGTGATCTCGGTGTCGACCTCGCGGGCGCCCATCCGCGCCAGGTCGTACGGGTGCGAGTACGAATGATTGCCGAGCTCGTCGCCGGCCGTCGCGAGCGTGCGCAGCCGGTCGGCGTTCGCAAGCCGCGCAGCGCGATCCGGCAGGCCGGCGTCGCCGTCGCAGTCGCGGCCGATCACGAACCAGGTGACATGGACGCCTCTCCCGGCGAACAGCGCGGACGCACGAGGCAGGGCGCGCTCGAGGATCGCGTGCTCGAGCTCGGCGGGAGCTTGTCCGAGCCCGTGAATCCGGTAGTAGCAGGCGATCCCGTCTAGATCGATCGAGACCGCACAGTTCACGGCTTGCCGCCGAAACGGATCACGTACGTGAGCTTTGCCATCCCGCGCAGCACGTTCGGCACGCGCTTGACGAGGTTGATCGCCGGCGGCCGCTTCTCGTGCAACCGGATCGGGATCTCGATGACACGCAGCCCCTCACGACCGGCGCGGATCACGAGCTCGCTCGCGAACAGATCGCGATCGATCACGCACGCCTCGACGATCGGCAACAGCGACTCGCGGTGGAACGCCTTGAGCCCGTGCGTGTCGGTGCCACGGAAATCGAGCGCGACGCGCAGCATGCCGTTGATCACGCGGGTGGCGACGCGGCGAAAGACCGGCCGCTCGTCGCTCGCACCCTTCATCGCCTTGCTGCCGACGACCATGTCGGCATCGGAGTGACGCAACGTCTCGAGTGCGCGCCGATGAAAATCGGCATCGCACAGGTCGATCTCTTCGCAGATCACGTAGGTGCCGCGCGCCTCGAGGATGCCGCGCCGCAGCGCCTTGCCGTAGTTCGGCTCGCCGAGCGAGAACGTGCGGACTTCCGGTCGCTCGGACGCGAGATGCTCGGCGAGCTCGACCGTCCGATCGCGCGAGCCGTTCTCGGCGAGGATCACCTCGAACGTCAGCTCCGGCGCGTGGAGCGCCGTGCGCACGGCAGCGAGCCCGTCGAGCAGATCGGTCACGGCTTCGCGAAGGATGCCCTCCTCGTTATAGACCGGGATCACGATCGAGACGTCGGGCGTCATCGCTGGGGGTTTATCACGTTCGCGCGGTCCGAGAGGGAGGCGTTGAACCGCTCCGTTTGGCCAGCCGCCATGACGAGGACGTGATCGCGGACGCCGCGGGTCGTCGCCAGCTCGACCAGCCAGCGAGCGGGCTCGTCGAGGCGCTCGTACGACAGCGCGAACGCGCCGTGATGAATCGGCACGAACAGGCGCGCTCGCAGATCTTCGAACGCGTATAGCGCATCGAGCGGCGACATGTGCCGGCGCCTGAACGAGGTCGGCATGAAGCCGCCGATCGGCAGCATCGCGACATCGGGCGCAAATCGCGCACCGACATCGGCAAATCCCGAGAAGTAACCGCTATCGCCGCACAGATAGAGGCTCGGCCCCGCGCCGCGCACGACATACGAGAGCCCGTGCGCGAGCTCGTGATCTCCGTGTGCCGTCGCGCAGGCGATCACCTGAACGCCGCGCAGCTCGAGATCGCTACCCGCCTGCAGCTCGATCACACGCGCGAATCCCAAGGCCGACACCCACGCGGCCGCGCCGGTCGGCACGACGATCGTCGCGGTCTTCGGCAACATCTCGAGCGTCGGCACGTGAAGGTGATCGGCGTGACGATGCGAGATCAAGACGAGCCCGACCTCGCTGAAGTCACCGGGCGCGAGGCCCGGCTCGACGGCACGCCGCACGCCACCGACCCACCGCCCGAGCATCGGGTCGAACGCGATCGAGAGCTGCGCGTACCGAGCGAGCACGGTCGCGTGCCCTCCGAACGTCACCGCGAGCTGGCCCGGCCCGACCTGCGGAGGCGGATCGTGCTGCGCGGGCCGGGGCGTGCGAAACCAGCGCGTGATCCAGTGCCCGAGGAGGCTCTTGTAGCGCTCGACCGGAACCGACCGATGGAGCTTGGTCAGCTCTCCCGCTCGCGCTGACATGGAGCCAGCTGGCACCTCGACCGTCACCGGCTAAGCCTACGGCGTAGGGCGCGGGCGAGGCCAATTCCGCGCGGGTTTCGTGCGCGACCGCAATCCTCGTTGGCCCAGATTTGGGCCAACTGCTGCTCTCGCGACGTCTCGACGTGTTGTAACTTGTCGCCGTCGTGACCACTCCCCGGCGTCCGCTGGCTCGCGCGATCTTCGACCTCTCGGGTCGCTGGTACATCGCACTCGCGTGCGTCGTCGTGCTCGCCGGCGCGGTGCTGCTGCCCGGCCTCGGCGACTTCGGACTGTGGGAGCCTCAGGAGCGGCAGCTCGCGGATCGGATCGCGCCGCGAGGCGAGCTCGTCAAGCAACAAGCAGATGCGGCGAACAAGCTCGCCGAGCAGCAAGAGACCGCACGCAAGCAACTCGAGGCGCACCAGACCGTCGAGGAGCGAGTTGCGGGGCTCAAAGCGCTGATCAAGAGCATCGTCGACCGTCCGGTGCTCGATCCGTGCCTGCATCAAGCGCCGAAAGATGCGCTCGCTCGCACGCTGACGACACGCGCGGTTCCCTGGGGTCGCGATCACGTCAGCGACTCCGACGGCGGCAGGCGCATGCCGCTCGCGCTCCTCGGCTTCCTCACCGTGCTCGCGACGGCGGGCGTGGCGATGCGCGGCGGTCGATCGCGCGCGGGCGTGCTCACCGCGCTCGTGCTGGTCTCGATGCCGCTCCTCGTCTTGCAATCGCGGCAGCTGACGTCCGAGATCGGCACCGCGGCGGGCGCGGCCTTGATCATCTACGGCCTCGTCGCGTTCGGGCGCGCGACCCGGCTCGGCATCATCGAATCGATCGTCGCGCTGGCCGCGCTCGCGGCGGGGCTCGTATTCGGCTTCGTATCCGGAGGCGCGCTCCTCGGTGTGCTCGTCCCCATCGGCGCGTATGCCGCCGCGGGTGGGCTCGGTGTGCCGGCGTTCCGAACGCTCGTTCGAAGCATGCGAGGGCTCGTCTTGCGGAAGCCGATCGTGCGCACCGAGGAAGACGCGCCGGTCGTCGATCAGATCAAGGTCGTGGTCGCGACGATCGCGATGATCGCGGTGATCGGGGTGCTCGCGTACCAGCTCTATGATCTTCGCGAGCCACAACCGGGCGCGATTCCGCCGCAACGCGCGCTGTTCGGCAAGGCGATCGTGCCGAGTGGCTGCTGGTCGGAGGCGCTCGGCGCGATCTGGCGCCCCGATGACGACCTTCGCTACATCTATGACTCGACGTTCGAGCAGATCGCGTACGGCACGTTCCCGTGGGGGATCCTCGCGCCGATCGCGATGTTCTCGCTGATCGCGTCGGCCGATCGTAAGAAGCGGCAGATCGGCGCGCTCGCACTCGCGTGGGCCGGGGGCGCGTGGATCGCGTCGGAGGCGTTCCAGCGCAAGGTCGGGTTCTCGCTATGGGCCGGGTTCCCCGCGCTCGCGCTCGCGATCGGTGTGTGGCTCGACGGCGTGTTCGCCGGCCGCGCGAAGGGCGATCGCGAGGCGATGCCGCGCGGTGCACCGTTGATCGGCCTGTTCGTCGTGATCGCGATCCTCGATCTCGGCAAGGACATGCAGTCGTTCTCGGAGCGCGTGACCTCGATCCTCGTCGGCAACGACGCGATCCCGTATCCGACGATGTCGAAGCTGCTGTGGCTGCCGACGAAGCTGTGGATCCTGATCATCGGGCTCTATGTCGGGCTCGGGTTCGTTCTCACGATGGCACTGTGGCGCGACGATGGAGCGCAATCGCCCGAGGGGAACGACCGGAGCTCGACCGGGCCACGCGAGCTCAACCCGCTGCTCCACAACCTCGCGACGTTCGCCGTGGTCGTCGTGTTCCTTCCGATCGCGTTGCCGATCTGGATCTTCGTGCGACTGAGCTCGCCGAGGCCCGTGTTGTACCGGATGGCGGCGCAAGCCGGCGCGGCCGCGACGATCGTGTTCTCGCTCGCGATGGCGCTGTACTGGGCATTCCTCTGGCAACCGATGCTCGGGACGCACCTGTCGTCGAAGTCGATGTTCGATACGTACCTCGAGCTGCGCAAGCACGGCGATGCGCTCGTCGTGATGGGCGATCTCGGCGATGCCCCGTATGACTACGCGCCGGACGCCAAGCCGGAGCTCGTGCAGAGCCGCGAGCAGATCGTCGCGGCGCTCGGCCGTTCGACGCGCGTGTTCGCGATCTCGCCGCAGACCGAGCGCTGTCAGCTCCACCGCGAGATCGGCGGCAAGCCTTACTACGTGATCGACGATCGCAATCAACGCAGCTGGCTACTCTCGAACAAGGTCGACGGGACGACCGACAAGAACCCACTCGCCGCGACGATCGTCCACACCGAACCGAAGAACATTCCGATCCGACCGAAGGGCAAGATCGTGTTCGATAGCCGGATCGAGCTGCTCGGCTGGGACATCCCGAAGACCGTCGATCGCGGCGCGAAGTTCGAGGTCAAGATGTTCTACAAGGTCCTCCAGCCGGTCGGCGGCGCGTGGACGGTGCTGTTCCACTTCGATGGTGCGCTGCGGTTCAACGGCGACCATCCTCCGATCGACGGCCTGTGCCAGACCTCGACGTGGCAGAAGGACGACTACATCATCGACACGCACACCGTGATCGCCGGCGGCGGCGCGTTCGCCGGAGGCAAGTACGAGGTGTGGACCGGCTTCTTCACCGGCTCGAACCCGAACTGGAAGAACATGCCGGTGAGCGAAGCGCCCGGTGACATGCGCGACACCGCGGATCGCGTGAAGATCACGTCGATCACACTCGAATGAATCGACGATTGACGGCGATCTCGACCCGAGGGTATGACGGCCTCGACATGAAGGCCAAGGGGAGCACAGCCGAGGTGCCAATCACGGGCAGTGACCGCCGCGCCGCGACCCGCGTACTCGTCGATCTGCAGGTCGACTACGCGAGCGAAGACAACTACCTGTTCGCGTACATCACGGACATCAGCGAGACCGGCATCTTCGTGCGGACGACCACGCCGGAGCAGCCGGGCACGCATCTCAACTTGCGCTTCCAGCCCGATGACGAGGGCCCGCAGATCCAAGTCGAAGGCACCGTGATCTGGGTCAATCCGTTCCGTCCCGGTGTTCCCGACAATCTTCATCCGGGCATGGGGATTCGGTTCGTCGAGCTCGATGACGAGCTGCGAGACCGGCTCCTCGAGCTGATCCGTCGCTTCGCATACCTCAGCTGATGACGATCATCTGTGGCACTGATCTTTCGGACGCGAGCCGGGGTGCGCTCGATGTCGCAGCCGCGCTCGCGATCTTGCGTGGCGATAGCGAGCTCGTCCTCGTTCACGTGATCGATCCGGAGGCGGGCGGCGCGGCGACCCGCGAAGAGTCGATCGATCGGGCCCGCGCGGAGCTCGATGCCGAGGCGGCGCGGATCAAGGGTCCGATCGTTCGCTCCGAGCTGATCGTGGGGCCGCCCCACACCACGCTGATCTCGGTCGCCGACACCGAGGCCTCCGATCTGATCGTGATCGCCGCGCGTTCGACGCCCGGCGAAGGCGGTCACCTGCGTCTCGGTTCGACCGCCGATCACGTGATCGCCCGCGCGCGGGTGCCGGTGATCGTCGTCCGCGATCCGGCACCGTGGCTCGCGTTCGCGCAGAGCACCTCGCGACCGTTGCGCGTGCTCCTCGGGATCGACGATTCGGTCGCCTGCGATCTCGGTATCCAGTGGGTTCACGGCTTGCGCAAGCGAGGGCCCGTCGAGGTCGTGCTCGGCGCGATCTACTACCCCGATGATGCCGCCGCCTATTACGGCGTCCACGCCGAGACCCTCGTCGATCGCGACCCGGAGATCGAGCGGTTGCTGTCGCGTGATCTGATCCGCCGCTTCGGTGTCGCCGAGCGCGTGAGCGCGAAGCCACGCCGCGGCCTCGGCCGGATCGGCGACCACGTCGTCGAGCTTGCCCGCGAGGAGGCGGTGGACGTGATCGTCGTCGGCACCGGACAGAAGACCGGGCTCGATCGCCTCGGGTCGGTGTCATCGATCATCGTCAACGATGCGTCGCAGTCGATCGTCTGTGTGCCGCCGAACGCGGCGATCCCGACGTTGACCGTTCCCGCGGTCGCGAGTGCGCTCGTCGCAACCGACCTGTCGCCGTTCGCGAACCGCGCCGTACCCTACGCGTTCGGCTTGACCCCGGAAGGCGGCGACGTCCACGTCGTCCACGTGATCAAGGACGGTGCCGAGGTCGACGACGCCGAGCTGACCCGCGCACTCTATGCGCTCGCACCCGTCGGATCGAAGCGCAACGTCAGCGCTCACATCGTTCGGGGCGAGGACGCCGCGACCGTACTGGCGCAAACGGCGGCGCGCCTCGGCGCGGACGTCATCTGTATCGCCTCGCACGGCCGGTCCGGCATTACGCGTGCGCTCGTCGGCTCGGTCGCGGATCGGCTGCTGCGCGCGACGCGCAAGCCGGTCCTCGTGCTCCGCCCGGCGTGATCAACGTTGCGACGTCAAAGCCACTGTTGATAGCGACGAACGGTCTCGTTAGCGAAGCGCGTTCGAACGACCCTGCAGCTTGAGCAGGCCGCGGACCTCGAGCTGACGGACGCGTTCGCGTGTCAGGTTCGTGACCGCGCCGATCTCTTCGAGCGTCAGGCCGCCTGCGTCGGCGACATCGAGTGCGCAGGTCTGCGCCAGCTCCCAAGGCTCGAGATCGGGGAAGTTGATCTTGATCGAGCCAGTCTCGGGATTGATGTCGAGATAGAGGTGGTGCTTGCACGCGACCCACGGACACGGTCGCGCCTCCTCTTTGCATTCCGCCCGCGTCTTCGGCCTCTCGATATCGACGACCGGCGGATACATCATCGCGCCCAGACGCAGCTCGGCCATCGTCAGCCGCTTCATCGCGATCGTCTTGCTCCGAGGTCGGGTTCGCTTCGTGCGCGAACGGACCTTTCGGCTGACCGCGGGAATCTCGACTGCCGCCCCCAATCCCTGCCTGTCGATCTCCGTCGTCACCAAATCGTCATCGAACTCGCCCTGTCGATCTTCGGCGTTCATGACCTTCCTCGCTGCCGCCTAGCCGACGGCCACCCGAGACGACCTTAAGTTGGCTCGATCCACTTGCCAAGGTGACGATGCAGAAACTTTCGAAGAAGAGATCTCGGCGCTATCAAATTGCCCGGGAAGTTGGCACGCGGTATGAGGCGCGCACGATGGCGATGACATGGGGCGGAGCGCGCGAGGGCGCGGGACGGCGGGCGCGAGGGCCGATCGCGAGCGAGCCGCACAGGCGGAGGCCGATGATTTCGGCGCGGTTTCCGGTCCACATCACCGCGCGCGTCGTTCCGGCGCTCCGCGGGCTCGCCCGGCGGATGTCCTATCGCGCGATTCGCGGAGCAATTACGAAGTCATTCGCGCGCAGCGACTTTCGCGTCGTTCAGCTCGCGGTGTCGCGCCACCGGCTCGAGCTCGTCGTCGAGGCCGAGGATAAGTTTGCACTCGCGCGCGGCATGCAAGGCCTGCAAGTCGCGGCGGCGCGCGCGCTCAATCGCGCGGCCTCGCGTCGCGGTACCGTGTTCCCGGATCGTTATCGCGCACGGATCCTGAACACGCGATCCGTGGTGCGCGCGGCGATCGCACATCTCCCCACGTCGCGCTCGCGCGAAGCCTGGCCGCAGACCTGGCTCCTCGTGATCGAGCTCGCGCGATCGGCGCGCCGCGACCGCAAAGCCTCCGGGTGACCGAAGCCGCGGATCAGCTCTCTTCGTCCGTGCTGGGCGACGAAGAGGGCGCCGCGCCGCCCGCGCTCTCCGGTGCTTCCGGTACCCGATAGTCCTCGTTCAGCCAGCGTCCGAGATCGAGGAGATGACAGCGCTCGCTGCAGAACGGAAACAGCTTGTTGCCGTCCTTGGTCGCCGGTTTCTTGCAGGTTGGACAGCGGGTCGGTCTTGCAGTCATGTTCCGGTTCCGAGGCCGAGCGCGTTCGCCCGGGCGTCGAGGTAGCCGCGCGAGATGCCAAGCTCCACGGCAGCCGCGTCGCGATCGCCGACATGACGTCCGAGTGCCGCGACGAGCGCTTCGGCTTCGGCGGTGTCGACGACGTCGCGCAGCTGCCGCGCCGCGCCGATCGCGATGCCCGCGACGCGAGGCGAGACCATGCTGGCGGTTAGCTCCTGCGCATCACCGGCGAGGACGAGCATCCGCTCGATCTCGTTCTCGAGCTCGCGGATATTGCCCGGCCATGGATACGCCACGAGGCGGGCCAGTGCGCCTTGCGAGAGATGCGCTGTCGTGCCGTTCGGCCGCCCGTGCTTGCCGACAAAGAATTGCGCGAGCCGTGGAATGTCCGCGACGCGATCGCGCAGCGGCGGCACCGTGATCTTGAGGACGTTGACCCGGTAGAACAAGTCCTCGCGGAATTGCTTGTGCTGGACCATCGTCGCGAGGTCCTTGTGCGACGCCGCGATGATCCGCACGTCGACCTTGACCGGCTTCGTACCGCCGACCGGCGTGAACGTGCTCTCTTGCAGCACGCGCAACAGCTTCACCTGGAGCGCCGCGGACATGTCGCCGATCTCGTCGAGGAAGAACGTGCCGCCGTCCGCCACCTGGAACAGCCCGGGCTGATCCTTGACCGCGCCCGTGAACGCGCCGCGCACGTGACCGAACAGCGCACTCTCGAGCAGGTTGTCGTTGAACGCCGAGCAGTTCTGAACGACGAACGGCTTCTTCGCGCGCGGGCCGTGATAGTGAATCGCGCGCGCGATCAGCTCTTTGCCGGTGCCGCTCTCGCCGTGGACGAGGACTGTCGCCTCGCTCTTGACGACCTTCGTGAGCAGCTTGACGACGTCGCGCACCGCGGGTGCATCGCCGACGATCTCCGTGAACGGATGCGTCCACGTCGTCGGTGGCACGGTCACGGGCAAGGCGCGCTCGACGGCCGCCGCCGCAGAGGCCACGAGATCGCGAATCCTCACGACATCTTGATCGGATAGCTCGGGTGCCAGCGCCGCGAGGCCCGCGGCCTCGTTCGTCGCGTTGGTTGCCTTCGTGATCAGCTGCGCGACCTCGCTCGTGGGGACGCCGTATCGCGCGCCGGTCGTGTAGACCACGCCGATCAGGCCGCTACCTCCGCGCACTGCAGCCGCGACGATCGTCAGTCCCGCATGACAGCGCTGGACGACGACATCGTCTTTTTTCTTGGCGAGCATCGAAGCGGCCTCGCGCAACGCCGCGGCGCACGCGCTGCCCGGCTGGCTGCGCAAGGTCTCGCAACCCGCGTGTGACGTGCGTTCGTAGCCGCTGCCGTCGGCCTCCGCCAGCCCGAGCTCGAGTCCCCACCAGCGACGCAGGAGACTGCGCGCGAGCGCGACTTCGGGAAGAGAGTCGAAGCTCAGTACCACCGGGGCGACTATAGCGGCTAACCCGCGCGACGACGAGTCGTCAGCGCGCCGACCATCTTCCGAGTGTTACCTCACGCGCCTTCCCCTCACGCACGAGCTTGTCGAGGTGCGCCAGAAGCGATCGCTCGGCGAGAGGCCACAACATCCGCGGCGTATCGGCGTAGACCTCCGGAACGAGCTCGCCGAGCGACGCATCGACGTGGGCCGAGAGCGCCGCGACCACGCGATCCTCGCGCATCGTGCGGTGTGCGATGTATTCGCGCAGCTTGCGATGCCCATCAGGAATCGTCGGTCCATGCGCGGGATACAAGGTCGCTTGCGGACGCGCGAGCAGCCGCCCGAGTGACGCGATGTAGAGCGCCATGTCGCCCTCACTCGGATCGATCAAGATCGTCCCGAGGCCCGCGACCATGTCGCCTGCGATGATCGATTGATCGATCTCGAAGCACAGATGGCCGTCGGCATGCCCCGGCGTATGGAGCGCGGTGGCCCCGCCGATCACGTCACCATCGGCCACGAGCGTATCTACCGCGATCACGCCGTCGAGCCGGCGCGCCGTGAGCACATGCGCAGCGATCGGGACTTGCCATCGTGCCGCGAGCGCCGCCGCCCCACCGACGTGATCCCCGTGATGGTGCGTGAGCCAGATGCCCGCGAGTGGTCGGCCTGCCGAGGCTTCCGCGGCGACCACCTCATTAAGTACTTGCTGCTGATCGGGGTACGGGGACCCGGGATCGACCGCAAACTGAGGCCCCTGCTCGGGTCCGACCAGGTAAGCGTTCGTGTGTGCAGCCGGCGGGAGGGTGGGGGTTCGCAGTGCAAGCACGCGAATCCTCGGCGCAACCTGGATGAGCGACGTGGCAACCTCGCCCGCCGTGACGGGCGCCACCGCGCGCACCTGTTCGTACAGTGCGTCGACCGTGGGTTTATCGTTCCGGGCGTTCCCCATGCTTCACCCGCAAAGAGGATGACGGCGCCACTCGCATCTCCTAGACTATAGACAAGCGCACCCATGGTCAGCGTCACGGCACGCAAGATTCGCGAGCTCGGAGGGACTGAACGTCCTGGTGGTTCGAGCGGGCGTCTCTACACTGGCTACTTGATCTCGTACCCGTTCATCGGACGCGGCATGGTGATCTTTCGCGACCCGCACGGCCATCGCATGATCACGACGCCGGTGAAGCGCGTGCTCGGCGAGCCCGGCGGCAAGATGATCTACGTCGAGACCGAGAACAGCGTCTACCGCCTCGAGATCCACGGCGAGCCGCTGTTCCCGATGCGCGCCGCGGGCGAGTAGCTTAGCTATTCGGAAGCGCGCGTCAGCCGTTCGCCGAGCGCACGAACGTGTGCCGGCGTCAGCTGCGGTGTGAACAGCATCGGGAGCTCTTTCACCGTCGTCTTCGCGCGCCGGCGGAGCTCGCCGAGATAGCGCATGTTGAGGGCGCGGCGATCGCGCGACAGCACCGCATGTGTCGTGACCTCGCCCAGCGGCGTCGGCAGCCTTGGATCCCCCGACAACGTGTCGAGCACGCGCGCGACCGGCATGCCTTCGGGAAAGTGATCGGGATAGATCTGGTTGCACACGATCTGCTGCGGCACGATGCCGAGCCCCGACAGCTTGCCCTCGAGCTCGACCGCTTCGTTGACCGGCATTTCTTCGGCCAGCGTCACGAGGACGGCGGCCGTGCGCGCCGGATCACAGAGCAGATCTTTGATGGTTCGCGCGTCGCGGGTGAGCGGACCCTCGGGCACGGTATCGATGATCACCCACGGAATCTTCAGCATCGACACCGAATGCCCGGACGCGGGCAGGTCGAAGATCACGGTGTCCCACACCGGCTTGCCGCGCTTCTCTTCGGTCGTGTGGTACCAGGCCTTGCCGAGGAGCGCGTAATCGTCGAGCCCGGGAATCGCCCGAAGAAACGCCTTGGTCACGCGATTCTCGAACACCATCTCGTAGACCGATTTCCAGCGCAGGATCATGAGGCCGTACTCTTCGAGTGCGGTCGCTGGATTGGTGTTGACGGCCGATAGATTCGGCGCGAGCTCGGTGACCTTCGGTCCGACCGCCGGTCGGTCGTAGTAGGCCCCGAAGCGATCGTTGGCGTTGGTCTCGAACAGCAGGGTCTTGCGGCCACGCGCGGCGCACTGCCCTGCGATCGCAGCGGCGACGGTGCTGCGGCCGACACCGCCCTTGCCGACGACAAGGATCAGCCGGCGATCGAAGACATCTACAGCCACGGGCGGTTGTATAGCTTACTTGGTTGCAGCAGGTGGGGGTGCAGGAGCTTCCGCGTCTTCGACCACGACCGCGACGCCACTGGCCTCGGCAGATCGGTAGCCGAGGAGCTTCCGCAGCGTCCAGATCCCGTTATCCGGGGTGATGTCGACCTTGATATCGACGACTTTATCGGCGCCGAGCGTCTTCGCGGCCGCGAGCAGCATCCGGTTGACGACGTGATCGAGATCGACATGGCCGGGGATTGCGATGAACAGCACATACGCACTCGTGACCTGGGCATGGACGATCGCGATCGGGCGCAAGTGCGGGCCGACGTACAGGCTCTCGGGTTGGACGCGCACCGTCGAGATCGAGGAGCAGCCCGCAGCCACAGTGATGGCGGCCACGAGCGTCCACCGCGCAAACCAAGGCATGTGCGCAGGCTAACACGGCACCCGCTGGTCCCGCTGAGAGCCCGAGCGATGATAGGATCGGATCGTGGCTCGTACGATCGCCTCGCTGGTCTTGAGTGCGCTCGTCGTCATGACGCCGCTCGCCCACGCGGATCAGCCGCCCGAGTCCGGTCCCGAGGAGGCGCTCGACAAGAAGATCGCCGTCTGGCGGTTCGACGCCCTCGGCATCGACGGCGAGATCGTCCAGCGGCTCGAGACCTTGTTTCGCATGGAGCTCGATCGTCTCGACCGCCAGCCGCTGCCAACCCGGCGCGACATCGAGCGCTCGGTGACCGCGGCCGAGCAGAACTGTACGGGCGAAGAGAAGTGTCTCGCGTCGATCGGTAAGCGCCTCGGTGTCGACCTCGTCGTCACCGGGACCGTCGGCTCGCTCGGCGATAACTACGTGCTGAACATCAAGGTCGTCGACGTCGCGACCGCGAAATCGCAACGGATGCAGAGCGATCCTCTGCGCGGCAGCCCGGATCAATTGATCGAAGGCGTTCGCGTCGCCGCCTACAAGCTGCTCGCCCCGCAACAGATCTATGGCGCGCTGCAAATCCAGAGTGACCTGGTCGGTGCCGAGGTCTCGATCGACGACAAGAGCTACGGCCGCACGCCGCTGCCGAACCAGGGTGTGATCGCGAAGCTTCCGCTCGGCATGCACAAGCTGCGCGTCGACGCGAAGGGCTACGACGCGTTCGAAAAAGCCGTCGAGGTTCACTTCCAGAAGGTCGGCCCGGTGCTCGTGCGACTGTTGCCGGCCGAGGTCATCGGAACCGGCAAGACCATCCGCGAGGTTCGGAACCCGATCTACACGCGGACGTGGTTTATCGTCGGCGTCGGGCTCGTCGCGATCGCGATCGGCATCGCGGCCGGGCATCACGACAGCTACCCGTGCACGCTCTACGTCAATGGTTCGCCCACGACTGGCCCATGCAGCACCAAATAATCATTGCCTTGTTGATGTTGACCGCGGCAACCGTGCCGGCGCGCGCGGATCGAATCGTCGCGGTCGCGCCGCTGTCGACGCTTGGTGCCGAAGACAAGTCCACTGCGACCAAGAAGTTGACGACGCAGATCGAACAGGCGATCGCGGCATTGCCGGGAACCAAGGTCGTACCTGCCCAGCAGGTCCTCGACGCGATCGGCAAGGCCAAGAAGCCGCAGCTCAAGGTCTGCGAAGGCGATGCAACGTGCGTCGCCGAAGTGGGCAAGCTCGTCGGTGCGCAGCTCGTCGTCACCGGTGAGGTCGGCGGGCTCGGCACCTCGCAGGTCGTCTATCTGAACGCGACCGACGTCGCCAGCTCGAAAGAGATTCGCTCCACGACGCTGTCGATCGGCACGCAAGAAGATGGCGGTGGCCCCACCGGCGCGGCCGTGCGGCTGCTCGATCCGGACAAGTATCGTGGCACCGTGCACTTCGCGATCGACGTCAACAACGCGAGCGTGTTCGTCAACGGCGCCAAGTCGCAGCTGTCGGCGAAGGGCGACCTCCAGTTGCCGGTCGGCACGCAAGCGGTCCGCGTGACGCACCCCGAGTATCATGACTTCGTGAAGTTCGTGGATGTCGCGTATGGCAAGACCACCGACGTCCCGGTCGGCATGCAGCAGTATCCGATGGTCGAGCAGGATCTGAAGTCGCGCCCGACCAACCGCGATCACTACGAGTACATCGATCCCCCGGTGTGGCGCCGATGGTATGTCGTCGCGCCGGCCGCGGTCGCCCTCGCCGTGATCGCCGGGATCATCACGTATTCGCAGCGAGAACAACTCTCGGGCACATGCCGGTTCGTCGGCGGTGGCGACTGCACGCCGTGAGCAGCTGAGCCTTCGCTGCCCTCCGGGCGTGGGCCTTGCCCTGCCGTGCAGGGATGTCGCGGTGCATACGTAAGTAACGTAAAGGCGCTCGTGGGGCCCTCGAAGCCACTCGCGAAGGCGCGGAGGATCGAGCGTTGATCACTTCGATGTGTCGTCTGGCGAATCCGTCACATCGCCACGTTCAAGATTTCTCTGCAGCTTCTCCTGAAGCGTCGTTCGTCGAATTCCGAGCCGTCTTGCGGCCTCGGACTTGTTCCCGTCGCATGCCGCGAGGATCTTCTGAAGATGCACACCCTCCGCCTGCTTCGCGGTGAGGACGCGGCCGATCACGGGTTCCACTGGACGCGTGCCTCGCTCGATCGATTCGACGATGTGCTTGACGTCGACTGTCTTTTCCAAGACATAGTCGGCACCGGCATCGAAAGCCTCTCCAACAAGTGGCGCGTCGAACCAACAGCTCATGAGTACAATCGGCAGGTCTGGAACATCTGCCTTGACTCTACGCAGCACATCGATATCCGACGCGAAGCCGAGGCGTAGATCGACAAGAACAAGCTCGGGATGTTCGGTAAGGGCGAGCCTGCACGCGGCCTCCGCATCCCTAGCAAACAGGACGCGACGATCCGGAAGGCGGCGTTTGACGGCCCTGAGCCATGTGTCCTCGTCATCAACGACCAGCACCTTCTCGATCCGAGACGCTCTTGACGCATGCATCGCGCCTCCTTTTGATCCGACCGATTCACGATAGCTCACTGCCCGAAGCGGAGGTCAAGGAACCTTCGGAGGGCGGGAGTGATCGAAATAAAGGCACTAGGCAGCTCGCGAGAACTCTGCGATGTGGAGATGGGCCGCTTGTCGCCTCGCGATCGTGAGCTGATGTCGAGCTGATGTCGAGCTGACGCCGAGCACGAAAGGTCATCGTCGGGCTTCGAGTGAGCGTTCGCTGCCGCGAGCGCACAGGAAACGTGCGTCTTCTTCACAGCCGGGAGAACTGCGATGAGCAACTACATCGTCCTTTTCGCGATCACGTTCGGCATCCTGTTCGTCGCGACACCGTCGCAAAGCGATGTCGCGCCGAGCAACTCGCCTTCGGCGCTGCCGCCGTCGACCGAGGCAGTCGCCGAACCTACAATCGCCACGCCCGCAGTCCCCGCGCCGGGCTCCGAGACCCAGCCGAAAGACCCGTTTGCTCCCTATGACGTGGGAGATCCAAACGCGATCTGGAAGTACACGGATCTAACACCCGATGAGAGGGCCATCGCCAACAAAGGCCACGCAGCCGCGATCGGGGAAACCGTCCACGCCGCCTACAACAGCGCCGTCGCAGAGCGCGCGCACCAAGCCGCGGCAGATTCGGCAGCAGCGCAGCTCGGCGTGAGCGGGCTCGCGGGCACAGGAGTCGTGCCATGAAGGCGGTCTTTGCAATCGTTGCGTTCGTGACGGCCGCCTCGTGCGGCAGCAGCTCGTCCCATCAACACGTGCAGCTCACGAAGCTGAGCTTCGATGTCCCGGGCGACTGGACGCACACCGAGTCGAAGGGGCGCGGGATCGTCACCTCGGTGTGGACGCCTTCCGAGGGCAACGACCGACGGGAGTCGATCACCATCGTCCGGAGCGAATTGAGCCCGGCGGTCGCGAACGCAGGAGTCTCGACGCTCGACCGTCTACTTACGAGCGCACAGGCGTCGCTTCACGACGCGAAAATCTCCAGCGTCACGCAGACGACCACCACCAACGGCTTGGCCGGAGCTCGGATCGAAACGGACTATGTTCCGCCCGAGCTGCACGTTCGTTACCACCGGGTGCACGTGGTCCTCGTCGATGGATCCGCGCTGGTTAATGTCCTGTACACGGCCAGAGATCCCGACGCCAATCTCGCCGCTTTCAACCTGGTGCTCAGCACCATTCGCCACGAGGAGTCGTAGTCATGAGATCAAGAACGCTTCTCACCGCGTTGATCGCGGCCGGTTGGCTGGCGTCTTCAAACCGCGCCTTTGCGACGGTCGAGGTGTGTGGGGATCAGATTGACAACGACGGTAATGGCCTGACAGACGAAGGTTGTTATCCGACACTATCTGCCGGTGTATGCGAGAGTCCACTCTCCTGCGGCGACACCGGAATGGTCAGTTGGACAACTGGATCGCTTCATTACGATCTCCCGCCTGATATTGCACCTGCTGTGCCGTTCGGACCCGGGATTGGTATGCGACGTTTCTACACAAGCATGGATGCGCCGAGCTCGAATCCCACTTCGGTAAATCATACACCGCTTGGTCCTCATTGGGGACATACATATTTGACATTCGCCTATCTCACGGGAACGGGAGTGAATCAAAAGATCGTTCTACACACGTCGCAGGGCCGCGACGTGCTCTACACGTACGCGTCGAATGCCGGTGGCTGGGACAGCTTCACGCCCCAGGCTGGCGATCACGTGATGTCCCTCAAGCACAACACGGCGAGCCCGAACCAGTTTCAGGTTCAACTGCTGACCGGAGAGACGATCGTCTACAACAGCGTCGGTCAGTTGACGGAGATCTGGGACACGTTACCCACGCCGAACAAAGTGCTCGTGACCTGGGACTCGACGACGAATGGTAACGTCTCGACGGTAACGGACGCCAACGGCAGGCGACGCCTGCTGTTCAGTTACTCGGTCGGCCTCATGACGTCAGTCCAGTTCCAGACCAAGGACAGCGGCGGGACTTGGAACACGCAGCACACGACGAGCTACACGTATAATAATGGCGCAACACGTGACGCGACTAGCGGTTGGTTTGCCCCGGCAAGCAACACCGAATGGACGAACCTCCTCACCGGCACGGGTCTGAGCAATCCATCGAACCTGTGGCTCATGCAGGAGACCAGTGGCAGTCTTGCCAATTCCATCGGGTCGTCCTCGTTCACCGTCCACGGCACGCCCTTACCCGGCTACGCGCAATCCAAGACCGGATGGTCCCGGAAGGGCATCCTGTTCACCGACGGAAGTACGACGCAAAACCTCCAAGCTACCGGCTTGCCGTCGCAGAGCAGCAATTCGTGGCTGTGCTTTGCGTACATGGCGATCAACAGCACGCCGTCCGCTGATCGTCTCGCCCATTTGTGCGGCGGTGTCTCCGTGTTCATCACGTCCACTCTTGTCGGCGGTCTGTCTACGCCGTTTTTCAAGGTGGCGGACAGCTTCACGGTGACCGGCAGCGTGATGGTACCGACCACCGTGCAGTTGGTGGTCGCCAAGCACGACAAGACGAATTCGGCCACCAGAGTTTACACCGGTTCGGAGACGCTCAATCCAGGCTTCTTCACCCGATCCTCGACGAGCATGGAGTTCGGCACGAACAGCGCTGCCGCCCAGTGGACCGGTTACTCGGGCCTATTCACGGGTGCTTCCGCAGAGCTGACCGACGCGCAGGTCACCATGCTCATGAGCCGGCTCAAGACGGGATACTTGACGTCGGTGACCATCGGCGGCCAGCTCGCCCAGCAGTTCACCTATGATGCGACCAACAGCCTGACCAAGATCACCGACGGTGCAGGCAATCAGATCGCTGCGTTCTCCTACTCGTCGACGACGGCAGGGCAGGTAGACCTAGTAGCGACGCCGCGCGGCACCGTCGGCTTCGAATACAATACGTCGCGTTCGGGCTGCACCGCCGGTAACACGGTCCTCTTCTTCAACCAGGGACTGGGAAACGCGACGAGCTGCAGCATCGACTCGGACTGCGGCACCGGCTACTTGTGCGGCGGCAAGACCGGAACCGGCTCCACGGGCAAGTGCTTCCTGGCCGGTCGTTGCATGACGACGGGCACGGTCAACGGCGAGCAGGTCGTCACGACGATCG
This sequence comes from Myxococcales bacterium, assembly GCA_028287115.1. Taxonomy (GTDB): domain Bacteria; phylum Myxococcota_A; class Polyangia; order Haliangiales; family Haliangiaceae; genus JABFXX01. Next base: position 52,092 of record JAQBQF010000162.1, read on the forward strand.
CTGCGCTGGGTCCCGGCGGCGGTTCGTGCACAGGCGCCTGTCTCGACGTCGCACAGTACGTTTGGTCCTCGAACACAGCGCTCCTCAACGTCATCGGCCGAAAAGATCCGCTCGGGAACTACACCTCGGCGATCTACAATAGCAACGGTTTGCCGACGACGATTTACTACGGCGCCACCGACTCGAGTGGCACGAGTGCGAACCGCACCGTCACGATTACCTACGACACCGTGTTCCCTGGGCGCATCGCCACCACATCGCGGACGACCGACCTCGGCACGGGGACGGCCGTAACGGCCAACTGCTTCTTGTCAACGTGCAGCGCATCGTGCGCGTCGCCCACGGATAACCAGCTGTGCACGGTCACGCAGAGCGGAAATACGCTTGATGCGACAGGCACGGTCGTCTCGTTCTCGAACAAGATCACGTACGTTCACGACACCAAGGGGCGAATCAGTGAGATCGACGGCGCCGTGTCGGGGCTCAAGACTACATTCGACTTCTTCACTTCGACGGATCCCAACAAGGATCAGTTCTTACAGGACTACAAGGCGTACAAAGACGGCACGAATTTTCTCGAGCCGCAGGTGATTGCCTACGACTTTTGGGGACATCCGACCGGACTCCAGGCGCCAGATGGCAACATCACCTGCGACACGTACGACACCGCCCGCGGGTTCTTGTCACAGCGCCGCAGGGCGATGAATGGCCAAACCGATTGCACCACCTCGAACGCGTTGGACATCAAGGCCATCTGGGCGCGCGACTCGTGGTTACGGCTGACGCAAGTCACGAGACCAGACGGCTCGTGCATGTTCTACGCGTACGATTCGAGCGGGCGTCTCTCGACGACGAAGCGACGCGACGACTGCAACGCGAGCTCGTCGGGCGACTACCAGTCGTACAGCTACACAGCCGATAGCCAGGTCAGCGAGATTGACACCTACAACGCGTCGAGCACGCTGACGGCGAAGCAGCCGTTTACATATTTTGATTCTCGTCGGCTGCAGGAGATCGTCAATCCCGTCGACACCGCGAAGTTCACGGGCCTCGTCTACGACGACGCGGGCAGAGTCACCGAGGTCGACGGCGCGAGCAGTCTCAGCAAGACCGTGAACAACTTAGTCGGGGCGCCCGGTCGGGATAACCGCGTCACGTCGGTCGATCGGTACAGGGATGCGACGAACAAGGACACCTGGAGCTTGATCTACGACTGGCTCAGTGGACAGTCACAAGTGACCGACGGCGATTCCAAAGTCACGGGAAGCGTTCGCGACGACGTCGATCGCCTCGTCAAAATCACGAGTCCGGACATTTCGCATTCTACAGTGCGCGTCTACGACTCTGCGAGTCGGCTGACCACGGTCGTTGAAGATCAAGGCGACACGAGCCAACAGACCCACAGCTTCACGTTTGATTACCTGAGCCGACCTCTAAACGATGATTTCCAAGGCACGTGCTCGACGGGAACTCCGCAACCCGAGATCCAGCGAGCCTACGATGCGCTGCCGGCGGGAATTACCTGCCCGACGGGGGTCACCTGCAACAATCTCACTGGTCGTCTGGCGTACGTCAAGGCGCAGCTCATGTGCTCGTCGGCTTATCGGGGGACTGACGGCTCGCTCGATCAGGAGACCTTTTTCTCTTATGACAAGGCCGGGCGACTCGTCGAAGAATACATCCGAGATGACGGCGGTCGAAAAGCGGACCACTTCTACGCCTATACCAAGAACGGCGCGCTATCACAGATCACGACGCCATCGGGTGCCGTGATCGGCTGGACCTTCGACACGGCAGGCAGTAACTCGGACGCCGACCGCGTTACCGCGTTGTGGCGAGGAACGAGTGCCACGCCGGTTATCGATACGGTGTCTTGGAATCCATACGGGCCGCTGAGTCAGTACAATCAAGAGAACACGATCTCGTCGACCGCTGTCCAGACTCTCATTACCCGGAATCTTGCCTACCGGATAAGCGACGTCAAACAGAAGGCTGGAACCACGACGTTGCTCGACGCAACGATCAGCGAGGACGCCATGGGGCGTGTCACGAAGCGCCTTTACACGAACGCTGCAACGGGAGTGCTGGATTCGTACTTCTTGTACGACGGTCAGAGTCGGGTACTCTGCGAGACCACAGATTCACAGAGCACGTGCCCAACAAGCGGAGCTGACATCAAGAACAGTCACAGCTTGTCACCGCCGTTCACGAGTGCGGGTGACTGGAAGCGCGTCCTCCGGCCTATCGCGGGTAGCACCAGCGGGCTCATCAACGACGTCAACACCTCCGGCACTTATGGGACGTCGCATCAGATCACTGACGTCAATCAGTCAGACGGCACGCCCGCGTTCGGTCACACCGCGATGGCCTACGACGTGCGCGGAAACCGGACCTACGACGACAACACCACGAGAAACACCAATGACCGGCGCGACTACACGTATGACGCCCGCGGCAATGTGATCAACGTCCGCGGTCAGTACTACGCCATTACTGGCGCGTGGCACTACTACGATGTCGCCAGTGCGTTCGATGCGAAGAACCGTCGCGTCTTCAAGTCATTTTACGACGAGACGTCGCTCAAGACAGCGACTTGGTACTTCTACTACGATGCTGCCGATCGTCTTAGCGAGGTTTTCTACATGCCCGATACGTCGGCTTCGACCACATACTCCATCTTTCAACTATTCTGGCTGGACCGCCGACTGATCGCGTACTGGCAGACCGACTATCCGTCCGTGACGACGTCGAAACGATACGTTGGAACTGATGAAACCGGTCGACCAATTGACATGTGGAACTGGCCGAGCAGCGGTGACGCGACCCGGGTGTGGGCGATCAATCCGAGCGCGTGGGGCTTTGACAACAACAAGGTCGGACCGACAGTTTATCAACCGATTCTGTTCGCCGGGCAGTACCAGGACATTGAGACGATCGCGTACGAGAATGACGGCGCGACCATCCACCGACCAGCGCTGGCCCTCAATGGGTTCAGGACGTACGACCCTTTCGTGGGTGGGTATTTGCAACTCGACCCGATGGTTGACAAGACATGGAGTAGTTACGGTTACGTGAACAGCGATCCGATTGGAAGTAGTGATCCTCATGGTTTGGTGTCGATGACGTGTCACGGCGCACACCACACGGCGACGGCTTGCAACGACGGAGGCGACGAGGGCATGATCTGTGAGGACGCGTCGTATGACGAAACCTATGATTGTCCGGACGGTGAGACGCCGTCAGATGGCCATGGCGGTGATGTCGCTCATCCTCACAGTGCTCCACAGCAGGGCGAGACACACTCTCAGAAATGGTGGTGGAAGCAAAACCAGAAAGCCCGCCAGGAATGTAAAAATGAAGCACGTAGCGAGTGTCGGCTGGTGCTGTGTCCGGAGTTCGGACAGTGGATCATGGACGACTTCGACGGCGAGGCCCGCAACGCTTGCTTGGTTTCGGCTGGTTGTGTCCTCAGCAACGCTGACCCTGATTACGATCCGACGCAAGATCCGATCTGTGCAAGCTCTTCGTCACCGGGCGAGCCTGAACCGGCCTGTCCATGGGTGCAATTCGGCGCACGCCACGCGAGCGTACAGGACGTTCGTGACTGCTATCGTAGCGCCGAGGTGCAGGCGTGCTACCAACAGTTGATTCTGGGCAATCCGGACTGCGTTGACGCGCTCATGCCAAAGTGAGGCGCCGTGCTCTGCATAGCCGTGCTTGCATTTGATGCCTGTAGCTGCAGAGGAGGTAGGGGTAGGGCAAGCGCTAACGCCGTGCACGAGAGTCCCTTCGGTGTTACTGCGTCTGCAGGAAGTATTGCTTGCGCACTTGCGCACCGCGAGAGCCCAGTTCCGTCACGGGAGATTGAACAACCAGGACGCCGAATTGTTACACGCTGCGATGCGTCGCAGTCGCGGCGAGACACTCGCGGATCTCGTGCAATCATATGCGTCGGAGGCGATTGCCGAGGGGAGGAGGGGAACGTGCATCCTCGAAGGAGATAGAACAGATCAACTGGAGCACGATTGTCGATCCGCCGTGTTCGGAGTGTCGTTTCGGATGCTAGACTTCATGCTGGAGGTACAGATGTTCCTGCGGACCATTGGACTTTTGACCCTGTGCCTATCGAGAACGGCAGCAGCAGATGTGGCCGCATCTCAAGTGGTGCTCGATGAGACTTTGAAGATTGCCACCGCACGGAACAGAGCGGTCTTAGTCGAATTCAGCGCTGTTTGGTGCT
>JAQBQF010000170.1 GCA_028287115.1 Myxococcales bacterium
GCCACGGAACTGCCGGACGCGCGCACGTTCACGCCGGACGACGACATTCCGTTCGACTTGAAGCTGCGCGGACAGTTCAACCGCGCGAATGCGCTCGGCGCGATCTGGGCGGCGCGCGAGCTCGGCAACGACGACGACGCGATCGCGCGTGGGATCGCACGGCTGGACGGTGTTCCCGGCCGCTTAGAGTCGGTCGAGGCTGGGCAACCGTACACGTTGATCGTCGACTACGCGCATACGCCGGACTCGCTCGTCAACGTGCTGCAGGCGGCGCGTGGACTCGGCGACGGACAGCTGATCGTCGTCTTCGGCGCGGGCGGCGACCGCGACCGCGAAAAGCGGCCGCTGATGGGACGCGCAGCCGCCAAGCACGCGGACCGCGCCATCGTCACCACCGACAATCCGCGCACGGAGGATCCGGCCACGATCGCCGAGCAGGTGGCAGACGGCCGCCTCGAGATCATCCTCGACCGGCGCGCGGCGATCGAGACAGCGCTTGCAGACGCGCAACCGGGTGATGTCGTCGTGATCGCGGGCAAGGGCGCCGACACTGAGATGGAGCTCGCCGACAGCAGCGTCCCGTTCGATGACCGTGCGATCGCTCGTGAGGTCCTGGCGTGATCCCGCTCGAGTTGAGCGCCGTGGAGCCACTCGGCAAGCTGATCGCCCGGCCGTGGGCCGACGTCGTTACCGGCATGCAGGTCGACTCGCGCCGGATCGAGGAAGGCGATCTCTTCGTTGCGGTAGGTGGTGGCGAGGACTTCATCGAGCATGCGCTCGCGCGCGGTGCCTCGGCGGCACTGGTTCCGACCGACGACTTTGCGGCGCTTGCCGCGATTGCCGGCGCCGTGCGCGACCGTTCGAGCGCCCGCATCGTCGGGATCACAGGCTCGACGGGAAAGACCTCGACCAAGGACATCCTGTTCGCCCTCTGCGCGCCGCACCGGCGCACGATCGCAAACGAGGGCAACTACAACACCGAGATCGGAGTGCCCCTGACCATCTGCCGGATCGAGGAGGACACCGAGATCTGCATCAGCGAGCTCGGGATGCGAGGCGCGGGGCAGATCGCCTGGCTTGCCTCGTTCGTCCGGCCGGACGTCGGCGTAATCACGAACATCGGGCCGGCGCATCTCGAGTTCCTGGGCTCGATCGAGAACATCGCGCGCGCCAAGGCCGAGCTGATCGATGGGCTTCCGCCCGGCGGGATCGCGGTTGTTCCCGACGAGCCGTTGCTCGAGCCGTATCTGACGCGCTCCGACATCACCGTCAAGCGCGTCGACGCGAGCGGGCCGATTCCGTTCGAGACCAGCTACACCTCGAAGCACCAGGTGCAGAACACCCTCACCGCCATCGCAGCCGCGGAAGTTCTCGAGATTCCGCTGCCGGAGACGTTGAACGTCGAGTTCTCGAAGTTCCGCGAGGAAGAGCGGGCGCTGCCGGGCGACGGTGTGCTCCTGAACGACTGTTACAACGCGAACCCGGTCTCGATGCGTGCGGCGCTCGAGCACTTCGTCGTGCGGGCCGGCGACCGGAGACGGGTTGCGGTCCTGGGGGAAATGCTCGAGCTCGGGCCGGGCGCGCCGGAGTACCACCGGGAGATCGGGGCTTTCGTGCAGGAGCTCGGGATCGAGCACGTGATCGCGGTGGGCGAGCTGGCTCGCGACTACGGCGGCGACTGGGTCGCCACCGCGGCCGAAGCGGCCGAGCGGCTGCGGACCGAGCTACGGCCGGGCGACGCCGTGCTCGTCAAGGGCTCGCTCGGGGTGGGACTCGCAGTCGTCGCGGAGAACTTGACCGCGTAATGTCGAGAGTCCTCGTAGCAGCGCTCGTCGCGATGATCATCGCGATCCTCAGCGGCCCGAGCTTCATCAACTTCCTGCGGCGCAAGGAGATCGGCCAGCACATCCGCGAGGAGGGGCTGGAGCACCATCGCCTGAAGCAGGGCACGCCGACAATGGGCGGGCTGTTGATCGTCCTTGCAGCCACGATCGCGTTCCTGCCACTGTCCGACTACACGCTGCCGGCGCTGACGATCTTCGGCACGACGCTCGCCTGCGCGGGCGTCGGCTTCCTGGACGACTACCTGAAGCTCCATCACAAGCGCTCGCTCGGCCTGCGCGGCCGCTGGAAGATCCTGCTGCTGATCGCGATCACCGCCGCGGTCGGATACGCGGCGCATCACCAGCAGCTCAGTCACAGCGTCTTCGTGCCGATCGGCGACTGGAATGTGCCGCTTGGGCCGTTCTGGTACCTGCTGCTCTTCCTGATCATCGGCGGCGCCGTGAACGGTGTGAACTTGACGGACGGTGTCGACGGGCTTGCAGCAGGCACGTCGATCATCGCGCTCGCGACGTTCACCGCGATGGCGGTGACGATCTATATCCGCTCAGGCCCGCCTCGCATCGGAAACCGGCTGGACATCGCGTTCATCGGCGCGGCGCTGATCGGTGCGGCGGTCGGGTTTCTCTGGTTCAACGCGTTCCCGGCCGAGGTGTTCATGGGCGACACCGGTGCGATGGCGCTCGGCGGCGGGATGGCGGCGATGGCGATCATGATGAAGGTCGAGCTCCTGATGCTGTTCGTCGGCGGGATCTTTGCGGTTGTGGCGCTCTCGGTCGTGCTGCAGGTGCTGAGCTTCAAATGGTGGGGCAGGCGAATCTTCCTGATCGCGCCGCTACAGCACCACTTTGAGATGAAGGCCTGGTCCGAGACGAAGATCATGGTGCGCTTCTGGATCGTCACGGCGATCTTTTGCGCGGTCGGCTTCGCGTTCTTCTACAAGTACTACTTGCCCTTCCGGGCCCATAGTTGAAAGCACTCGTCTACGGTCTCGCGCGTTCAGGTCGCTCGGCCGCTGAGCGGCTGAACGACCCGGTGCTCGTCGATCGCTCGCTCGGGAACGAGGACGACCTCTCGCTGCTCAAGGGCGTGGACGTCGTGGTCAAGTCGCCCGGTGTTCCCGGCGAGGTGCCGCTCGTCGCCGCCGCACGCGAGCGGGGGATCCCGGTGTGGTCGGAGGTCGAGCTCGGCTATCGCCTGCTTCCCGACGCGAAGTTCGTCGGTGTCACCGGAACGAACGGGAAGACGACCACCACCGAACTGCTCGGTGCGATCTTCCGCGCCGCGGGTCGCGACGTCGCGGTCGCCGGGAACGTGGGCACGCCGCTCACGTCGGTGCACTCCGCGGACTGGGTCGTGTGTGAGCTGTCCTCGTT
>JAQBQF010000181.1 GCA_028287115.1 Myxococcales bacterium
ACTTACATCCATAGAGGTCGTCGCGCTGGTTGCCGATGGACACCTTCCCGTTCACCAGCCAAGACCGACGTTACTCTTTCATCGGCCTTCCGTTGAAACGTGGCGAGTCGAGTTGTCCGATCGTGGCGAAGGAGGTGCGGACTACCTCCGCGAGCTTCTTCACCTTCGCAAGTAGGACGTCGACGAATGCCATGAGCGCCGTCTTCGGGGATCGCGCGGATTCGACGCGTATAACCACGCAGGTCCAGTTCCTCGCTCGCGTCTGCCATCGGTCGTCGTGAGCACGTGCAGGAAGCGGTTAGCGGTCGTCGGAGATCATCACCACATCCGCGCAGGTCGAGTACACGCGATCATCGATTCCGTCGTCTTGCCTGCTTCTGTGCCTTTCGCGCACGTTTGCGCTTCGCTGCCGGCGACTCGGAGCGAGACGGAGTAGTGCGCGTAGGTGTCGCGACCTCCGGGTACTCGTATTCGCGTTGGCGTACGAGTTCTAGGTCGCCGAGGTCGCCCCATCCCATGCGAATCCTCAGCGCGTCGACCTCCCGAATCATTTCCGAAGACCACGGCTCTTCAAAGTGCGATGCAAGGCAGTCTACCGAGCCATCCTGCTCGTCGCTGCCACCGAACCCGAGACCAACTACCAGCTTCACGTGCGCTAGTCGAAGCTTCATCACCTCCATGTAAGCCGAGAGAATGTTCCGGCGTTGCTCGCGATAGTGGTCTTCGGACCGGCACCAACTGCCTCGGCGGATGATCGCGAACACGTACGCCATGTCCGGCTTATCTCCCGGAGAGAGCTGCCGAAATGTTCGCTCGTGGCGATCGGATTCAGCGAATGCACCCATCAACGCTCTTGCGAGCCCGCGGCGAATCACGCGTGGCTCGCGTGCGAGGAACCGGAGAAGTTTCTCGGTGGCCTGGATCCCAGGGTCGGCCTGATAGTTGAGCGTTCCAGACAACGCGCCATCCGCGACGCTGTCGATGATCTTGTCCCAGAGGTAGCTGACTTGGTCGTGCTGCTTCTTCGCGAGGTAACCGGCATGCTTCGATAGGCCCGACCAGTAATTCTCGACTGCGATATACGTATGTGGCTCGACGACGAAGTCGTGATGTCCCGTTGAATCGATGTGCGTCAGGTAGTAGCCGAGTAGGTCCTCCTCGCCGTCGGCTGAGATCAGCTTCCCGGACCGCACGAAGCGCTCTTTGCAAACCAAATAGGCGACAAAGTCGTCAATGGTGTCGAGCTCGGCCAGCACGGTATCCAGGCTGACGTCGTCGAACACGTGGACAAAGTCCTTGCTTCGATCGAGATCTGAAACGTGGAACGGGGTAGTGCCATCGGCTGGCAGTGCAGGCGCGAGGATCAGGCTGCCGGAGCCTTCGTGGAAGTGCGCCCGACATGCCTCGCTCGCGCCGAGCGCGATCGCCACAAGGTGAATGCGCGGCTGCTTCGGTAAAGGAAATGGAAACGGCTTTACGCACTGGCGGTCCAAGTACAAACAGTCTGGATAGGTGCGTACCCACCTTGCTGACTGGTGAAGCTGGTGTGCCGCTGCCTCGATCGAGTGGCGGTACCACCGCGTCCAACCGTGCGGCCCCGGTTTATACGTGCAGCTCTTGTCCTGGAAAATGATGATGTCTTCACCGAAGAGCACGAGGAGATCACAAAGTTCCTTGTGCGGCCGCCTGTACACGTTCGGATGACTCCAGAGACGCAGGAAGCTCCGCTCGCACAGTCCGAAGAGGTACCGCTCCGAGTCGGTAACGCCACGACGATCGTCTTCGCCGATTGGTAGCATTCGCCATCCCAGCTTGCCGAAACCGAACGGCATACGGCAAGCCGGATCGGGTATGGAGGCACCGCTACTTGGCGGGGCGGACCGTTTTGGCTGTGGACATGGCTCTGCCGTCTCTCGGCGGTACGAGACCGGTCACTTCAAACGCATCGGCGACGAGCCGCTTCGCAGGAGCCGAAAGTATTCTGCGAACGATGCGTAGTCCTGCTGCATCGTCTGTCTCGTTTGCCGCTCACGCTGCGCAACGGCATACCGACGCTGGCGATCGCCGGGCCTACGGCGTCCTCGATGCTGGAGACGTCATACCGGCGTGCTAACGGAGATAATCAGGCGATTTCATGCCGATGTATATCGAGGTCACCCGGCACTTCCGTAACCTCGCCGATCCCGCTGATCGCGCGCCTGTCTGGATGACGCCGCGAGAGAACGCGTTGACGTGGGCCGGCGTTCTGTGGCCGGGCACGACCGACGACATCGTACTCCACGCACCGTCGGGCACGGGCAAGACGACCGAGGTCTTCCGCGAAGCGGAACGTCGCAGGGCTGCGGGCATCTGCGCCGTAGCGGCTACAGCAACGGCAATCGTCGAAGACGGGCTTCGAGCTGCGCTTGACCACGAATGTGCAACTGCATTCGATGCGTGGATCGATGGTTCGGGGCCCGCGATCATCTTCGTAGACGCGGTCGATGAGCTCGCGTTGCGACATCGTAGCCTTCTAGATGTGCTGCGGAAGGTCGGCGTCGGCGCGCCGCTGTCGCGGCGAGACGTGCAGCTCGTGATCGCTGTGCGCAGCGGAACGTGGCAGGGGCAGCACACCGGCGAGCTCGAGGAGTTCTTGCGCGTCGGGCGAGCGGTTCGCGACTCTGGTACCGAGCTCGCGGCACAACTGAATCAGAGGAACTTTTCGGCGCAGAGAGTCCGCGAGTTGAAGTTTGCCCCGCTCGATCGGGATGCGGTACGAGCGCTGGCGGTCGGGTACGGCGTCGTCGAGATCGACAGTTTCCTCGACGGAGTACGACACGAGGAGCTGCAGTCACTGTTCGATCTCCGACCACGCGACGTCAAATGGCTTGTTCGCAAGTGGAACGAGAGCAGACGGCTGGGGAAGTGGTCGGAGCTCCTCGACGCGTTCTGCCGGAATGCGCTCGAGGATGAACATCCCGACCGATCCCACCATCGCCAGCTCACGGTGCAGGACGCGCACCGTGGGCTTCAGCGCGTTGCCGCAGCGGTCGAGTTTGGAAAGCGCTCGCTGCTCGCTCTGCCAACGGAGGATTCCACCGACGCGATGCTCAGCTCGCGTCGCTTGTTCGAGGACTGGCCCACCGTCAAGCTACAGGAGCTGTTCCAGACCGCCGTGTTCGTGCACAAAGGCAATCAAGGCGGCGAGGCGCAAGCCGTTCAGCCCGCCGCCGACGCCCTGATGCCGTTCCAGGCGGCGCGCTGGCTTGCGGAGCGGGTCCGACTCGGTCTGAGCGTCGATCGTCTCGTGAAGCTGATCATGGTGCCCGCGTTCGGTGGTCGCGAGTACAGACTTCCGCCCTCGCGGTCTCCGCTCGCCGGTTGGCTTGTTGCTCACGTGGCGGAGTTCCGCGCCCGCCTGTTGCGCGAGCGTCCTGACATCGTGTTGTTCCAGGGCGATCCAGACCTACTATCGGATGCAGACCTCGAAGCGGCTCTGTTCGCGTACGCGAACGTACAGGTCGACGGGGGCAGGGAGGTGTATCCGACGACCGGTACGATCCGTAAGCTCGCGCGACCATCGATGGAGATCGTCGCGTTTTCGCTCCTGTCGACGCGGCCGACGACGGACAGCATCACGATGCTTGCGCTCGAGCTTGCGCGCTATGGCGTCTATCGCAGCTGCGTGCCACTCGCGATCTGGCTCGCCGCCGACGTGACGCAACCCGATTACGTCCGCGCAGAAGCCGTACGCGTGACGATCGCGGCGGGAACCGAGCATGAGCAGGCGTCGCTCGGATCTCTCGTTGATGAGGCGCCGGCGCGCGTTCGCATCATGATGCTCGACCTCATCCCCGCCACGATCTGCGGCACGCCGCTTGTGCGCTTCATCGCTCGCGGTGGCGAGCTCGAGTTTAGGTACTGGGTGCGCCCCGTGCTGACTCGTGTGAGCGACCAGGACCTGGATGCGATTCTCGCCGAGGTGCGTGCCGTCATCGATCGCACGACGGTCGACGCGCGCACCGAGCCGGCGTTTGGCGCGGCACTACCGACAGTGATCGAATTCATCAAGCGCGGCTTGTCTGGAGCAGCAGCGGTCGCGATCGTGCAGCGAATCATCTGGCTTCATGAGCACGCCGCCGTGTTTATCTCCCCAGAAGAGTTGTCCGATCTCCGCGACGCGCTGGCGCTGAATACGGAATGCCGTCGCGCGGTCGTCAACGGCCGACTCGATTCGGGCACGGCGGGTTCCTACCTGTCACGCCAGGACAAGTTCTCCGACCCGACTCCCACAGACGTTGACTGGCTAATTTCATTGTGGGAGGCGGCGCGTGCCTATGAGCAGGCTACGCCCGCAGAGGATGGCAGCCCATCGTTGCGCGTCCTGCGATCGCACCTTGTCGAGATGTTGCTCGAGGTCGTGTACCAGGACGCTGACGAGTCATCGAAAGAAGCTCTCCGCGCACGCCTGCCGGCGCAGATCGTACAGCGAATCGATTGGGCGGCAGCGAGAAACGTCGAATTCGAACGCACTCGACAAGATGCTGACAGAACGCGTGCCGCCAAAGCGGACGTGACGCGAGATCTGCGCATCGCGAACCTCGCGTCACGCGTGGACGCGATCGAACAGGGCGAGGACGAGGATGTCTATGTGGCGGCGTTTCACTATCTCGGAGAACCGCTCCGCCAGAGGCAAACCCAGCGTGACTTCAAGCGGCTCGCCGAGTATTTCGGCGACGCACTCGTGCCGACGATCATCCGCGGCATGAAGGCGTACTGGCGGCGGCGTTCGCCGCCGATGCCGGATCCCTCGGACGAGAGCGTTGAGATCCTGAACCTTGCCGGTCTCGTCGGCCTCACGATGGACATCGATGATGGCCTCGATGTGAGATCGCTTGCGCCCGACGAGGTCTCGAAGGCTGCGACGTATGCGCTATACGAGATCAACGCACTTCCGTATTGGTTCGATGATCTGGTTGTCGCGCATGAGGGGATCGTCGCGGCGGTGCTTCGCGTGGTGATCGGCCGCGCGTGGCGGTCGACGCGCGAAGCCCCAAGCGTGATCGGTCGCGGCGCCCACGAGCCAACCGCGACCACTCGCCTTCTGCGCCGACTGTTGCTCGAGATCACGACAGAGCGCGCGAGCAGCCGCCAGGTGATCGAAGGCGCAGTCGATACGCTGCTGACATCGGCCGACGATCGGAGCCGCGTTGCGGCGGTCGCCCACGCTGGAATCGAAATCGAAAGCGACGACGAAACCCGGCAGGCACAATGGTTCCGATTGTTGGCGCATGTCAATCCACTCGACGCCGCGATGTTGTTCGATGCGATTCGCGTGCAAGACCCAGAACGGTACGAGCGGGTGCTCGAGACGGTCGCGAGCTACCTCGAACAGGACCTGTCGGAAAGGAAGAGCAAGCACGTCGTCAGCCAATTGATCGCGCCGGACGCTCTGGGCGCATGGCTACGGCTGCTGCTACTCGGCATCGTGCCCCAGAAGGACGTCAAACACCGATCGGGTGTCGTCTACGCGGTCGGTTCCCGGGACCATGCGCAGCGACTGCGCGACGGATGCCTCAACGTGCTGCGGCACGATCCAACGGAAGCCGCGCATGACGTCTTGGTCGAACTCCACGCTGATCCGCTGCTCGCTCCTTATACGCGCATGCTTCGTGTTGCGCACGACGAGCAGATCGAGTCTGCGTGCGAGCACCTTGCAACGCCGTGGACCGAGGACGAGGTGCTCGCTGTCGAGCGCAACGACGAGCGGCGCCCGACGACGCAGGCGGATCTGTTCGCGCTTGTGCGTACCCACATCGCGGACGTCGACCGACTTATCTCGGACCGAGACGACTTCAGTTATCGCGCGGTGTTCTCGCACGAGACGGATGAAACGGAGTTGCAGCTATGGGCAGCGTCGACGCTGCGGCAACGTGCGCGCGGCCTGTACGAAGTGATCCGAGAGAACGTCGTCGGCCGGCGCAAAAAGGTCGATATCTCCGCTGTGATGCCTGGCGCTGGTCAGGTACCGATCGAGATCAAGCCCCTTGGTACGTACCCGTTCAAGCACCTGAAGCGCGTCATCGTCGAACAGCTCCTCGGGCAGTACATGCAGCCGGCGGACCGCGAGCATGGAATCCTGCTGCTCGTCCGACGCGATCGGATGCGATGGAAACGGGGCAAGGACTGGATCGAGCTTGCCGAGCTCCGCGCCGAGCTGGAGCACTTCGCGCGAGCGCAGGCAAGAAGGCTCGGAAGGATGGTCGCCGTCGAGGCGATCGATCTCGTCGAAATGGCCGGAAGCTCGGCCCGCTAGACGCCGCTTAGACGCCGCTAGACGCAATGCCGATCCGATAGACGTAAGCCTCTGATGCGGCTCCGGAATTCCGGCTGCTGTCGTGCGCGCTGGTTTCGGACGGTCCGGAGGATCATGCTGCCGCGATCTTGAGCGAGATCGAACTGCGATTCGAGGAAGCACTTGCTGTCACGGCGAAAGTAGTACCGGAGAGCTTCGCGAATTTTGCGCGACACCTCGATCCGACGTGGATCGAGGAGGCATTGTTGTCGACGGACACAGCGACCTTGCGACGGCGGCGATTGACCCGCCGAGCGCGTCGTCTGGCTCGTGATCGGGATGGCGCTGATCCGTCACCGATCGATGTAAGCGCTGAGTGAACCCCACATGGCTGCGCCAAGCTCGGGCGTCCAGACTGTGGCAAGGCGAGAGCCATCCGAGCGGAGCGAGCTGATTCGAGCGGTCAAGAAGCGCGGCGAGGCGGTGTCGATGGTGGCGGCAAGGTTGGGCGTGCCCGCCTCGACTGCGCACCGGTGGATGCGGGTCGCGGAGGCGGAGGCAGCCCCGGTGATGAGACCGACGTTCGTGGAGGTCGTCGCCGAGCGCGCCGAGCGCTCGACGATCCTGGTACGTGTCGGCGTGGCGGAGATCGAGGTGAACGCAGGGTTCGACGCGCGGCTGCTGCGCGAGCTCGCGGACGCGTTGGGAGGCGGCACGTGATCGCACACGGGATTCCGATCTACGTGGCGCTTGAGCCGGTGGGTATGCGGCTCGGAGCGGAGCGGCTCGGCGGGCTCGTGCGCGAGAGGATGCCGGCGGAGCCGCGGTCGCGGGCGCTGTTCGTGTTCGCGGGCAAGCGCGGGCACACGATGAAGGTGCTGACGTGGGATGGCACCGGGACGATCGTGATCCACAAGAAGCTCGACGCGGGCCGGTTCGGCGTGCCGCCGTTGAAGGTGACGATCGATTCCACGTTGCTTACGAGGTTGGGAACATCATCGCTTGACGGCGGCGGAATGCGCGGTTCCTCACGCGTCTTGGCGCGAGCAGGCGTGTCGCGAGGGATCACGAAACCACGCCGCGGTACCGACGTCGCAGCCACGCTCTACACCATCCTCGAAAGCGCGAACCTCCACGAGATCGATCCCGCTGCATACAGTAAGCGCTGCACGCGCCCCGTCTAGCGAGTCG
>JAQBQF010000221.1 GCA_028287115.1 Myxococcales bacterium
CGCACGAGCGTGTCCTGCACGATGTCCTCGGCGTCGATCACCGAGCCCGTCATCCGTGCGGCATAGCGGTGCAGCGCCGGCCGCGCATCGTCGACGAGCGTGAGGAACTGGCGATGCGCCTCGTGAAGGTGCGCGAGATCCTTCGGCATGATGTCAGGACGATCCGGATCCCCAAAAGGATGCGGTCGGATCACCGAATCCTTTCGGCCGCCGCGCGCGTCCAGCTTTCATGAAACACATCCTCGTCCAGTATCGCGTCAAACCCGACCAAGCGGCAGACAACGTGGCCCTCATCGAGGCCGTGTTCGCCCAGCTCGCGCGCGAGGCCCCGTCCGGACTTCGCTACGCATCGTTTCGACTCGGGGATGGCGTGAGCTTTGTCCACATCGCTTCGGTTGAAGGGCCGGCCAATCCGCTGACGGCGCTCGCCGCATTTCAGGCCTTCACCGCCCGGATCAAGGACCGTTGCGAAGTCCCACCGGTGTCGCAAGAGCTGCACGGGATCGGTGCGTACCACTTCTTCGAACGTTGAGCCGCAGCGTTCTGCCGCGTCGCTGCCTCGTCGCCGAGGCGCGCAGGCGTTGCTACTCCGCAGAGCGGTTGCGCGCACCACGGCAGCGAGTCAGCGTCGCGTTACGACGATGTCGACGTCCATCGACACATCGCGGCCCCACGCGATCTCGACCTTGCCGATCATCTTCCACTCGATCGGACGACGAGAGCGCCGATGCAACGTTGCTCGATCAGGTCATCTGATTCCGGAATGGCGGGAGCATCTACGTGCGCCGTCAGAATCCGTAGCCGAGCGACACCTCGATCCGCACGTCCTGGATCGAGTAGTTCGTCGGGGGCACCGCATCTGTGGTGCTGTGGTGGAGGGTCGTGCTGATTGGAGCTGGACGCTGCACGGTGAAGTCGGTCACGAAGTTCGAGAACACGGTGTCCCTGCCATTGTTGCTCGACTCGAACGTCTCGAGCCGTAGGTCGACGCCCAGGTAAACACTCGGCCCCAGGTCCTCGTGGTAGCCGAGCGCCCCCTGGGCACCGTAACCGACGTTGTACTCGTCGCGCTGGACCCCGGTCCCGGTGATCGCGATGGCGGCGAGCTCGGGGGCGTACACGAGGGTGATCGTGGTGTGGAACGGCAGCACTGCGCCCACACCCAGCTGTGCGAAGAACCGGCCCGGTCCGAGCTCACGGGCGATCCGGAGCCCGGCGGTGAACGCGTGGAAGCGGATCGTTCCTTGGACGTCCGTGAGCGCACCGGTGAGCTCGCCATGACGCGTACCCGCTGTCCCGTAGCGGTAGTCGACGAAGACCGCGAGATCGGGCACGAGTGCGAGACCGGCCGTCGCTCCGGCTCCCCAACCGTTCGCGAGCGGTTGCTTCGTCTTGCCGGGTACAGCGTCCGGCAAGTAAGGCAGCGTTCCGAACTGCAATCCCCAGTTTCCGCTCACCTCGATGAATCCCGGCTCGAACGAATCTGCCGAGCTCGCTCGCGCACCGGCAGCCAGACTCACCGCAATCGTGATCGAACACGTGAGACGTTGCATGGGAGCTCCTTCGCAGAGGTTGTCTCGGCGAAATTCTGCAAGCAGCGAACCGATGCTGGCTCCCGTCAGATCGCGACATCCGCCACCGTGATCGCGATGGCGTCCGGGCGACTGTGGCCTTCCCGAACGATCACGAACCTCGCTGCTGCACGCGCTGATCTACGCGGTCTTCCGCCGCGACACCTTCAGATCGACCTGAGCGAGCGCACCCCGAATCGCGTCGGCGCTGCGCTGCAGTCCTTGCCGTTCCGCGTCGGACATT
Source organism: Myxococcales bacterium (assembly GCA_028287115.1). Taxonomy (GTDB): domain Bacteria; phylum Myxococcota_A; class Polyangia; order Haliangiales; family Haliangiaceae; genus JABFXX01. Next base: position 1,816 of record JAQBQF010000221.1, read on the forward strand.
TCCGGTTCGAGTATGCGGTCGACTCCTCCTCGGCCGACCACGCTCGGCAGCGAAAGGGTGACACCGAACTTCGCGTTGTACCGACCGATGGGGATCACCGCCCGTTCATCACGCAGGACCATCTCGGTCAGGCGCGCGCAAACCATCCCGATGCCGTACTGGCTCGCACCGATACCTTCGATGATGGTGATATTTGCAAAGCGGACCTCGCGTTCGATCTCCTCCCGAAGATTCTTCGAGGCTGGATACATCTCCGCCAGCAGGTCGTCTGCCTTCCTGCCCGCCACACGCGCCGAGGACCACAAGAAGACCTCCGACGTACCGTGTTCGCCCAATACGAGTGCGTCCGGATCTGCAGCACTGACCTTCAGGCGTCGCGCGAGGTGGAAGCGGAACCGTAAGGTATCGAGAGAAGTTCCGGTGCTCAGTACGCGCTCGTGCCCCAACAAACGCACGACGTCTGCCAACGCATCCGGCGGATCGGTTACGACCAGAATCAGCGCATCGGGCGCGGCACTGTGGATCGTAGGGACGATCTCCTCATAGATCGCGGTGTTCGCCTGAAGCAAACGGAGCCTGCCGAGCGGATCACCACGGTCGGTTGCGCCTCCGCCCTTCTCGTTGACTCCGGCGGTGATCATCACCACGGACGCCCCGGCCAGGTCCGAATAGTCGCCGTCGCGCACCTCGATCGGAGTCGGCGACACGACTGCACCGTATTGGACGTCTGCGACAAGTCCCCGAGCGCGGCCTCGGTTCCGGTTGACCAAGACAACCTCGCGCGCGCTTCCGCGCATGACCAGCGATAGCAGACACGCCGAGCCAACCGCGCCCGCGCCAACAATTCCGACCTTCATGCTCGTTCCGTTCTCTGGATCTTCACCAGCGTTGAACTCTGAATGTCACGACGACCAAGACTGCGCCTCTGTAGTGGCCTGCACACGGATCGTCGCTGCGAGTGCGCCTCTCGACAGAACGGTGCAATCGTCGCGCCCATCGGCTCAACACTTGGAGCAATCCTCGGGGATCGTGGTTGCAAGCACCTCGCAGACAACGTGCGACCCGGCGTCGGGCGCTGCCCGACGAGGCGCTGCGGCAGCGAATCGTCACATCGGTCGACGCGTAGTGCGACCGAGTGTCGATCCACAGAAGTAAGAACACAGCGATCGCGCGCACGAATCGCGCGCGCCTCGGCGCAACATGCGCAAACGAAAGGCGGATTCACTGACGCATCGGGTTGCCAGACCAGTCACCTTTCCATCGGGGCGCCGCATAACTGCATGCGATGACGCGCGATCGATCGGGACCAAGTCTTGCTGACGCGAGCGACATCCAATGCGCATCCATTTCTTGTATCTCGTCCTGGCCGCGGGTTGCGTTGACGCCACAGTCGCTAGTGACGGCAGAGATGACAGCTTCACGAGCGCCGGCGGCAAGACCGATACCGCCGGCATCACCGAGGGGTCGCCGGCTGCACTCGCCATCTTGGCGCTGGTGAATGACAGCTCCGAGACCAAGCTCACCGATGACGTGGGGCTGTCCACCAGGACCGCGCACAACATCGCGAGCTACGGCTCCACATTCGGCACCCTCGCCGAGCTCGACGCGGTTCCCTATGTCGGCCCGATCGCGTTCCACAAGCTGCTCGCGTACGCCAAGGCGAACGCGCTGGTCGACACGACCGGCGCCGTCGGCAATGGAAAGCTCCTCGACTGCAACACCTCGGTCGGTCCCGATCAACAGGTCACCGTGATCGGCGATGGCACCACGCTGACGCTCGTCGAGCTGACCACGAGCGGCAGCACGGTCACTCACCCGCTGAGTCTCGAGGCGTGGTCGACCAAGAAGCTCCCGCTGCGCGACGACTTCGGTTCCAAGTCCACCCTCACCAAAGAATCCGGTGACTGGGTCGAGAGGACCAGCGGCGGCGGTGTGAACGAGGTCGGCATTGCCGACTGCTGGATCGACAAGTCACATTGACGACTTCACGTCGTGATGAAGACGCGCGAACCATCATGACGCACCATCTGGAAGAGCGTGACTGAGGTGAGGCCGGCCGGCGTTCACCAACAGTGCAACGAGCAAAGCGGCCACCAAGAGCACACATCCCGCGCAATCCGCTGCGACTGCGTACTCAAGACCGCGCGCGCCTCGCGCCCTGACGCTGTTGCCATGGCGTCACGCCGAAGTGGCGTCGGAAGGCGGTGCTGAAATGACTAGCGTGCGCGTAGCCGATCGTCGCAGCGATCTCCTTGATGGACTGGTCCGACTCGACGAGCAGGTCGCGTGCACGCTCGAGCCGATGGGCCAGCAGGAACGCATACGGTGGTCGGCCGAAGACACGTTTGAAGTTCCGCTTCAGCGTGAATTCGTTGGTTCCGACCGCCGCCGCGAGCTCTCCGAGCGTCGGAGGTCGTGACGAGCTCGCCACGAGGATCTCCCGCGCTTGGTGACATCGGTCGATCTCCCGCTGACGAAGGCCGTGCGACGGGCGAGTCGCGGGTATCGCGAGCATCGACGCGAGCCATCCGAGAGCGTGTGCTTCCAAGAACATCGGACGCATGGGACCCAAGTGTTCGCTGTCCATGATCTCCGAAATCGAAGTCTTGAATTCGTTGGAGGAGCTCGACCGCCGGCGCGAAAACGGCTGACCTGCGGCCACGCGAGAAGCGAGCGGTGCGAGCGCGCCGTACCGAAGGGCGAGCTCGTCGAGCTTTCGCCGCGAGAAGGTGATCCGAAACGCCTGATTCGTCACGCGAGCGCGCAGGTTCACCGTCGATCGACCGGTAGCGGCCGCGAACAGCGCGAGCTCACCGATCGATTCCCCGATCGGCGCATCGAGCCCATCGATCGCGACCGTCGCGGAGCCCCGCAAGACGGCGTGGATCGCAATCAGGGGGCCTTCATGGTCGCCGTTCAGGATCAGATCGTCATTGGCAACATTCTCGCCGAGCATGAAGGACAGTCCATCGCTCGCGATCATCTGCGAGCGCGCCGTCAACGGTCCTCCGTCGATGACAAATCGAATGTCCCGGATCTCACCGGGGCCAAGACGGACCTGCTGCTCGCCACGGGCCACGAGCGCCTCGAAGTCATCTCCGTCGAGCGAGGCGATGGATCCGATCGGCTGGTGAGAGGTCATGACGGCTCCAACAGTAGATCACGTTCTTTCCGGTGACGGGTGCGCTGCCGATCGACGTCCTCCAAGTCGAGCATCACGTCGACCAAGCGTCACACTGCCAAAGAACCCGCGGGATCACGAGTGTGGCAGAGCATCTCGCAGCAACGTCAAGCGGGGAACCGATACGAGCTCCCGATCATCCGCCGGCGCCCCTCCGACCGCGGATCGCCCTGCGTTGATACGAAATGCTTCGGGCGCCGAATCGTTTCGGGAGGCTCGCGCGTCCTCCGTGCATGACCAAACGAATCTATGTCATCACCTCCGCGAGCGGCCGAATTGCCGGGGCGGTCGCCTCGGGTCTGTTACGCGCGGGCCACGAGGTCCGCGCGATCGCACGCGATCCGGAAAAACTGCGCACTCTCGCGGCTCAGGGAGCCACCGTGATCACCGGCAATCTCACCGACCGCGCCCTCCTGGAGCACGCGTTCACGGGCGCGGATGCGGCGCTGTTGCTCATCTCGGGCGATCGTGCGTCGCGAGATTTCCGGCGGTACTTCGCCGACGTCGGGGCGGGCTATGCCGCGGCCGCACGCGCGACGCGTCTACCGTCGGCGCTGTTCGTCAGCTCGCTCGGAGCACATTCCGAGCGTCACCGCGGCTTGGTCCTGATTCATCGCGATGTCGAGCTCGCGCTCGACGATGTACCCACGCTCGCGACCACGCACCTTCGCGCCCCGTTCTTCTACGAGAACCTGTTCTACTTCACGCACGCGATGAAGACGCGCGGTGGGCTGTTTACGCCCCTCGAGCCCGACGTCGCGATCGACATGGGCGCGACGCGCGACGTGGCCGCGCTCGCACTCCGGCTCCTCGCGGAGCCCGCGGCTCGGCGCACGGTGCACGAGCTCCACGGCGTACGTCCGCTCGCGTTACGGGAGATCGCCGGTGTGATCGCCGCTCAGCTCGGCCGAGCATTCCCGGCCGATCGCACGTCGCGCGGTGACCATATCGAGCTCCTCGTTCAGGCCGGGGCGAGCTATGACTTCGCGCATCTGATGAACGACGCCTGGGACACCTTCTCGACGGTCGGGCTGATGCGCGATCCGGCGGCGCACGCCGCGACCAACGCGACGACCCGGATCGACGACTTTGTTCGCGAGCACGTCCTGCCCAAGCTCGCATGAGCGGGCAGACGACCTCGTCGTTACGCTCACCGCGATGAGGCCCGAGGTCCATCCACGGCGATCCGGCGCCGCGCGGTCGGAGCTCGTGCCGCGCGTGGCAGGCGCTCGGCCGGCCAAGATAGACGTTCTCGATGGGTACACGTCGCGCCGCAGTGCCGCGTTCTCGCCTTCGGTCCCATCGCTGACCTGGTGGGGAGCGCTGGGGAGCGGACTCTCGGGCGCTGGCCGCGTGTTTCGCGATCAAGCGGCGCTCGGGCGCAGCGTGTTGCACGCGTCGTGCAACGGGGTGCACGGGTGGCGCCGACGACGACACGAAGGCCCGTCGGTACGGCGCTTGCTGCCCTGCCCTGGCATGTCGCCCTTCAAGCTTCTCGTCGCCGGCTTGCTTGCGCTATCGGCGTGTGCAGTTTCGCCGGGCATCGGGACCGTCGACCAATCGATCATCGGCGGTACCACCGCGCAGCCGTCCGATTATCCGACCGTCGTCGAGCTCGAAGGCCAGCCCACGGCGTTCGAGTGCACGGGCACGCTGATCGATCCGAGCTGGGTGATGACCGCCGCGCACTGCTTCGAACAGCTCACGGCAACGACCGGTCACATCCGCATCGATGGCAACAACATGCTGACCAACCCGACCGGCACGGTCATCGGCATCAAGTCCGTGCATGTCGATCCGCAGTGGACGGGCGCGACGAACTGGACGTGGACCCACGACATGTCGCTCGTCGAGCTGAAGACACCGATCACGAATCACCCGCCCACGCGGCTCTACCTCGACGCGGTCACGCCGGGCACGACGGTGATCACCGTCGGTTATGGCAACAGCGACAACATGAACGGCGGCGCCGGCATCCTGCGCCAGCTCACGACGCCGACCATGGACTGCGCAGCAACGACCGACCCGTTGATGAAGAACGAGAACGTCATGTGCTTCGACGGCCGCGACAACACGTCGAGCTGCTACGGCGATAGCGGCGGCCCCGCGTTTCTCGACGTCGGCGGCGTGCGCACGATCGCCGGCGAGACCTCGGGCGGCACGCTGCAGACCCAAGCGTGCACCGGCGCCAACGCGTTCTACGCGTACACCGAGGTATCGGCCGAGCTCGCGTTCATCCAGCAGTACGTCCCCGGCGCGATCGCCAACGGCGTTCACGCTGGTGGCGGCGGCGGTTCCGGCTCGGGCGGAGAAGGCGGCGGATCTGGCTCTGGCAGCGACACCGGCAGCGGCAGCGGTAGCGGAAGTGGATCGAGTGGCGTTGCCGGAAGCGACGAGATCACCGGCGGCTGTCACGCGGGCGGTGGCTCGCCTGGCCTGCTGATCAGTGTGCTCGGCTTGACGCTCGTGTGGCGTCGACGAACGCGATGAGGCGTTGCGGCCGGCAGCCTAAGAGCCGCTCACCGAGTCCTTCAGGTGATGCGCGAATGCGGTCGCACGCCGCCTGGTTCGCGGATACGCTACCGGCCCGGTGACCTCCATGCTGCAACGCGGCGCTCTCGTCCTCACGCTTGTCGTCGCCGCGCCGATGACCGGGCACGCCGACCCATTCGCCGATCAGGCCGACCTCGCGACGGTGCGAAGCCAGATCGGCTGGGGCACCTCGATTAACCCCGATCGGGTTGGCGTGTGGAGCGAAGGCGGTTGGAACGGAGGCACTCACCGCGCGGAGGTTGCCGCGACGGTCGAGGCCACCGTGTTCGCGCGAGCGAGCGTGTTCGCGACGGCACAGTACGGCGGCGTGTACACGAACACGCGCCCCACACTCGGCGCTGCGTATCAGTTGATCGATCCGCGCAAAGGCGCAAATGGCGCGCGGATCAGCGTGGCCTACAAACCCGAAGGACTCACCGAGCCGGAGGGAGAGCTCGAGAGCGCTCTCGTGTTATCGCGTCGCATCGGCGGCGATGCCTTTCGCGCACGACTGGCGTACGGCCAGGATCCCGAGGGGCGCGAGTCCGATGCGGAAGCGGGTGCGTCCTACATGCATCGCTTGGACACCAGCTTCGAGCTCGGTGTGACGTCGCGCTACCGCCGCGCGATCAAGGTCAAGACGACCGTAGAACCACGCTGGGATTTTATCGGCGGTGCTGTGGGTGGCTACGTCCGCGGCCGCTCGCGCTTCGAGCTCCTGCTCGGCGCCGACTCGATCGCGCACACACTCGGTCCTACGCAGACCGGCGTTGTCGGGCTCGTCAGCGTCGGAACCGAAATCTGATCGCGTCGCGGTCATGCGTTCGGACGCTTGGGCGTGCTCAAGCGCTACTTGCCGCGATCGAATCCCGCGATGCTGGAGATGGACTGCCGAGCCGAACCAGAACCCGCGGTCGTTACGGCCGAGGCGGCGGCGCCTGGATTCGTTTCATGCAGTCGAAGTAGCGCGTCGTCTGCTCCGCGGCGGCGTCGCTCGCCTGGTCATCTTGCGGCGCGTCCTGGTGCGACCGAGACCACATTTGAAATTGTCCGTGAATTGCGCGAGCGCACGCGGCGTCCCCACACGAGCACATTTGCTCCGCGAAGCTCGCGACCTTCGCGGTGAACGGATCCTGAGGCCCGAAGTAGGAGCGAAAGGAGTCGCGGTCCCCGCTCGCGATCCGCGCGTCCTCGTCCAGCTGGCGGCGCATGCCCGTCTTAAAGATTCCCAATCCGATCGCGATGGCGACAACGATCATGATGCGAAACATCGTCGCGTTACTGCCGGAGCGGCGGAGGGTCGCATTCGCGTTCTCGACGGCCCGTGAACTCGCAGCGGCATTCGCTTGCACCGCCAGAACGTGACACACCGCGCACTTCGTCGCGCCACTGCCGGCCTTCGTTACGAACGCCTTCTGGCAGTCGGTGCATGTCAACGTAACGTCGGGCACCGATGACTCACGGTAGGGGCCCGCTGGAGGAGGCTTGTTTTCGAGTGAGGCCTTGCCGGTCAGGATCTCGTTAAACACCAGGGGCTCGTAACACGATGGCACCCGACGCATGAAGCAGAAACACGTGCCTGGATTCCGACTGCTCGCTTCCGTGGGCAATCGAGCGATCCGTTGTCCGCGTCGTTGGGGTCTCGGCCATGAACAAGTCGCTCAGAGCCGGCAACTCAATCACCTCGGCGGCCGTCTTCCGTTTGCAAGAAGTTCGGAGCGCTCCCCGCTGCAATCGATGCCCCAGCCACCGCAACCGGCGTCGAGTGCGTCGTCATCGCGAGGACCTAGGAGGCAAGCAAGTTTTACAAGACCGCGACATGCATTACATTTGGCTCTGGCGATGCGCTCTCGAACCACGGCGCAGAGAGTGACCAAGACCGTAAAGCGGTCGGCTTGCCGTCCACTTTCGACTTCGGCCGCTGACAACCGCTTCCAAACCGTCATCGCTGCATTCTCTCGGAGCCGCGGTGTCGAGGTCGAGCCGGGCTGGGGCAGCGGGAACTGGGTCCTCAAGGTGAACGCGAAGATCTTGGCGATGCTCACGAGTAGTGGATTCGTCGCGAAGCTGCCGAAGGCACGCGTGGACCAGCTCGTGAGCGAACGCGCTGGTGTGCGGTTCGATCCACGAAAGAACGGACGTGTCATGAAGGAGTGGTTCGTTGCGGGGGCTGGATGTGACTGGCTCGCTCTCGCTCGAGAGGCGCATCGGTTCGTAGAAGGCGATCGCAAGCGATGACGTGAACAGCGAAGCTGCCCTGCGCAGGGTACGAGCGCAGCACACGGGCCTCGACGTGTTGGCGGTACCCGGGCATCCGCAGCGTCGATCGGTTAGGTGGTACCGTCCCAGCGTGAACGATCCGCGCGCCGATGCCCTGCGTGGTGGTTATGCGACCGTCGCGCGCGCCTACAGCGAGCAGCTCGGGAACGAGCTCGCCGGCAAGCCGCTCGATCGCGGCTTCCTCGATGCATTCGCGGAGCGGTGCGCGGGCGGACTCGTTGTCGACGTCGGATGCGGGCCCGGTCAGATCGCGCACTACCTCGCGTCACGCGGCGCGAACATCGAAGGCATCGACCTGTCGCCGGCCATGATCGACGAGGCGATCAGTAGCCATCCCGGGATCGCGTTTCGCGTTGGCGACATGTTCGCGCTGCCGTACGCGAGCTCCTACGTGGCCGGCATCGTCGCGTTCTATTCGATCGTCCACCTGCGCTCCGACGAGCTGCGCGCGCCATTTCGCGAGTTTCACCGCGTCCTCGCGCCCGGTGGGCTAGCCGCCATCGCATTTCATGTCGGCACGGACACGGTTCACGTCGCTGAAATGTTCGGGTGCACGACGTCGCTCGAGTTCCAGTTTCATCGTCCGGAGGCGGTCGCCCAGATCCTCGGCGAAGCCGGCTTCACGATCGAAGCGCGCCTCGATCGCGATCCTTATCCCGGAGCGGAGCACCCGAGCCAACGCACCTATCTGTTGGCGCGAAGCTGAATCGGCCCGCGCCGGACACCTGCCGAGATCCTCGGATCGGCCGGTTCAGCGAGCCATTTGGGCGGGTTGCGCGGGGCGCTCGTGGTGCCCACGTCATGTGGTTAGTAAAGGACCCCACATGTCGAAAACCCTCCCAATCGTTCCGATGCGAAGTGCGGTGCTGTTCCCGGGGATGAGCCTACCCATTGCGGCAGCTCGCCCTCAGACACTTCGCGGGATCGAGGCCGCGCTGCGCGATCCTTCTCACCGCGTCTTTGTCGTAGCGCAACGCGATGAGAGCGAAGAGGTTACTCCCGACGGGCTGTACACGATCGGGACGATCGCGACGCTCAGCTCCGTCCAGCGCGGACTCGGCGGCGTTCGCGTCGCCCTCGAAGGCGTCGAGCGCGGCATCGCGATGCGCGTGTCGACCGAAGATGGGTACCTCGTCGCGACGGTCTCGGAAGCCACCGAGCTCCAGCCACTCGACCCCAAGGATCCGACGTTTGTCGCGTTGCACCGCGAAGTGCGTGCACGCGCCGCGGAGCTCGCCAAGAAGCGCGGGTTGCCCGATGAAGCGGTCGACCAGATGCTCGAACAGATCCCCGAGCCGGGTCGGCTGGCCGATCTCGTTGCGGGCTATCTCGAAGTGCCTGTCGTGGAGCGCCAAGGGCTACTCGAGGCACTCGCGATCGAAGATCGGCTCCGTCGCGTGCTGATCCACGTCACGCGCCAGATCGACGTCATCTCCGCCCAGGAAGACATCCAGTCCAAGGTCAAAGAAGAGCTCGGTGGTCGCCAGCGCGAGCACTACCTGCGCGAGCAACTTCGCGCGATCCAGAAGGAGCTCGGCCAAGGTGAGGGAGGGGCCGACGATTCGCTCAAGGAGCTGAAGGCCAAGCTCGACACGCTGCCGCTGCCGGCCGACGCCCGCAAGGAAGTCGATCGCGAGTGGTCGCGTCTGTCGCGCCTCGGCAACGAGTCGATGGAGTCACAGGTCGCGCGCACCTACCTCGAGACGATCGCGGAGCTCCCATGGGGTACGCGAACCGACGAGCACCTCGACGTCCAGCAGGCTGCGAAGATCCTCGACGAGGATCACTTCGGCCTCGGCGACGTCAAGGATCGCGTGCTCGAGTTCCTAGCAGTCCATCAGCTCTCGAAGCAAGAGGGCAAGAAGGGGCGCATCCTGCTCTTCGCCGGTCCTCCGGGCGTCGGTAAGACCTCGATCGCGAAGTCGATCGCTCGCGCGATGGGCCGGAAGTACGTCCGGATCTCGCTCGGTGGCGCACGCGACGAGGCCGACATCCGCGGTCATCGGCGCACGTACATCGGCGCGCTACCGGGCCGGATCCTTCAGGGCATGAAGCAAGCCGGCAGCAAGAACCCCGTGTTCTTGCTCGACGAGGTCGACAAGCTCGGCATGTCGCATCACGGCGATCCGGCGAGCGCGCTGCTCGAGGTGCTCGATCCGGCGCAGAACGACTCGTTCACCGATCACTACCTCGCCGTGCCGTTCGATCTGTCGGAGGTGATGTTCATCGCGACGGCGAACTTCATCCAGAACATTCCCGGCCCGCTCCTCGACCGCATGGAGGTGGTCGACTTCGCCGGCTACACGGAGCAAGAGAAGCTCGCGATCGCGAAGAACTACCTCGTCGCGCGTCAGCTCGAGGACAACGGGCTTGTTGCCGATCAATTGACGCTCACCGACGACGCGATCCGCGAGGTGATCTCGAGCTACACGCGCGAGGCAGGTGTCCGTCAGCTCGAGCGCGAGCTCGGCCGACTCGCCCGCAAGGTGACGCGCCGGATCGCCGCGAAAGAGATCGAACGCACGACGATCGATCGCGGTGAAGTGCGTCCTCTGCTCGGTCGCCCGCGCGTGCATCCAGAGAAGGCCGCGCGCGAAGATCAGGTCGGCGTGTCGACCGGCATGTACTACACGCCTGCCGGCGGCGACATCATGTTCGTCGAAGCGTCTCCGATGCGCGGCAAAGGCGATCTGATCCTGACCGGTCAGCTCGGCGACGTGATGAAGGAATCGGCGCGCGCTGCATGGACCTACGCGCGAGCCCACGCCGACTGGCTCTCGATCGACGACCGTGGAGTCGAGTACGACGTGCACATCCACGTGCCGGCGGGCGCGATCCCGAAGGACGGTCCGTCGGCTGGGATCGCGATGGCGACCGCGATGGTCTCTGCCCTCTCGGGACGGCCGGCGCGCCACGACGTTGCGATGACCGGCGAGATCACGCTGGCAGGTCGCATCCTTCCGATCGGTGGCCTCAAGGAGAAGATCCTCGGTGCCGTTCGCGCAGGAATCACGCACTTCGTGATCCCGAAGGACAACGAGGCCGACCTCGAGGATCTGCCGACCGAGGTTCGCAATCGAGTGGAAGTCTCCGCGGTGGAGACGCTCGCGGAAGCACTCGCGATCACGCTACGCGATACGACGCTGCGCGATGGCCGGCTGTTCTTCGGCGAAGCACGCGGTGGCGACGGGCTCCAGCTCGCGCACTGAGCTTCTATCGGTGATGTCCGGCGCGAGCGGTCGCCTTTGCCTTCGCCCGCGCTGGCTTCGCGACGGCCGCGGATTTCTTCGCGGGTGCCGCGGACTTGGCCAGCGGTTGCGAAGCAGCGGGTTTCGCGAGTGGCGGTGGTCGGTCACCCGGCTTCTCGATGTATTGGCCCCAGTCTACTTTGCCGCCGGCGTGCGCCTCGCTTCCCATCGCGAGGCCGACCAACAGCACGAGTGTCGAGCCCAACCGGCACGCTGCCGAAGCTCGGCGCCCTCGTTGGCGGAACGATGTGGAGAACATTGGCTAGTGCGAAGCACACCACGTACCAAGCGTCTGGCGACGCAAGGCTGCGAAATCGCGTGAGGGCGATCACGAGCGGCGGAGAGTCGTCACCCCAGGCGCCTATTGCGGTAACCAGATCGCGACGGTGACCGTCGTGTTCTGGCCGGGCGCGCGGATCTGGAGCGGTGCGTCGACGATCGCCCGAAGGCACCGTGCGACATCGGAACGAGACTGTCCTCGGAGCTCGATGATCCCGCGCGAGATCTCGTGGCCATCGGCGGCGATCGTCACGTTGAACGAGTATGGGGAGCGTACCGGTTCGCCAACCTTTGCCGCGGAGGGCGTCCAGCAGTCGCTGACGAACCGGAGGCGTTGCGCCTCGAGCGCATCGCGTACTTGCCCTTCGACATCGGCCGCGGCGATCGCCGGCGAAGGCGTCGCGGGCGTGCTCGTTGGCCGCCTCAGCCCTACATAGATCGCAGCGGCGATGACGATCGAGCCGATCAGGATTGCGCCTGGCACAGCATGACGCGACACGATCGGCTAGTTGAACACCATGGCCGAGAGGTAACCCCACTCGTTGTTGTTCCAGTTCGCAGCGCTGGTCGACGAGCCGCACATGCCGACCGCGTACGTCCCTGCACCGAGTCCGCTCATCACAGCACTGATGCCGTACACCTGCCGCGAGTTGGCGGCCGACGTGAGGCCGAACATCCCCAGACTCCACGTCGTGACCGGGCCGCCGGACAGCTGGTAGCACATATAGATATTGAGGGCCGTGCCAGCCGTCGCGAGGCTACCGAGCCCTGCGTTGGCACTCGCGTAGATCTTCTGGTTGGCTGCGATCGTCACGCTCACGGTCGGTGTGATGAAGGCGGTCACGTTCGACACCGATGACTGCCCGGCGGTGAACGCCGATGCGACGACACCCGGCGGACCCTGCGGTCCGGTTGCACCCGTTGCACCTGCGGCACCCGTTGCACCCGGCGCACCCGCGGCACCCGTCGGTCCCTGCGGACCCATCGCGCCCATCGCGCCGGTCGCGCCCATCATTCCCTGCGGACCCATCGCGCCCGTCGGCCCTTGTGGACCCATCGGGCCGGTTGCGCCCGTCGGTCCCTGCGGACCCACGAGCCCCGTGGACGGGCCGACCCACTTGCCCGTGTTATCGATCACCGGGGCGCCACCGACGCTGACCGTCTTCGGCGTGATATCGCCGATCGCGTTGTCGGCCTCGTCGGCATGGAGCGCGTAGGGCGCGCTGCCGATCGCCAGCCGCGGGCTCAACACGGTGCCGTTGACCGTGACCTCGAGGTACTTCGTGCCACCGTTGAACACGGTGCTGTCGAGCTGATTCTGGCTGCCGAGATCGACGAACACGAGGCCGTTCGTCGCCATCGCGGTCGAATAACTCTCGGTCCACGCCGCGGTGCCGCCGGTCGCGACATCGAACACGCCGAACGTGAGCGCGACGTTGCCATTGATCGGCCCACTGGCATCGGTGACGCGCGCCGTGAAGGGCACCTTGCCGGGAACCGCCGTCGCACTTGCGACCTGGCTGCCGATCACGAGGAGGAGCATGACCAGGGATGACTTCATGACCGAGCTCCTCACGGCTTCACCGCCGTGTTGGTTTCGAAGGTCTTGCCGGTTGCGCTCGTCGGCTGCTGGGAAAATGGCTGACCGATCTGGACGTCCATGTGATAGACGCCGCCCGACATGCGTCCGCCGGCAGGCGTCAACTGCGCCGAAGGCGTCACGTGCGTGGCAGCGTCGATGGTCTGGCTATCACTCCCCACGCCCGCATCGTCATGACGATTGGAATGAGATGTCGCGCACCCGACGGTGGCTCCCAGCGCTACGCACAAGATCCTGAAGCGTTTCGACATGCGCCATCCGTTCGATAGTCGGCCGGACCGTAGACGACTCCGTCGATCCGTTCAAGCACAGACTAAGGACGGCCCCGTCGGCCCGTTCAGTTACTTCAGGTTCGCATCGAAGAGCGCGAGCATCGTCTGCCAGTGCCGCTCACTCGCCGCCGCGTCGTACACCGGCGTATCGCGGAACACCCAGCCGTGCTTGGCCGGGTACGTCTCGATCTTGTGGTCGACGCCCGCCTTGGTGAGCGCATCCTCGAGCCGCGCCTTCATCTCGTCGGGGAACGAGCCGTCCTCGATCGCGCCGGCGATGTAGACGCGCGACTTGATCTTCGGCGCGAGCAGATGCGGGCTATCCGGTGCATCCGTCGCGAGGCGCCCCCCGTGATACGAGGCCGTGGCGACGATCCGATCGGGAAACGTTCCGGCTGCCGTCAGCGACATCAGGCCGCCCATGCAGTAGCCCGTGGTTCCGATGCCGCCCGGCTTCACGTCGGGTTGCGCCGCCAGATAATCGAGGAACACGCGCGTGTCGGACATGATATTCGCCGGTGTTGCGGACGCGAACTTCTCCATCAGGACCTTGCGCTGCTCCGGATCGCTGAACACCGTGTGCGCGTTCATCGGCTCGTACGGTCCCGATCGATAGAACAGATCCGGAAGCAGCACGAAGTATCCGTGGGTCGCGAGCCGCTCTCCGAGCTCGAGCATCGCGGGGCGGATCCCGATTCCATCCATGAACACGAGCACGGCCGGCCACGGGCCCTTCCCCGGCGGGCGGTACACGTAGCTGGGACACGACCCGTCCTTGGTCCTGATCTCGATCTTGCTCATGCGAGAAGGTTTTCGCACGCGCCAAGACGGTGCGGAAAGCTGCTTCGCTTTTTTTCACACGATCGCCGTCGTCAACAGGGAGGACGGCACGACAGGCCAAAACCCGCCAAGAAACCGGCAGGCCAGAGCACGGCGCCCAAGCCGGCGACGAAGCTCGCGGCCGAGCACACCAAGAAGTCGGCTGCAAAGCAGGCGAAGTCTGCTCGCAAGCGCTAGTGCGACGAAACGCCTGCGCCCGCGTGCACCGGGCCTGCTTTGACGCGGGCACCGCAAGCGACCAGACCGAGCGCGACAAGACATGGGACGATAATTTTGCGAAGCATAAATCCTCCGACGTGAGGAGGTGCACCTGCTAGGCCATCCGCCATCGGGAGGGCAACCAAATGCGCAGGCGCGTGCGTCTGTTAGTGCCTCGTATCGACGGAGCGCCAGCGCTCACGAGCGCGAGCGGCTCAGCGCTACTCGCATTTCACGATCGGCGCGAGCGGCGCGAAGTTCCAGCCGTCGGTCGGCGTCGCCGCATCTGCGTCGGTGAGCGCCTGCCCGAGCTTGGTCTGGATGTCGGCATACGTCTCGTCGAGCTTGTCGGTCGTTGCCGCCGTCGCGACGCACAGAAACTTCGAAACGCCGCAGATGTCGATCGTCTCGCATCCCGGAATCGGCGGGGCCGCAGGCTCGAGGTCGACGTCGCCGTAGAGCACGACACCGTTCACGATCACGAGTCGGACATCTTTCGGCCGCGCGGCGACGATCGCCTCGTATGGCTTCGTAGGATCTCCGGCGAACACCGCGATGTCCGCGATGTGCCCGACCTCGAGCTTGCCGAGCTTGGCATCGAGCGCGACGGCTTGCGCGCCGTGCAAGGTGGCCATCACGACGAGATCCTTCGCACTCAGTCGATCGCTCCAGTGTGCGTTGTCCCAGGTATCCGCGAACCGCAGCTCGTCGAGCATGTTCTGGCTGCCGCCCATCGACCAGTCAGGTCCGAGCGCGACCGTGACGCCGGCTGTTAGCGCCGCCGGAATATCGGCGGTTTGACCGTAGAGCGAGACATTCGAGTGCGGGGACCACACGAGCTTCATTCCGGCTTGCGCCATCTTGGTGAATTCGGTCGCCGTGAATGCCGTGCCATGGGTGATCGCGGTCGGCGGCGCGTACAGACATCCGTTCGGCGTCGTGATCATGCCAAGGCTTGCGAACTCGGCGAGCGCCTTCGTATCGGTGCCTTCGCCGGCGTGGATCACGTATGCGTCGGTCTTTCCGCTCGTGAAGTTCTGGCACACCGTCGAGGGACTCGACGGCGGATACAGCGCGCTCGTCTGGAGCTTGTCCTGTCCGAGGCCGTTCTGCGCCGCATCCAGCGAGCGCGTGATCGAAGCGAAACACGCGGCGGTCGTCCCGGGGAGTCCGACGATGCTCGTCGTACCGGCGATCAAGCCCTTCAGCTCGCCCCACTTGTCGACTTCGCAGCGAAGACTCCCGGCCGGCGTCCCGTACGGCGTCTGCGCGCACCAGGCGGGCTTGCCTTGCGAATCGTTGACGAGGCACTGCTTGACGTCGAGCATCGCTTTGTAACGAGGCTCGGTCGGCCATTGATCGTGGTCTTGATAGAGCTGCGCCGGAAGCCAATCATCGTCATCGAAGATGTCGAACAGGATGTGGTTGTGCGTATCGATCAGACCCGGCGCGATGATGCCGTTGGTCGCGATCATCGTGGCACCGGTGGCACCGGGCTTGGATTCGCACGCCGTGCCCGCCTCGACGCACGTGATCAGGTTCTGCTCGACGAGCACCTCTCCTTCGAACGACAGCTCCGGCGTGACAACGGCTCCGCGAAGCAGGATCCGGTCCATCGCCGCGAACTGATTCGTCCCTGCGTCCGGATCCGGAGCCGGATCCGGCGTGTGATTCGAGCTGCAGCTCGAGAGAACCACGATGGCGAGCGCGCATCTCGTCGAGGACAAGGAGCCACGGTAACCGCTCGGCTGCGCTGCCGTCCAGATCAACCCGGCGGCTCGGGGAAACTGCGCGAATTCAGCGCTTTGGGCTTGTCGACGGAGCCCCGTGATTTGCTAGGGTAACGTCGCTGTGGGCCGCGCCTTCGAAAAACGTAAGACGACCATCTTCGCGCGCATGGACCGCGTCGCGAAGCAATTCACGAAGATCGGCAAGGACATCGCGATCGCTGTCAAGAACGGCTCGACGAGCCCCGACGGCAACCCGGCATTGCGCCGCGCGCTGCAGAACGCGCGCGCCGTCAACATGCCGAAGGACAAGGTCGAGGCCGCGATCAAGAAGGCCAGCGGTCAAGGCGCGGCCAATTACGACATCATCATTTATGAAGGCTACGGTCCCCATGGCATCGCGATGGTCGTCGAGGCCGCGACGGACAACGTGACCCGCACGGTCGCGAACGTCCGCCGGCACTTCAAGGACTACGGCGGCAACTTCGGCACGACCGGGAGCGTCGCGTTCATGTTCCAGCGCCAGGGCGTGTTTCGCCTCAGCCCCGAAGGCATCGACGAGGACAACCTCGAGCTCGAGCTGATCGACCACGGCCTCGTCGCGCTCGAGCACGGAGAGAGTGACAAGGGCGACAAGCAGCTCGTCGTGCGCTGCGCGTTCGCCGACTTCGGCGGCATGCAAGCGGCACTCGAGAGTCGCAAGTTGACCGTGATCTCGACGGAATCCGACTACGTCGCTCAGACCCTGACGGAGCTCCCCGAAGACAAAGCGAATCAGGTGATGGAGCTCGTCGCGGCACTCGAAGGCGACGACGATATCCAGAACGTCTACACGAACCTCGGCTAACGTCCGATCGCTGCCGCCGAGGCGAAGCTGCCGATCGAGATCAGATCTCTCGATGTCGCCGCGGGCTAGCGATGGCTACGGACGCGCGATCGCGGAGAACGCAGCCCGGAGCGCTGCCGGAATCGGCGTCGCCTTGCGCGTGGTGCGCTCGACGAACACGTGCACGAAGTGGCCGTGCGCTGCGGCGCGCTCATCCTTGTCATCGAAGATCGCGATGCCGTACGTGACCGCTCGATTGCCTAGGTGATCGACACGCACGCCCGCGCGCAGCAGCTGCGGAAACGCGAGCGGGGCGTGATACGCGCATTTGCTCTCGACGACCAGCCCGATGACTTCGCCGTTCACGATGTCGAGCTGACCGCGCTCGATCAGGAACTGGTTCGCGGCCGTGTCGAAGAAGCTGTAGTACGCGACGTTGTTGATGTGGCCGTAGATGTCGTTGTCCATCCAACGCGTCGTGATCGTCGTGCGATACGGGTACGCGTCGATCGCCGGGCGCTCGGTCACGGATTCGAATCGTCGCGCTCGGCGAGGATGTCGCGCGTCATGATCTCGATCGCCGGCTGTGGCGAAACGGCGGGCTTGGCCTTCTTGCGCCCGGGCTTGCGTCCCGTCACGCGCGAGAAGAAGTTGCCCATGCCGGCTTTCAGCCGGGCGAGTGCACCCTGTTTTTTCGTAACCTTCTTCGGCCGCTTCGCCGCCCGCTTGTTCGCGGCCTTCGGTGCGGCCTTGAGCTTGCTGGGTGCCTTACGGCCCGCGGGTTTCGAAGCCTTGGGTACGGCCTTCTTGGCCTTGGACTTGGTCGAGCTCGCACGCGGCTTCGGCATGGCAGCGAGTATATCCGGTGAGCCATCCAAAGTCCGATCAGGGGACCGCGCACACGCGCTGAGGTACGTCGGTTGCACCAACGCTGTGACGATGCAGGCGGCGAAGATTCACGACTACGGCCTGATCGGAGACGGCCGCTCGGCCGCGCTGATCTCCAGGCACGGCTCGCTCGACTGGCTCTGCTGGCAGCGCTTCGATAGCGCGCCGATCTTCTCGCATCTCCTCGACGAGACCGGCAGTCGGTGGTCGATGTGTCCGACGAAACCGGCCCGCTGTGCGCGCCAATATGTCGAACACACGAACGTGCTCGAGACCGCATTCGTGACGGCGGATGGGCGTGCGCTGCTGATCGACGCGATGACGATCGCATCGGAAGCCGACAAGCGACGCATGCTCGTTCCGGATCACGAGCTCGTGCGACGGGTAACGTGTATCGAAGGCGAGGTCGAGATCGAGGCCAGGATCGATCCGCGGCCCGATTTCGGCCGAGCCCGATCGAAGATCTTGCACCTCGGAGAGCTCGGCATTCGCTGGGAGATCGGGACTCAGCTCCTCACGTTGCGCGCCGACGTTCCGCTCGTCCTCGGATCCGATGGCGTCGTGACCGCGCGCATGCGCGTACGCACCGGCGAAGCGTTCAGCTTCTCGTTGACGTTCGATGAAGAAGCGCCCGCCGTGTTGCCTCCCCTCGGATCCTCGCTCCACGAACGGATCGAGAGAACGATCGCGTGGTGGCGCGCCTGGATCGCCCGCGCCCACTTTGACGGGCCGTACCGCGACTCGGTGTTGCGCAGTGCACTCGCGCTCAAGCTGATGTCGTTTGCGCCCTCAGGCGCGATCATCGCGGCGCCCACGACCTCGTTACCGGAAGCCTTGGGCGGCAATCACAACTGGGACTATCGCTATTGCTGGCTTCGCGACGCCTCGTTCACCGCGCGTGCGTTCCTCGATCTCGGTTATATCGAGGAAGCTCAAGCATTCGGGAGCTGGCTCGTCCAGGCGACCCGCCTGACGAGCCCGCAGCTTCAGGTGCTCTATGACGTCTACGGCAACGGTCCGCACCGCGAGCACGAAGTGCCGTCGGTGAGCGGCTACAGGAGCTCGCGCCCGGTCCGGATCGGCAACGCCGCGTCGATGCAGCTCCAGCTCGACATGTACGGCGAAGTCATCGATGCGGCCTCTCAGCTCGTTCGCGTGACCGGGATTCTCGATCGCGACTCGAAGCAAGTGCTGCGCGACTACGGTCGCTACGTCTCCGAGAACTGGTCGCGACCAGACCGCGGCATCTGGGAGCCGCGCGAAGCGCCGAGGCCGCACACGCACTCGCGCCTCATGTGCTGGGTCGCGCTCGAGCGTCTGATCGGACTCCACCAGGAGGGCCGGCTCGACCGCGTCGACGTCTCCGCCCTCGCCCAACAACGCGATGCGATTCGTGTCGACATCGAACAGCGAGCGTTCGATCCGGTCCGAGGCTGCTACATGGGCGCGCTCGGGTGCGGCGAGCTCGATGCGAGCGTGTTGCTGATGTCCTGGTATCACTTCCATCCCGGCGACTCGCCGCGCATGCGTTCGACGTACGCGCGAATCTGCGAGCGACTCGGCGCGGGCCGCGGCTTGCTCTATCGCTACGAGCGCAGCTTCCAGAAGAACGAAGGCGCGTTCTGGATCTGCAGCTTCTGGGCCGTCGAGCATCTCGTGCGTGGCGGAGGCAGCTTCGAGGACGCGATCGAGATGTTCGATGCGGCGCGCCGCTATGGAAGTGACCTTGGCCTGATGGCGGAAGAGGTCGATCCCAAGACCGGCGATGGGCTCGGCAACTTCCCGCAGGCATACACGCACGTCGGGCTGATCAGTGCAGCGCTGTCGCTGGCCGAACGCCATCACGCCGCGCTTCCACTCCGCGGTCCGTCGCGCTCGGCGCGAGAGGTCGCGCGATGAATTGGTCGAGCTGGATCGTCTGGGGATTCGCGAGCACGATCCTGCTCACGACGTTGATGGCCGGCTCTCAGGGCCTTGGCCTGACCCGCATGAACATCCCGTATCTCCTCGGCACGATGGTCACGCCCGACCGCGACCGCGCGAAGGTGATCGGCATCGTGGTGCACATGTTGAACGGCTGGGTGTTCTCGCTGCTCTACGTCGCGATCTTTCAAGTCTGGGGAGCGGCATGGTGGAAGGGCGCCGTGATCGGCCTCGTGCACGCGCTGTTCGTGCTCACCGTTGGGATGCCGGCCATGCCCGGCCTTCACCCGCGGATGGCCAGCGAACGGCGCGGACCGACCGTCGTGCGCCAGCTCGAGCCACCGGGATTCCTGGCACTTCACTATGGAGTGCGCACGCCGATCTCCGTCATCGTCGGGCACCTCCTGTTTGGCATCGTGCTCGGCGCGTTCTATGTCCCACGATGATGGCGCGACCGGCCTTCCATCCCCGGCGCAGCCGACGCATTCTCCCCCGAATGCGGGACGCAAGGCTTGGCGCAGTGTTGGCGATGGTGCTCGTGCTGACGGCGTGCAAGCCGAAGCCGGACTCGCAAGCAGATTGTCTGGCGTTGCCGGGCGCGAATCGCTCGAATCTGGTCTCCGATCCGAACGGTGGCGGCCTTTACTGGTTCGAGCCCGTCTACAGCTACAGCTACGACGCCGAGCTACGCGGCTACAAGAAGCTGGTCCGCTACGATCTCGAGACCAAGCGGGTCGAGACCGTCCAGGACCACGTCGAAGCACCGATTCGGTTCATCGGCAGCAACCTGCTCGTCAGGAGAGTCACGGATCACACGTGGCTCGCGCTCGTGAATCGAGACGGCGTGATCCAATCGCTGACGCCGGATTTTCTCGGGGTTCTCGATTTCGAGCTGATCGACCGGCACACCATCGCGCTACTCGCCGATGGTGATGGACCTCGCGCCGTGTATACGCTCGATCTCGATCGTCCGCGGCCGCACCATCTGATCGATGCCACGAGCCTGCTCAGCACGTCGCACGGAAAGGTCTTCGTGATGGCGGGCCACGAGACGATCGGGATCGATCCGGCCACCGGCAAACGCGACCCGGTCGTCCTCGACAAGCCATTCGTCGCGCAAGGCGACGACGCCTGGTACGTCTCGGATTCCACCGTGCACGCCCGTTCGTTGTCGTCGGGACAAGAGCGAATCGCGGTTCCGACGAAGCTGCCGTGGAAGCTCGTCTACGAGGCAGACGTCGTGCTCGCGCGAACCTCGCCGGAGCGCATTCCCTCGCACGCGTCGCTGCTGAGATCCGGCGCTGTCATTCCGTTGCCGCTGATTCGCGGTGGCAGCTCGATCCTCGAGGCGACGATCCAAGGCGACCAGACCTGGGCTCTGATCGGCCACAACACGGCCAACTACAACGGCGATCTTGCTGATCGCTCCTCGGAGACAGAGGTGTGTCGGTTGCCGAACGCGAATGATCTGTGGCTCGAGACCCGTGCGGTGCCGAAGCGATTTCTAACCAAGCGAGCCGAGGTATTTGCGGCTCTTCAAAAGATCTCGCCGCGCGCGACGCTTCAGCTCCTCGACAACACCGGCTATCCCACGACGGTCTATATCGAGCTGGCCGAGCCCGGCGGGGACGATCTCGCGCTGATGCGAGCGCGGGTCCGTGACGTTCATCGGCGCGTCTCGTCGATTCTCGAAGAACGCGAGATCAGAACTTTCGTGCGGTTCTCGGATCAGAAGTCCGCGATGTATCGGTGGCGGCGCTATCGCCTCTCGGACCGGCCCGCTGCAGGCATGGGAAACGTGTTCATGACGGACGCCGCCGACTTCGAGGTCGAGCTTCGAAACTTGAAGACCTCGAGAGTCGGCACGCACATCCTGTGCTCGGGCGACCTCGTCAACACGCACGAGCGCACGCTCGAGAACCTCGAGGTTCAATGCATCACCGGAGATCGCAAACGGCGGATCCTCGTGCCGCCTCTCGACGGGCTCGCGACCTATCACTTCGCGCATACACTCGACGCGCAGCCGGAGGACCAACCGGGTTTCCAGGTATTCCGGGGCCGCGAACCCATCGAGACCCGAGACGCGGCGTTCGAAGCACGGATGCATAGGATCTACGACATCGGTACTGCGATGTACGCGGACTCGCAGCTCGCGATCCAGGAATACAACCTGACAGACGACGCGTTGCATTTCGTTCTCGACGCGCCAATCGGCTTCGACAAGGAGCCGGAGGACGTTCGCGCAAAGATCGTCGCGAAGGCGTATCGCCAGTTCGAGACGCTTCGCGATCCCTCTTGGTTCAATGACGACTTGCCACTCACGTTGCGGATCGAAGTCACGGGCAGCTCGGTGTCGTATGACTTCGACGGCACGCGCCTGAGTCTCGTGGAATAGATCCGCCGCGAGCCGGCTTGCGAGATTCCGCGGACACGCTCGCCGTGTCACGGCGGCGACGCGACTCCGAAGCCCGCGCAGCCATTGAGGACCATGCCGGCGCGTGCCTTGCAAAATCTCCGCGCATGGATCTGTTACGCCCCGCGCACGCGCATTCCCGATGGCCCTTCGTGGTGGTCTCGGCGCTCGCCGCGAGTATTGGCCTCAACGCCGGTTTGCTCGGCGTGCTCGCGCTCACGTCGAGGCCCGCTGCGCTGCCGTTCGAGTCGCCACCGCGCGTGCAGGTTGCGCCGATGCCCGTTCCAATCATGGTCGCGATGCCTCGCGCGGCAACGCCGTGCAAGGCCGCGGTCGATAGTGATCCGGATCCGGCGCGCTGGACGATCGGAACCGATCATGTCGGTCCGTTTTCGGCATGCGCCACGTACACGCTGGATGCCGTGCGCGACTTGGTCCCAGCGCTCACCGTGACGGCCGAACCCTTCGACCAGGACATCACGCACTCGATCATCCACATCGCGCATGACGGGAAGCCACTGCTCACGATCGGACCGCGGATCAATAACAACACCGACCTGACGATCACGATCGAGAGCCGCGAGATCGCGACGCCATGGGGCGTCCGGGTCGGAGACCGCGTTCGCGACGGACTCTCGCGATATCGCGATCTCCACTGCTACTACGGTGCCGCCGAGGGCGAGGAGAATCTGTGGTGCTCGCGCGGTGCGGGTGTCGAGCGCGTGGAAGACGGCACCAGCTACGATCTCGAGGTCGCACCGGTGGACCGCGCGATGCTCGCGAGCTCGAACGGAGACATTAGCGTCAAGGACGTGGCGCACATCCGGATCAAGACGATCAGCTGGATCTCTCGCGCCGCTGACTAGGGGCTCGGAATCGTGAAGCAGACGGTGGTCCCTACCCCGGGCTCGCTCTCGGCCCAGATCTCACCACCATGGGCGACGACCAGACACTTGGCGATGTACAGACCAAGTCCGAGACCGCGGTGTTCGTTGCCGCCGAGCTGGGAGAACCGTTCGAAGATCGTCAGCAACTTGTCCTTTGGGATCCCGACTCCGCTATCCCTGACCCAGATCGTCGGATGGCCTGACACGTGGGCCGCTCCGACGAGGATCTTCGCCCCGCGCGCGCTGAACTTGACGGCGTTGGTGATCAGGTTACCGATCACCTGCAGGATTCGTTCGTGATCAAACGTCGCCGATAAGTGACCGACAATCGCGGGTTCCAGCACGATCTCCTTCTTCGCCGCAAGCGGTCTCCAGATCTCGACCGCCTCCACGACGACGTTGACGGCATCGGCCACGGAAGGTGCCACGGAGAGCTTGCCGGCGTCGATACTGGCGATATCGACGAGGTCGGCGATCAGCCGTCCCATCAAGCCCGCGGACCGCTGAATCCGCAGCGCGTGCGTCAGCAGCTTGTCGTGGTCGCTACTCTTCGCCTCGGCGATCATCGTCGCGTTCAACACGATTCCATGCAGGAGGTTGCGAAGATCGTGGCTGACCATGCCCAGAAAATCATCGCGACTTGCGAGCGCGTCATCGGCGCTGGCTCGCTCGCTCAGGAGATGTTGATCAGTCTTGTCGCGTTCGATCGGGAGCAATCGCGCAAGAGCACGTGCGCTCGCGGCACGCTCGTTCCGCAGTGTCTCGTCCGCTTCGGCGCGCTCCTCTCCGAGAGCTCGATCCTCGCGCGCTCGCTGCTGCACGATGGCGGTGCGAGTTTGTTGCGGCGAGCGGCGATCGATTTTTTGATCCGCCATCACCCGCGCGGTCGTCAGCACCTCGTCTGCCTCGTCGCGCGCGCGTTCGATGACCGCATCGGCCTGATGCTCGATTACAGCCTTTTCGACGAGGGCCGCATCTGTCTTGGCGCGTTCGCCCGCGAGGCTCTCGTCGGTCTGCTTGCGCCCGGGACGCCCGTCCTCTTTCATGAGACATCGTAGCTTCCACGATCCAGCGGACTTTGGGGGTTCCGAATGCGCGCACGACGTGGAGTCTGGTCTCACGCGTCACGCTGAACACCCGAGAACTTTCAGGGGCTTCCTTGATCACTGCCTCAGTTTCTTGAGGGACCGCGCGACCCGCGACATGGAGATCGATCAGCACGCAGCGACAAGTCCGCGGTTTCACGTGTGGAACAGCCGTTGCACCGCTCGGCCAAGATGCGGATCGTCGCCGTGATCGTGCTTACTGTGCTGGCCGGCTGTGTTGGTTCGACGGTCGGCAGCTCCGACTGTCATCTCCACCTGACCAAGACGCTGACGATCGATGGCTCGGCACAGAACGATCCGCCGCTGCAATTGCGAATCGAGAGTTGCCGGCTCGACGTCGACGCCTGCATGACCCTGTGTGATCTCTCGATCCGGCGCGCCGCGATCATCGGGACGGTCACCCACTGCGACGTCACGTTTGAAGGTACCGCCGTGACCATGCAGATTGCCTATGACGCGCCGAACCCGGACAACGTCTGCGAGGCCTTCTAAGTTAAGACGGGTTACCCAAGCGCGCGCACGACGAACCAGTACATCCCGAGCATGAAGATCATGCACGCGGCAGCGCGCACGACGACCCTCTCGACCGCGAGCTTGCGAGGCTGCAGCGGAACACCCGGAGGGGTTTGCAGGAGCATCACGAGCGGCGCGAACAGCAGCACGATCAGGACCTGACCGATCTCCACGCCGATGTTGTAGCCGAACAGCGCGGTCACCTTGCCGCGCATCGTCAGATCGAGCGCGCTCAGCGCGGTCGCGAAGCCAAAGCCATGGACCAGGCCAAAGCCGGTCGCGATCATCCAGCGCTGCTTCTTGAACGCGCCGGTAAACGCTTCGACGGCCGCGAGCGCGATCGTGAGCGCGATCAGCGGCTCGATGATTCGCGCCGGCGGTCGTGCGATATCGAGCGCTGCGAGCGCGAGCGTGATCGAATGGCCGAGCGTGAACCCGCTGGCGACACCGACGAGCTGCACGAGCGTTCCTCCGGCGAGCAGGAGCGCGAGCAAGAACACGATGTGATCGATACCGTCGGGCAACTTCCAGCCGCCACCTTCGCGGTGCCACTGATTCGGTGCGGCGCCGATGTGCTCGACGCCGGACCATAGAAAGTGCATGAAGCCGACCTCGGAGACGCCCGCTTCACCGAGCGAGATCTCCGCCCGCCCTTGATCGACGAGCGTGAGGCGCTCGGAGCCAGCAACCGTCTCTTTGACCATCAGCTGAAACACCGGCGA
The DNA here is from genome assembly GCA_028287115.1 of Myxococcales bacterium. Taxonomy (GTDB): domain Bacteria; phylum Myxococcota_A; class Polyangia; order Haliangiales; family Haliangiaceae; genus JABFXX01. The sequence goes on from JAQBQF010000221.1 coordinate 27,251, forward strand.
GATCCGCCGCTGCTCGACGACCGGAAACGCCCAGTGCCGGAGGCCCGGGCCGGCACACGACGCGGTCCCCGAGATCTTGACGTTGCGTCCGACGAGCTCCGCGGATGCACCGGTAAAGGCGCAACCACCGCGATCGGTCGTGATCGGCGCGAGTGCATACGTTCCGGCGGCGAGATCCGCCGCGCGCGCGCGGACGAGGTTCGCATCGACCGCGGACGGATCGACGCACAGGACGATTGCCGCGGCCTTGGCATCGAGATCGAGCGTGATCGAGACGTCGCGATCGTTCGTCTCGATCCGCAGGTAGCCGAGGTCGAGTGGGTGGGCGTCCGCTGGCGCCGCGAGCCCGAGTAAACAGATCGCGATTGCGAACGCGCTGCGCATTAGTGTTGCGCCCCGCGCGCCATGCCGAGGCTCCGCCAGCCGGAACCACCGGGATCCAGCCGCTCCGCTTCGTGTGCATAGAGCTCGGCGCGAGGCCCTTGCTCGACGCGCGCCGCGAGCTCGTACAGCCGCGCGTCGCGCGCGCCACTCGCGAGCGCTGCTCGGATCTGGATCGCGGCTTCGTCATTCGCGCCCGAGCGATACAGCGCGCGCGAGAGCTGGAACCGGGTCTCCGCGCTCGGTCGCCGGGTCAGCTCCTCGCGTCCGAGTGCGATCGCCTCGTGCAGATCGGCCGGATCTCCGCGATCGACGAGCACCTCGACCAGATCGAGCTGATGACCGATGCCGCTGGTGCGCAGCTCCTCGCGCACGATCCGTTCGACCTGCGCCCGCGACGACGCGGCCGCCGCGGGATCGTTCGACAGCTCCTGCGCCCGCGCGAGATCGATCAAGTAGCGGACCTGCCGAGACGTCGCGAACGCCTGTTCGAACATCGCTCGAGCCTCGCATGCCTTGCCGCTGCGCAAGGCGAGCTCCGCGCGCTGGGCAAGTGCGAGCGGATAGTCGGGCACGATCCGAAGCGCCTCGTCGAACAGGGCCCCTGCCCCGACCGGCTCGCCGCGACGCAGCAGGAACCGTCCCCACAACGTGCGCGTCCGCGCGGCCTCCTGCAGATCGCCGGCGACTTCGACCGTCAGCGCGCGAGAGAAATCGAAGGCAGCTTCGGCGTCGCGACCTTGCGCCTGCATGACCAGCGCGCGCATCAAGTAGCCCGAGGAATCCGACTTGATCGAGACCGCGATCTCGGCCTCCTCGCTCGCTTCGGCAAGCTCGCCGAGCGCGAGGTGCGCGCTCGCCATCACGATGTGCGTTCCCGAGCCTTTCGAATGCCTCGCATGGCGGCTCGCGATCTCGATCGCCTCGCGAAAACCATGGCGTGCGTTCGCGAGCTTCGCGAGGGTCAGTGCAACGCCATTCGGATACGGCAGGATCTCGAGCGACTTCCGCGCGAACTGCTCGCTGATCTTGTAGTCCTCGGGATCGCCGCTCTGGGTGGCGCGGCGCAGATAGAGCTCCGCGAGATCGGCGTTGTCATAAGGAGACGGCGCGCCTTGGGTCAGCCTCGCCTCGAGCTCGCGAATGATCGACTCGGAATCGTCATCCGCGATCGGCTTCGTCGAGAACTTGTAGTGGACGACCGCCGGATCGGGTTCGTAGAGCGAGCGCGCGTGCGGCGCCGGCTGCGCGGCTTCCGAGTGTCTGCCGTGAACGACCAGCCCGGCGACGAGCGCGCTGCCGGTGATCGCCGTCATCACCAGCCATGTCGTGCGCGTCAGCATTCGTGTCCCCATGGCACCCAGTACGCCTGGGGCGGCAGACCAGATCATCGGAATCGGGGTCGCTAACTGCGCTGATCTGCTGGAAGCGCACTGAGATCGCCTCGCGGGAGGCGAGTCGATCCGTTCGCACACCAGGCTCGTAGGACCTCGGGAGACTTTGACCACACACATTCAATCGAGGGAACAGCCATGGCAATGAAGAGACTCTTTACGATCGCTTCCGCGCTCGCCGTCACGGCGACGATCGGAGCGACCACCCACCTGGGCTATGCGTCGGATCACGACGACGGCGAGACAGACCTCAAGTCTCGCGCCCTCAACCTCAGCGATCACTTCTCGTTCAAATCGGGAACGGATCTCGCGCTCGTCATGTACTTCAATCCGCGGTCGCTGCCGGGTCGCCAGTACACGATGAGCACGAACGCGCGCTACGAGTTCCATGTCAGCAAGGCCACGTCGCGCACCGCGACGCCGACGCTCGCCGATGACTACGTGTTCCGCTTCGAAGCCGCCGCACCGGATGCGACCGGCGCGCAAGCGATCACGCTGACGGTCCTCAAGGCGGGCGCCGTCGTGGGAACCAGCACCGGCACGAGCACGACGTTCGCCGCGTCGAAGGCGGACGCGGTCCACACGAACACCGGCACCGCCGGCGGGATCGGGCTCAAGTACTTCATCGGCCAGCGTGCCGACTCGTTCCACTTCGACGTGGTTCGATACTTCCAGGTTCGCGCCTTCCTCGCCGCGCGCTTCTTCGGTGGCGCGGGCGGCATCGGCGACGCGACCGCTTCGCTCGCGCCGAACTGCCGCGGTGACGCATTCCTCGGCGGCGTGCTCGGCAACACCGAGACGAATCCCGACGCCGACGGCGTCAACCTGTTCAACCCGCCGAGCTGCGCACCCGACTTCACGAAGAACCTCAACGTCACCGCCATCGTCTTGAACGTTCCGATCGCCGATCTCGGCGGCGGCGCGATCTTCGACACGTGGTCCACCATCTCGGTCAAGCAATGAAAGGAGCACGGACCATGACAACACTCATCCATCGTTCTTCTCGTGGCGCGCTCGCGCTGACTCTTCTCGTCGCCGCTTGCGGTAGCGACAGCAAACTGCCGCCGGCCGACGGAGCGATCGTGATCGACGCCCCCAAAGATGCGGCACCGCCCGCCGTGACGTACACGCAGGTAGAGCACCTCGCGCGGCCCGGCATCAACGAAGCGCTCCTGATCACGACCGGGTACTTGAACGGCTATAACGCCACCGCGCCGAGCTTCGCCGGTGTCGATCAAGCGACCCTCGGTGCCGTCGTCGGCGAGGCGAAGACCGTGCTCAAGGCGGTCTATCTCGGATCGTGCCTGCTGAACGGCGCGCTCGGCCTGACCGCGGCACAGGGAGTCAAGCCCGCAGGCATGACCTGCCACGCCGTCGGTGCGGCGGTGTGGACAGAAGGCACGCTTGCCGGTGTCACGCTGACCGCCGCATCGGTCACGGCTGCCCAAGCCTACGCCGACAAGGTGTTCAGCCAGTTCGAGCCCGACGTCATGCGCATCGACACGGCCGTCACGAGCAACTACCTGACGCTCTGTGGCGACGCGAGCTCGACGCCGCTGCTATGCGGTGGTCGCCGCCTGCGTGATGACACGATCGACATCACGTACAACTACCTGATCAACGGTGCCGGTACACCGAAGGGCGCATACAACCAGGTCAACGCGCTGACCAGCGACGGTGTGAACTTCTCGAGTGATGATGCGCAGAACTCGGGCAACACGATTGCCTCGACCGGCATCGTGAACCCGCAGCAGTATCACGCGAACGTGTCCGATACGGTCTTCCCGTACTCGGCCGCGCCGCTCTGATCGAGAGCTCGCTCGCCGATCAACGCTCCAGGCCTGACCGCCTGGGGCGTTTTGTTTGGTCCTCGCGCGCGTTCGCGAGGGTGGTCGGCGCGAGCGCGAGCCTGAAGAACGCCGCCGGGTCGATGAAGCCACCTGGAACGCGCACGCTCAGGTGGAGATGCGGCCCCGTCGTGCGGCCGGTGTGTCCCGCAAGGCCGAGTTCGGCGCCCTGCTCGACCCTTTCGCCTTCGGCGACCAGCACTTTGCTCAGGTGATAGTAGGCCGACGCGATCCCGGCGCCGTGCGCGATCACGACGAGGTTCCCGGCGAGGAAGCTATCGCGGACGAGCACGACGGTGCCTGCGTTGATCGCCTTGACCTTCGATCCCTCCTTCGCGAACAGATCGAGCCCCAGGTGCTGGCTCTTGTGGCCGTCGTTGAACGTGCGCCACTCGCCGAACGTCGAGGTCACTTCGCCGGGTGGCCGGCGGAACGGCCGCGTGAACAGCGGCTGGTCCTTGCTCTCGAGCGCCGCGTCGATGATCGCCTTGTTGTCGCTGTCGATCCGATCCCGATCCGCCTTGTCGGGATTTGCGAGCTCGTCTTCGACCACGATGCTCGTCTCCGGAAACGTCAAGTCGTCCACCTCGAGGCTCACGGCCTTGGCCGGCCCTTCGAGATCGATCGTGATGATCTCCGGCTTGGTATCGAGCGGCACCGCGAACACGGCTTGATAGCCTCGCTTCGCGTTGAAGAAGCGAAGCGGTGTGCCGAGAGCCTTGCCCTTCGGCGCGGTCTTCACACCGGTCACCGTAACGAGCACCGGATCGCCGGGATGAACAGTGGCGGGCTGCACCGTCACCTTGGGGTCGGCGATCGCAACAGAGGTGAGCGCGAGCAGCGCCGCGAGCGAAATGAAACGAGTCATGTGATCGGTCTACGCTCGTTTGCGAATACGACAAGGCAGCGAAGGATCACCTCACCGGCAGGCCCGTCCTAGTTGTGACGAGCAGCTACGCCGAGCGCATGCGCTCTGCTCGGGTGAGACGTAGATGCGCCGCCGGTCTGTGGCTAACTGAAGAAGCGCACGAGCGTAGCGATCGCAGAATAGGTTCGGTCATCTAACAGGCCACGGCAGATCGTATTCATCGCGCGCGGCGCATCGACCGTTTATCTAGCCAGCCATGAAAACACTTTCTACGTTGGCTCTGATCGGGCTCGTTGGTTGTGCGCCGGACGCATTCCAACCGATCCACGCGCCGGCACCGAATTGGACGAGCGCGCTCGATCGCTAATAGTTCGGACCTCGCGAGCGATCTTTCGTCGCCCGACTCACGATGCCGCTATTCGGCAGCCCAGCGCTCGCTCGATCGACGGTTAGCTGCGGCTTTGCTGCTCGCGCAGCTTGGCGAAGTAGTTGCGCAGGTTGAACAGGTCGTCGTGGACGCGCTGCTCGCGCATCAGCCGGATCTTCATGTCGCTCACGACGAGCGACGCGACGCCGTGAACGGTCGCGAACAGCCGCGAGTGCATGCGTGTGGTGCCTGGACGATCGCCCGGGATGAACACGATCTCCGCCCAGACTTCGGCGCTTCCACCGGTGTCTTCGAACCACACCATCCGCGCGGCGGGCTGGTTGTGAAAATGCACGTTGTCGTGGTGATCGTTCGGGCCGATGAACGTCACGCGTGCATCGACGCCCTGCTGCTTCGTGATCACGACCTGGTGGACGTCCGGGAACATCACCGTCCAGCGCGCGTAGTCCGTCACCGTCTTGTAGGCGGTGTCCGGGTCGATCTCGAGCGTCGTCTCACCCTCGGTGATCGAGCTGTCGGTGGGGCTCTCGTAGACACGGAGATCGGCGGGTGCGCTGCGTGCGGCTTTACAGCCGATCAGCGCCGCAACGAGAATGATCGCCTTCACCCTACGCATGCTCCTGGTGCAGCAATCGTCGCGCCAATGCGATCGCTACGCAACTTCGCGTAGATACGGTGCGTTCGGCGTCGGAAACCCGGCACCTGACGAATCCCCATACAGGGTTTTTCACCGACTTGCCGAGGGATAGATAGGTCCCTATTGCAGAAACCGAGCGAGCAAGTCGCGGAAGGTCTTACTGGTCGCCGCCGACGGAACCAGCCGGCACGACAGCTCGTTGGGCGCCTTGAGCGCGAGCTTCAAGATCGGGCCATCGGTCGCGCAATCATCTCCGATCGGAAACAGCTCGAGACCGGCACTGTGTGCATTGCTGCAGCGGCCGCTCGAACAGCGTCCCCCACGGCAGTCCGAATCGGAGCCACACGATCCGCAGCGGCTGCTCGAGCACTTGCCGATCGCGCAGTCCGAGTCGGAACCGCACGAGCCGCACTTGCCGCTCGAACACTTGCCGTTACCGCGACAATCGGAATCGGAACCGCACGCGCCGCAACGTCCGCTCGAGCACGTGCCGATCGCGCAGTCCGAATCGGAGCCACAGGCGCCGCACTTGCCGCTCGAGCACTTGCCGTGACCGTGGCAATCCGAATCCGATCCACACGAGCCGCACTGCCCGCTCGAACACTTGCCGTAACCGGCGCAATCGGAGTCGGAGCCGCAGCTGCCGGCGTACGCCGAGCGACCAGCGAACAGAAGTCCCATCACAAACACCACCGCCACGATCACGCTGCCTCGTCGATTCATCTCGATCTCCTGTGCGACCAGTTCGGCGCGCACCCTACACCCGAAAGCAGGTCTTGCGCCAAGCGAGTGTCAACGCGATCGCGAGTTATCCGGCCGTCCGGCGCAGCCGCTCGAGATCTTGAACGAGCGCTCTCAGCATGGTCGGCGTGACCGGCTTCTCGACGAAGCGATCGAACATCGTGAGCTGCTGGGCCTGGTCTTCCGTCAGCCGCCAGCCGCTCAGCGCGCACAGCAGGATCTCGGGCGTGCGGCTTCGAATCAGCCTCGCGACCTCGAAACCGTTGATGTCCGGAAGGCCGAGGTCGAGGATCGCGAGATCGAAGGCGCCGTCGCCGAGGGCGGCAAGCGCCTCCCGCCCAGACGACGCGGTCTCGCAGCTGTGACCCTCTATGCCGAGGATCACGGCAGAGATCTCGAGCAGCTCCGGATGATCGTCGACGAGGAGAATCCGCAACGTAGATCGCGATTCCGACGGCACGAGCCAAGATCATCACATCGGACCCCGAGCTGCTAGCGCTAGTCTAGCGTCACGAGCACGCGATCGATCTCGGCGAATAGTCGGCGCGGCATGAAAGGCTTCTGCAGCAAGCCCTGCAGCAAGCCATCGAGCTGCGTGGCGGCCGCATCGGCATGCGCCGACATCATGATCACCGGAATGCTCTCGAGCCGCGCGTCCTGACGCATACGCTTGACCAGCTCGACACCGTCCATCACCGGCATCATGAAGTCGGAGATCACGAGATCGAAGTGACCGTTCATCAGGAGCGACATCCCGGACACGCCGTTGATCGCAACGGTGACGTGATGCCCTCGCTCCCCGAGGAGCTCGGCGATCAGCTCGGCGAGGTCGTATTCGTCATCGATCACGAGGATAAACAGTCGCGTGCTCACGATTCACCGATGTCGCCCCTTCATAGGCTTGTTGCCATTCCCGTTGCCCGACCGCGAGCTCTCTGGTTGTTGAGATGAATGCGCCAGCTTCGAAAGGACGATGCCGTGCTCCGTGATCTGGAGCTCGCGGATTCCACGATCGTAGTTGCTGTCGCGCATCTTGATGATCGAGAGCAATCGATCCAGGTGGGCTTCTCGTTCTACGTATCGGATCGCGATCACGTTGTGCGTCAACGCCGAGAGATCGTCGATCGGGACCTGGATCCCGCCGTCGGGGGCCCCGACGAGCTCCGGGGTCTCGACAGAAAACACCGTCGTCACGCCCAGTCCCTCGAGCTGCTCGGCGAGCGCCGCGGTCACGGCGCGCATACGTTCGGGAAAGTCGACCGTCCTGAACAGCGTGTGCAAGCCATCGATACACAACCGCGTCGATCCAGTCTCCCGGACTCTTCGCATCAACCGATCGGCGATCACGTCGAGCACGCCTTCGATCGGCCGTTCCCACATCAGTTGGACGACGCCGGCATCAACGCTCGGTTGGATTCCCAGATGGATCCGCTTGCACTTGGCGAGGAGCGCGTCGGGCGGCTCGTAGAAGCCGCAGTAGAGGCCCTTCTCACCGCGCTTCCCACCTTCCGACAGAAACTGCAGCTGCAGGGTCGTCTTTCCAACGCCCGAAGCGCCGATCACCATCGTGATCGATCCATTTGGGACGCCGCCTTGCAGCATCTCGTCGAGCTCGCCGATGCCGAACCCGCGGCGCGGTGGACCCGGAATGCGCCTGTGAGTCTCGCGAACCCCCGCCTCGAAGCGCGGATGCACGACGATGCCGTCATCCGTGATCTCGACGGTATGAAGTCCGCGGACCTGGCGGGTGCCTCGCATCTTGGGGACTTCGAGATGGCGCAGCGCCCGCAGGCCGTTGAGATCGTCGGACAGCTCGATCAAGCCGTCGACGATCGTGTGCTCGGGCGGAGACGGGTGACTCTGTTCCGGACTGCTGAGGAGGATCGTGGTGCACCCGAGACTCGTCGACAATGTCTGCAGCTCGTGCACGAACTTCTTGAAGTCACGAGTCGATTCCGAGGACGCGCCCGCCGTCGCGATGCCATCGACGATCAGCAGCGTGACCCCACGCTCGATCGCACTACGGCGCAGCAGCTTGACGAGGCCGGGCAGGCCTTCTTCTTCGAGGACCCGATAGCCGGAATAGTAGACCAGCCCATCGCCGACGAGCTCCGGTCGAAAGAACCGCATGCGGCGGAGATGAGTGATCATCCGAGCGTGTGATTCGGCGAGCAGCGTGAAGTACGCAACGCGACCGCCGTCGCCTGCGTGATAGCAGCTCATCTGGTTTGCCAGGATCGTCTTCCCCGAGCCCGGTGGCCCTTTGATGATGTAGACCCCGCCTGCCAGCAGACCGCCTTCGATCAAGACATCGAACCCTGCGACCCCGGTCGGGACGCGTCTTGTCACTGCCGTGGTCATCTCGGTCTCCTGCGCGCCGACCTCACGCCAGGCTCGTTGCGAGCCTCGATCTCCCGACGGTGAGATGCGATCAGCTCGCGGTTTATAAGCGCTGCAATTCGCGACATTCGGGTGACGCTTCCAATGGTGCTTGTTGCGTCAGTCGCTGATCCATCATGACGGGGCTCGAGCTGACGGATTCGTTATAGCGACCGCGTCCGAAGCCGCAAGCCAGTGTCGGCACGTCGTACGACCGTGCTGACGCGACACCGAGCGCACTAGAAGCTCGCAACAGATCGCCGCCTGGTCTCCGTGGGGCGCTGACGGTCGACGGCGCGAAATTAGGCCAAGTCTTTGAGCATCGCGAGACCCTTGAACACAGCCTCTCGCGTACGCGCGAAGCCACCGGTACGTGCACCCTCGAGCCGCTTCTTACCCGCCGTGCCGGCGCGCTTCGCACCGAGCATACCGATGCCGATCGCTGCATTGACTTGAACGTTCTCGGCCGGGCTCTCGAACGCGTCGCACAAGATCTCGCATGCGTCGGGGAGCGCGTTCACGACTTCGAGGATTCGGCGGGCATGCGTTTCGTCGTCGGTCTCGAGCCCTTTGATGAGCGCGCCGAGCACACGAGCTTTACGTGCGCCGAGTACGCGTGCCGCGGTCTTCGCGACGGTCGCATCACCTCGCAGCGCGCCGACCAGAAATTCCGCGACTTCGCGGACCGCGTCATCTCCGAGCTTGTCGAGTGCGCCCGCGGCCGCGATCCGGACCGCCATGTCGTCGTCGCGGAGCAGGACCCCGATCGGCCGCGCGACGCCCGCGGCGGCAGGTCCGACCGAGCCGAGCGCTGTCGCCGCATTCGCACGCACGATCGCACGCCCGTCGTTGAGATATGCGACGAGATCCTCGACGCGGAGGCGCGTTGGCTCCGAGAACGCGTCGGCGCCGAGCAGTCGGGTCTCGAAGCCGTCGATCTCGATCGCACCGGGGCCCGTCTTGCGCGGGCCGTCGAGCGTCTCGATCGCCTTGCGCACCGCTTCTCGCGTGCGCACGTCTCCGCCGGTGCGAGCGCCTTCGAGCGCCTTGCGGCCCTTACCGACGCGCTGCGAACCGAGCAGCCCGAGGCCGAGGGCAGCATTGACCTGCACGTTGACGGCGGGACTGCCGAATGCATCGCACAGGATCTCCGACGCATCTTCGAAGACGTTGAGGAGCTCGACGATCCGGCGCCCGTGGTTCGGGCGATCCGTTTCGAGCCCACGCACGAGCGCGCTGATCATTCGCGCCTTGCGCGCGCGCAAGACCGTCGCGGCCGTTTCGGCGACCTTGTCATCGCTATCGCCGAGGGCACCGACGAGATCGCCAGCGGTCTCCATCACCGCCGCGTCGCCGAGCTTGTCGAGAGCTTGCGCCGCGGCGATCCGCGCGCGCGCGGCGTCATCGCGCAGCAGCACGCCGAGCGAACGTGCCGCCGAGGCAGCGGGGGCACCGAGCAGGCCGAGCGCGACGGCGGCATTCGCGCGCACGACGTCACGCCCGTCGTGCAAGTGCGCCGACAAATCTGTGACGCCGGCGTTGCCGAGGACCGCCTTGTGCTTGTCGAGATCGGCCGCCGACAGAAATCGATCTTCGAAGCCGTCGATCGCGACCGCCTTCGGACCGGTGTCGCCCTTGGCCTCGATCAGTTCGAGCGCACGCCGCACGGCTTCACGCGTCCGCGCATCTCCGCCGGTGCGCGCCCCATGCAGTGCCTGCAGGCCGGCGCCGACGTGATCGCGGCCGAGCATTCCGAGCGCGAGCGCCGCATTGACCTGCGTGTTGACTGCAGGACTGCGGAACGCTTCGGTCAGCACCTTCGCGGCACTCGCCAAGCGGGTGAGGAGCTCGCCGACGCGACGACCGCCCTGCTCGTCACCGGTCTCGAGTCCCGTGACGAGTGCGTCTTGCGCTTGCTCGCCGAGGTTTCCGAGCGTTTCGGCCGCCGCTTCGGCGACCTCCGCGTCCGCATCGCCGAGGGCACCGACGAGCTCCGCGGACGCCTCGAGCGCCGGTTTCCCGAGCTTGCCCAAGGCGCGCGCTGCTTCGTGCCTTACCGAAGCGCTGCTGTCTCGCAGGAGCAGGCCGATTTGGCTCGCCGCGCGTCCTGCCTTGTCGCCTTTGACCGCGAGGCAGCGCGCCGCGTTGATCCGGACGTGATTGCGACCATCCTGCAGCGCGTAGATCATCTCGTCGACATCGATCACGTCCGCGTACTCGCGTATCTCCGAAGCCGACAGCTTGCGCGCTTCGAAGTCGGGCACGTTCTTCGGCAGCCGATCGACGATCTCGACCTTCTCGCGCGCGACGACCGCGAGCATCGCTTTCTTCGTCGCCGTGCGAACGTCGGGCACGGGATCGGTGGTCTCGAGCTGCGACAAGAACGCCATTGCCTGCTCGGCATCGGCCTTGCCAAGCCGAGCCAGCCCGCCGACCGCGTTGATCCGGATCCGGCTGCGCTCGTGGCGAGCTGCCTTGATCAGAAACGCCACGCCGGCCCGGCCGAGCCTGCTACATGCTTCGACGATCGTCCGCATCGCGAGCTCGAACGTGACATCGAGCGCGAGGATCAGCTCTTCGTCGGCTTTTCCGACGAGCTCGGACAACGCCGTCACCACGCGTTCCGTCACCTCGGTCTGCGTTCCATCGAGCGCCTGCGTGATCTGCGGGATCAGCGGCCGGACCGCGGCACCGAGCCGCGCCACCGCATCCGCCGCGGCATTGGCGACGATCGCTTCGCTATCGCGCAACAGGAGAACCAGCTCGGCCGCGGGTTGACCCGCAACCGCAAGCCCGAGCGCGCCGTTCGCGCGCACGAGTGCGCGACCATCGCGCACCATGACGAGGAGCTCGTTTGGATCGAGCGACGCAGCGAAGGGCGCCAGGTCCTCGTAGCGCAACCGCCGCTCGTCGAAGGCAGGCAACCTTACGGAAACGGGCTTGCCCGCAAGTGCAGGCTTGGCCGGCGGTTTCGGGGTCTCCGGATCGTTGCTCACCGTGCTCGACGTACCATGTAAAGGTGCGTCGTTGGCGCGGATGGCGACTACGCCAGATCGAACACGAGTAGCTCGCCTTCGTCGATGCCTTCGACCCGCAGCAGCCGCTCGTCGGAAAATGCGGCCCCATCTCCTGCCGCGAGCTCGGTGCCGTTGACGCGGACCTTGCCTTGCGCCACGTGCACCCACGCATGCCGCTTGTCGGGGATCGCGAGCTCGGCACGCTGGCCCTCAGCGAGAATACCGGCATAGACGTTCGCATCGGCGTGGATCGTGATGCTGCCATCTCGGCCATCTGGAGATCCGACGAGCCGAAGCCGGCCGCGCTTGTCGGCGTCGGTGAACGTCTTCTGCTCGTAGCCCGGCTTGATGCCCTGCTTGTCAGGCTGAATCCAGATCTGTAGAAAATGGACCTCGTCCTTCGGCGAGGCGTTGAATTCGCTGTGCATCACACCGGTGCCGGCGCTCATCCGCTGGACATCGCCCGGACGGATCACCTCACCCGTACCCATCGAGTCCTTGTGCGCGAGCGTGCCCTCGAGCACGTACGAGATGATCTCCATGTCGCGATGCGAGTGCGACCCAAACCCCTGCCCGCCTTCGACGCGATCATCGTTGATCACGCGCAGCGCGCGGAATCCCATGTGTTTGGGGTCGTAGTAGCTCGCAAACGAGAACGTATGGTGAGAGTCGAGCCAGCCGTGGTCGGCGTGGCCGCGATCGGTAGCTCTGCGAACAGTCATCATGACCAACTCCTTATCGGACGATCAGGGTGGTCATGCAAAGGCCGCTTCGTAAGCGACCGCGCCGAGACGAACTGTTCGCCCTGGCGAACGTCCATGTCGAATCAGCGTGTTAGCGGCGATTCGCGAGCCGGCGCGCGACACCGGTGACCAACGCGAGGGCGAGCCCCGACGCCACGACGAACAAACCGACCGCGAGGAGCACCACCGAGCTACCGCTGATCGGATCGGAGTTCGGGGCGGCCGCAACCGAGCGGATCTCGATCATCGCGAACAGCGTCACGAGCGCTCCCAGCACGACGGCAATCGCGAACCGGATCAACCGGCCGCGATGATCGCGGACATCGTACGAGAGCTCTTCCATCTTGGGGGTAGACACGTCGGAGCCCCGCGGGTTGCGCGCTAGAAACTCCGACCGTCGATCAGCGTGATCGCGACAGTGAGTGGATCGATATCGTCGAGACAGCCTGGGTTGACGCGATACAAGCCCGGCTTATCGATCACGTCATGGAACGGATAGATCCCGCAGGTCTTGCAGAAGTAGTGGTTGACCATCACGTCGCCGAATCGGTATCGCGCCAGATCGCCGAGTCCGGTGAGCTCGGTGAACTGATCGGACGCGATGTACGGCGTCGACATCACCGCACCCTTTCGGCGGCAGAACGAGCAATTACACCGGCACCCTGTGGTGATCGGTTCGCTCGTGAACGCAACCGCAGCGCACCGCAATGACAGCTTCCCCGATACGTCGGCACGTTGCAGACTCTACGTCATCGCGATCGCGGTCACGAGGCGACGCGCGACCGCTTCGCCTTCTTTCCATCGGGTTTCCCGAGGGCCCGTCACCATGATCCGCACGGAGCCCGAGGTCTCCGGAAGCTTGCGCGCCCACGCGACAACCTCGTCGACATCCGACGTGGAGTCGCAGATCTTTCGCGGGACCGTCAGGTTACGCGCCGTTTTCAGCGTGGCGGTCATCGCCGTGTACTTGTCGGCCTGCCGAGCATCGGGCACGACGAGCAGTACGCCGGACGCCAGCGCCACGTTGGCCCGAACGGCAGGTCGAGGCCCGCGTTCGAAGCACGGCGTCAGGTACTGGGCGACCTGCTCCGGGATCTTCCCCAGCTCGTCTCGTCCATCCATCGGCATGAACCCGGCGAGCTGGAGCCCAGCCGTTTGCGCCGCTCGATAAGCGCCTCGTTCGACGCCCGTCTGGCCTGATTGGATGATGATCAGCACGGTGCCTTAACGGCTAATATCCCGAGCGTGTTTGCGCAAGCTAAGATTCTTTAAACCAGCTTTGCCGGCCAATCCTGGCGGTTTTACGACCATTTCCGGATTGCTCGATGAGTGATGGTACGTACAACGTCATGCAAAATTTGCGTCGGGCTTTACCTCCCGACGCATGAAGGACTAACGGAAACCCGTACTGCGGTAATGACCTTGTGGTCGACACAGCGGGCGTGATGATCTGAGCGCGGTACCTGTCACCTCTGTTGTTCCTATGATGGACTCGCACGAACATCCCGAAGGACCACCGATGCCCCCGCGCTTCTCCGCGGGGAAGCGGATTCTGATCGTCGAAGATAACAACGAGACCGCTGGTGCGCTCAAGACGGGGCTCGAGGACCTCGGATACCCGGTCGCCCTCGCGCACAACGGCCCGGTCGCCCTACAGATCGCCAAGACCTTCCAGCCGGACGTGTGTCTGCTCGACATCGTGCTTCCGGTGATGGACGGGTACGAGCTCATCAAGCGCATGCGCGAGAGCACGGACCCATCCCGGCAGATCCACTACGTCGCGCTGACCGGTCACACGAAGCAGTTCGATCGCCAGCGATCGATCGAGGCCGGCTGCACCGAGCATCTCGTCAAGCCGGTGCGCGTTCACCAGCTCGCGCGTGTGCTCGAGCAGCTTTATCAGAACGCGCTAACACCCCGAACGCGCTAACCGTCCAAACGCGCTAACCGTCCAAACGCGCTAACCGTCCAAACGCGCTAACCGTCCAAACGCGCTAACCGTCCAAACGCGCTAACCGTCCAAACGCGCTAACCGTCCAAGCTCGCTA
>JAQBQF010000232.1 GCA_028287115.1 Myxococcales bacterium
TGGAGCCGTCGACGAACATCGACGGAGACATGTCTGTGGTGTGAGGTTCGTCTGTGGCGTGATCGCGTTGCTTCAATGGAGCCGTCGACGAACATCGACGGAGACTGGTCTTGGGTCGCTGAAGCAACGGTTTGGTTTTACGCTTCAATGGAGCCGTCGACGAACATCGACGGAGACAGTGGGGGACAATCTATTTGTAATTTCAGTTGGTTGTAGTGGTCGTTGCGAGTGGCTAGCGTGGGGTAGCTGCGACGTTCGCGAGCGAGGCGACTTGGACGCGGGAGTGAATGCTTTTTCAGCAGTTAACTGCGTCGAGCGGCGACCCGACTTCGACGCGCACAACACCGCTCGAATCGCCGCTCGACTGTAGGCTATTCGATTGTCACAGAGCATGTTCACTTCAGATGACCACGACGGTGCGCTCGGGCGCGAGGTACGGCCGACCGACGGCGTTGACGCAACTTGCGGCTCTGCCGTCGACGGGTCCGAGGTCTATCAGAAGGATCTGATCTTCCCGGTGTTCGATCAAGGGGTGGAGCGTGGCGATCATCGCGATCCGCTCGCTATCTGACAGGTCGCAGCGGAACACCGAATACTGGATGTGGTCGCCGCGCCCGCGGAGCGTGGTGAAGACCTTGTTGCGGCGATCGTCGTCGCTGATGTCGTAGGTGACGATGTATCGATTTCGCATGCTCACCTCGTCGCGAACGCTGGGTACTCGTCGATCTCGCGCGTCAGAAATCGCGCGAGCAACCGAATCTGGACCTCAAGGGTGCGCCGGTAGCTGATGCGGTAGCCGAAGATCGGATGCGTGATCTCCTCGTCCATTCGCCGCTCATAGGCGCGGATGAACTTGCCCCGCCCTGCTGGCGTCAGCGTCACCGCACCGCCGCGCCGGATGAAGTCAGCCAGCTTGATGCCACCGGTGTTGATCATCGAGAGGACGACCGAGTCGACGATCAGCGGCCTGAACTCCTCCATCACGTCGAGCGCGAGCGCTGGCCGACCGTAACGCGGCTGATGATAGAACCCGAGATACGGATCGAAGCCGACCGCTTGCAGTGCGATCGTCAGATCCTTTGCGAGCATCGAGTAGCCGAGCGAGAGCAGCGAGTTGACCGGATCGCGTGGTGGGCGTCGGTTGCGTCCGTCGAAATCGAACGTCAGCGCCGTCGGATCACCAGCGTCGCTCGGCGGACGAAGCATCTCGCTATACGCTTCGAAGTAAAGGCGAGCCGCCGTGCCTTCGATGCCTAGCAGCGACTCGAGGCTCGTTGCTCCCTCCGCCGTGGTGATGAGCTCCTTGAGCCGTTGAAGCGTGCGCGCCGGAGCCGCACTCGCATTGCGTCGAATGATCGTGCGCGAGTTTCGGACCTTCACGCCGACGAGTCGGCGGGCGATCTGTAGCGAGCGCTCGGTGCTAGCGGCGGCCTCGAACTGTCGTCGACGAAGATCGACGTTCTTGTGATCCATGCCGCGCGTCATTCCGTAGAACCAACCCCCCGACGATAGGTAGACGACCGGGATGCCGCGATCGCACAGATCCTGGATGGCCTGAGTAGAGATCTGGACGTTGCCGAACAGCACGACATGCGACGTGTCGGCAATCCTCACCGTGTGCTTCTCCTTGTCGCGTGTCTCGACCACGAGCTCGGCACCAGACCGGCCAATCTTCGAACCGGGCGATTGGACGTAAAGTGGCAGCGCGTCGTCGCGCGCCGGAACGAGCCGCCGGACAGAATCGCCGTCCTCGAGGCCGCGCAGGAGGTTGGTCTCGTCCGGGAGACAGATCCCTACGAGCGAGCAACGCGGACACTTCGGGCTGTCGACGAGCGGTGGTGGCGCCTCGGGTCGGTCGGCAGTCGCGCGCAGCTCGGCCAGCAACGCGCGTGTTCGCGCGCGTAGCGCGTCGTCGAACAGAACCTCGATCCGCTGCTTCGAGATCACGAAGTAGATGATGCCGCGCTCGACCGCGTAGCCGTTCTCTTCGAGAACCATTGCTTGGGCGCAGAGCTGCACGCGCTCCGGTTCCCATGCCTGCTCGGCTACATCGGGCGCTCGACCGCGTTTGTAGTCGACGGGAGTCACCATCTTGCCGTCGGCCTCGATCAGATCCATTCGCGCGATCAGCCCGATCGTCGGTGCCGACAACATGACCGACCGCGCGTGCAAGCGCTCTTCAACAGGCTTGTCTGGATCCGGTAGGCTGCCGGCCTCGACGTTGACGTTGCGATGCTGGAACTGGCCATCGATCGTGTCCGCATTGTCGGCGAAGTCCCCCTGAACCCATTCGAGATAGGCCAGCCGCGGGCAGTACGAGTGCTCGTTCAGCATGCGCGCCGGCACCAACTCGGGAACGCGACGCGGACCGGTCATGTGCTCCGGCGTGCACGTCCGGCGACAGGATTCACCGCGAGCGGTCGAGCATGCACACGGCGTGGCTCGCTCGCCTCGATCACGACGCTGGCGCCCGCTGCCTGCGCGTGCAGACGCTGGATCTGATCCGCAAGACGCACCGGCTCGATCACTCTCGCGTCGGGACCAAATCCCAGCAGCCAACGCTCCAGCTCCTCCGGCGCCGAGATATCCAGGTGCAAGTACACGCCACCATCGGCCGCATCGATCGTCCGCTGACTCGCGTGCCACCGCCGCTCGCGAATCTCGCCAGCGACCCGTCCCGTGAATAGCACCACCACATGTTCGACCTTGTCCCGGTACCAGACGCGGAAGGCGCGCTCGAGGCTCCGCTTCGCCGGCCCTGAGCGGGCACTGTCGTCCGGCAACGACTCGATCGAGAGAATGCGATGAACCGCGAACACGCGGATCGCATCGCGAAGTCTGCACCAGCTC
>JAQBQF010000239.1 GCA_028287115.1 Myxococcales bacterium
ACAGCGTCGCGTTCGCGCTGCACGAGCTCGTGATGCCGGTCGGCGGCGGCATGCCGGAGAAGCTCGATGGTTTTGCGATGGTCGCATCGAGGTCGGCGCCACATTTGTTCGACGTGATCACCGCCAAGGGGCCACTCGGCAAGCTCGGAATCGATGCGGACGGTGCGCTACATCAAGTCGTTCTCCCTCTCCCGCTGCCGTTCGAGGTCGTCGGTGGCGTCGGCGAGCGCGCGCTCGTGATCGCCGTTGGTCCGAAGAGCACGCAGCTCGCCGAGAAGGCGATCGTCGCCCCCGCCACGAGCAAAGCACCCCTCCTCGCCGGAGCGGTCGATCAGGAACGGCTCGCCGCGCTCGCGGCGGTGTTTTCTCGCCAGCCGGGCAAGCCCGACGGCGGACCGGCGACCATGTTCGGGCGCACGACGTTCACCGTCGACGTCGATAGCCGTGGTCTGATCTTCGCGGTTTCGGTCGATTCACGCGGGCATCGTTAACGACACGAGATCACGCCGCGGCCGCGACCAAGTTCCTTGGAGATCGCGAGTCGAGCCGAACCTGCCCGCACTAACTACGGAAGCGGAATCGGCGCCGACATCGCGTTCGCGAGGAAGGGCTTGCCGATCGCTTGAACGAACAGCTTCGTCGTCCCCGGCGGCAACGCCGCGAGCTCGAGCGAGTGCGGCAGTGCGCCGCTGGCATCGCGCACGAGGTCAGGACCGATCCGAAACAGCTGCTCGCCATCCGGCGACGCCCAGATCGTGACGTGATCGATCGTGTCCTCGCTGCCCATCACGTGATTCGTCAGATCTTTGCCGTACGCGACCGACCACGTGAGCTGCGTGCCCGAGACGTGGGCGTCGATCGAAGTCACGCATGGATCGATGCCGGTCTCGAGCTCGGTCGCTTCTTCATAGTCATCCCACGTGACGAGCTGGAGCATCTCGACACCGTGCACGAAGTCCTGCTTCACCTGTGCGAGCGTTGCGAGCCACGTGAGGCCACACCGCTGCTCGATGTAACGCGTGTGCGAGCCGTCGCCGTAATTCCAGCCGTCGGTGACTCCGTCATCGAAGCCCTTGAACGCCGAGGCGACGATGTGCTGATTGGCGCCGACGTGGCCGCTCGCGAGCACGAACGCATCGTAGTCCTTCACATTGTTGACGCCGAACGAGGGATCCGATCCGGGATACAGCGTCGTGCCGAGCCAGTTGAAGCCGCCTCCGGAGAACGCGTGCGCGTAGCCGCCCTTGTTCTCGAAGATCCACACCTGATCTCCCACGAACCGCTGCACGGCGGTCCAATCGATGTGCTGGCAATCGGCGGCGGCCGGATTCGGGCAAGCATTGTAGTCGGGAGCGAAGAACGTCACGACGGCCTTGCTGCCGATCTTGAGATACGCGGGCGATTGGGCCCAGTGCGCGTCGATGTACGAGAGGTCGCTGATCACCTGCGTGGTCTCGTTGCAGGCCGTGCCGTACGCGGGCCAACACGCGCAGCCGCCTCCCCAACCCTTGCGGCAGTTCGTGATTCCCTCGTCCTCGCTGACCGCGAACCAGAACGCACCGGGCGCGAGAGCCTCGGCCGCGGACTTCATCGCGTAGATCGAGTTCGTGCCGATCTCGGTCGAGCCACGCGCGTGCATGTGATCGGTAGCAGTCGCTGTCGGGTAGAAGGTCGCGTTTCCGTCGTGGCTCGCGTCCTTGCCGGACCAGTCCATGATCACGCCCGCAAGGCCGCGGCTCTGTATATCGGTGACCATGCGGGCAACATGCGCCGGATCATCGGAGTTGTAGCCAACGTCGATGTGCGAGCCGCATCGCGCATTCGGAGCCAGACGTGCACCAGCTTCGTTCGCCATGAGATGGCAGAACCACGTCTGGGTCTCGACGAAGAGCTGTGCGCCGGGCACGAGCGTCGCGAGCGGAACCTTCGAGATCGCGCGCGGCACGAGGTCGCCGTTGCCGTTCCCGGTCTGCGCGCTCATGTTGTAATTCCTGTAGTCGTCGACAAACAGCGGGCTCGCCGACGTGTTCACCGCGAGCTCCGCGGACAACGTCGAGCTTGCGACCGGCGAGGCCGCGTCCACGTCCGCCGGCGAGGCATCGGGACCGGGATTGTTGACCTCTCCGTGGCCACCGCAAGCGGCCAACGCCACGACGACCGCGATGGATCGAACCATTTGCTACTCATAACAATTCGCCGCGCGGCCAGATGTAACCATCATGCGACTCGCAGGATCTATCTTGACTGTTCAGTCCACAACTGCTACAGGTAGAGCGTGGGCCGGCACAAGGAGTTCGAACGCGAAGACGTGCTCCGGCGTGCGATCCCGGTGTTCTGGGAGAAGGGCTTCGCGAGCACGTCGACGGAAGATCTCGTTCAGGCCATGGGCATCGGTCGTCAGAGCCTGTACGACACGTTCGGTGACAAACGCGGACTGTTCCTCGAAGCGTTGCGCGTCTACACCACCGAGAGCATCGCAGCGCTGCTGAAGACGCTCCGCGCCGGCCCGACCGTCCTCGAGGCGATCGAGCGCGTCCTGGTCGAGCTAGCGGAAGCTCACGATAAGGTGCGTGCGCGCGGTTGCATGGGAGTGAACGCGATCTGCGAGCTCGTGCCGGAGGATGCGGAGGTGCGCGCTCTGACCGAGACCACCGGCGGGTTGCTCGAAGCGCATCTCAAAGACATCATCGACGAAGGCAAGTCGCAAGGCGACATCGCTCGGTCGATCGACAGCCGCGCCGCGGCACGCTTCATCGGCGCAACGCTCAGCGGAATGAAGGTACAGGCCAAGGCCGGCGTATCGTCCGAAGCGCTCCGCGACGTCGCGACCTTTGCCGTCAACGCACTACGTTCGCGCTGATCTCGGCGATCCGCGAGCCGTTTTCACGCGCGACCATTTATGGACTGAGTGTTCTAGAAACCAGGAGAACTGACATGCTCGACAACAGCTCGTTAGCGGGAAATAAGGCAATGGTCATCGGTGGATCGCGCGGCATCGGAGCTGCGATCGTGAAGCGGCTCACAAGCGAGGGCGCGACCGTCGCCTTCACGTACGTCAGTCACATCGATCGAGCGAAAACGCTGGTCGCCGGGATCGAGTCCGAGGGCGGCCGCGCAATCGCGCTGCACGCCGACAGCGCCGATGCGAGCGCACTCGAGCGCGCGATCGCGGATGGCGTGAAAGCGCTCGGTGGGCTCGACCTCCTCGTGAACAATGCGGGGATCCTGATCATGGGCAAGGCCCACGAATTTAGTCTCGAAGACTTCGACAAGATGCTCGCGATCAACGTGCGCGGCGTGTTCGTCGCCGCGAAAGCCGCGGCTCGTCACCTGCCCCGCGGCGGCAAGATCCTCATCATCGGGAGCAACACCAGCGAGCGCGCGATGGCTCCTGGGTCCTCGATCTACGGCATGACGAAGGCAGCCGTTGCGCGGCTCGTTCGTGGCCTGGCGTGGGACCTCGCCGCAAACGGCATCTCGGTGATCAACATCCAACCCGGACCAACCGCCACCGACATGAATCCGAGCGACAGTCCGCACGCCGACTGGGTGCGTAACGCGAATCCGCAAAAGCGCGTCGCCGACCCCGACGAGATCGCTCGCTTTGTCACTTATCTCGCGCGCCCCGAGTCGACTTACATCAACGGCGCGAGCCTGACGATCGACGGTGGCTTCTCGGCGTAAGCGCGAGGCTTGCCTCGCTCCGTCGCCGATGAAAAGCAATACCGCGGACCTTGATGCACGGCACACTCGCGCCATCGCTACATTACTTGAGCGGGGCGCCGAAGTATTCGACCGCCGTCGGGGTCTTCTTGCCGGCTCCCGGCTTGTCGATCCCGACGAGGAAGCCGCGGTGGGCCTCGCCGACTTTTTCGCCCGCGTAGATGCACTTGGCGATCACGCCGGGTTTGAGGCTCGCAACGTTGCTTGCCTCGTCGAAGAGATGCGGTTCGAGCTGATAGGTCACCTCGTGTGAACCGACCTGTACGCAGTTGCGCGACCGGATCGGCGTTCCGTCGCTCTCGTAGTTGATGACGCGGCCTTCCGTGCACGACCAGGTCGGCTCGAACCACTTTTCTTTCTTGAACGTCACGAGCGTGCCGTCCTTGGTCTTCTTGACGGTCACGACCTTACCCTGCTCGATCACGTGGTCGCGCGAGATGCCCTCATCGCCGGTTTGATCCTCGAGAGAAAACCGGCCGCCCGCGTGACCACCCGTCGTGAATTCCGCGCGATGGAACACGGTGTCGTTGTGGTCCTCGATCGGTGGAATCAGGTGAGCCATCGAGTCCGTCGTCGGGCTCTCGAGCGCCGCGTCGAACGCCGCCCAGTGCGCGGCGAGACGAGGGCCCTGACGCATCCGGCTGCCCTTCTGCCTTAACAACGCGAGCTCGCCGGCGGCGGACGTGTAGCGACCTTCGGCGCCGTCACAGAGTGCCAGCCGCTCGATCAGCGGATAGCCGACAGCATCGGAGGCGGCCGCGATCACGTCGGCCTTGGTCTTCGACTTCTTCGAGTTGATGTACTCGTGGATGCCGGCGCGGAGCTCGGCGCAGCCCATCGGATGCGCTTTCGCCGCGAGCTCGTTGGTCTCGATCGTGAACGACTTGTCCTCGATCGCGTAGGCTGCATCGAACAGCGCCTTGTGCGGCTCGTAGACGTCCTTGTTCCAGGCGTTGAACGCCGCAAGCGGCACATCGATCAGCACCTTCTTCTCCGCGGGGTTCTTGGAGATCCGCGCGGTCCACGCGTCTGCCCGGATCTTCGCGATCCCGTAGAGCTCGCTCGCGCGAACGCGGCCGAGCGGATTGAGCTTGAGCGCCGCGATCTCCGCGTCGAGCTTCTTGCGATCGAGCAAATGGATGTCACCGACGCAGTTGGCGTAGCCTTCGTAGTTCGTGTGCTGCGCATTGACGTCGTTGTTCAAGCACTCGACGATCGACCACGCACGCACGATCTCCGACTGCGGCAGATCCGGACGATCCATCCACGGGTAGTTGCCTTCGAACTTGAACATCTCGAGGAACTTGTGCTCGCAGCCGAGCGCGGTCTTGATCTCGCGCTGGTGACTGTACAGTGCAGATTCGACCGGTGCGGTTGGTTCTAGCGTTGCGCAGTAGTCGGCCTGCAGCTTGTCGGATGCATCGCGATCGATCATCGCCTTCAGCAGGTCGCGATCTTCCTTTTCACTGATCGCGGTGTGGTTCACCCAGTCCTGGCGCCAGTAGGCGACCTGTTGCTGGACATACGCGCTGTCGGGAAAGTCGCAGGCGAGATTCGCGACCCTCTTGAGATCCATCTCGAGCCCCGAACCAACGTCGCGCTGGATCGCGCTGCGGATCGTCCGCTCCTGGCAGTGATTATCGCAGCCGCTGTTGACCTCGTGGTTGGGCTCGCACCAGTCGGGCTTCATCGGCTTGATCGCCTCGCGACCTGCTTCCGGTTTTACGCGCCAGTAGTTCTCATCATCGTCGCCCGCAACGGCGGCGTGAGCGTGTAACAGCATGCCCGCGGCGAGCGCCGCAAGACCAATCGCGCTGGCGAATCCCCGGAGGGGGATGGTTCGTGTCGTCATCAATGGAGCCTCCTGCGCGCGCCAAATACAAATGCCGCACCAGGTCGTACGCCCAGGTTTTCAACGGGTTGGTGACGTCCGATCTCGTCCCTGGGCACATGTGTGACGACACGTGTCAGTCGCTGTGTCTTCGCGGCTGCGGATCCAGCGGTGCTACGCGCCGGCGCGGCGTACATCTACGAGTGACCGCGAGTCTCGTAGCGCGCGGGTGCGGGCTCGGAGATCTAGCGAACCGCGGTGTTCAGATCGACGACGTGCTCCGGCCGCAGCATCAGCGTCTCGTGCCCATCGATCGAGATCACCTCGACCGGATAATCGTCGGGAGTCGGACAGATCCGTTCGGCGGTGACGAGAACGGGTTCCGTCGCGGCCCGCAGCGAGAGCTCGAGAAAGCCCCAGCGCAGGCGCAACGCGAGCTCCTCCACCGGCCGCGACATGTCGACCGAGGTCTGTCGGCTCGAGCCGAGCAGCTGGATCGCGCTGATCGGATCGAGCGCGGTGTCGGGGGTGTGATCGATCGAAGGCGTCCACCGTGCGGACACGGCGAGCGAGACCGTTCCGCCCGGCCCGAGGAACTGATACGCGCGGACGTGCCGCAGACCCGTCGGGACCAGGAGCGTGATCGTCGAACCGCGACCGAGCTCGGTCGAGATCTTGACCGTGCCTCCGACGCGGAGCAGGGCCGTGCGGACCGCATCCATGCCGACACCGCGGCCGGACAAGTCCGTCACCTCGTCGCGCGTACTGAAGCCGGGGTGGAACAACAAGTCGAGTAGCTCGTTCTCGGACGCGACCGCCGCGCGCGCTTGGTCGATCAGGTTCCGCTTCGTACCTTTCGCACGAACCGCAGCGAGATCGATCCCGCTGCCATCATCGGAGACCGTGATCTGAAGCTGGCCCGCGTGCTCGCGCGCGCACAAGCGAATCGTTCCTTGCGCCGGCTTGTTAGCGGCCTCGCGTATCGCCGGTGATTCGATCCCGTGATCGATCGCGTTGCGAACGAGGTGCAGGACGGCGATGTCGATCGCTTCGGCGACGCGAGAGTCCGCGCGGACCTCGCCAAGGTCGAGCACGACGACTGCCTGCTTACCCAGGCTCGCCGCGAGCTCTCTTCCCGACATCGCGTATCGCTCGAGGATCGTGTCGAGCGCCGTGGCGTGCATGCGCGCGAGCTCTTCGCGCAGCGTGGTCCAAATACCGCGGAGGCGAGTGCGCGACGTACCACCGCGCGCACCGAGATACTCGAGAAACGCAGCGGTCGCCGCGATCGCGAACTTGCCGCGCGTCGGTTCCGAGAGTCGATCGAGCGCGGAATCGCTCCGCTGCTTACCCGCTCGACTGACCCGAGGTCCGTCGTCCAGCGCGCGACTCTCGCGCAAGACTTCGTCGACCTGGCGAACGAAGCCGGCGAGATCGATGCCACTCGACGATTTCTTGCGCAGCAGGATGGAGAGAAACTGCGTCGCCATCGTGACCACCAGCTCGAAGTCTTCGGAGACCTGGTAGCGATTTTGGCGGGCGAGCGCCAGGAGGTCTTCGAGCTTCTGCGACAGCAGGTGCACGTCCGTGTAGCCGACGATGCACGAATCGCCCTTGAGCGTATGGAGGTCGCGCGACATCTCGCGAACCGCTGCCTCCTCATGGACCCCTTCGAGGATCGATGTCCAGACGGCCTCGATACGGGCGACTCGCTCCAGAGACAGCGTCCGGAATCGCGCGACGATACTTTCCGGAATACTGCTCGGATCCATGGCTACGTCTCGATCGTAACCAAGTCCACCGCAAAGCACGTCAGGGCCGCGAGGCTGCGCCGCTGCCAATGCAAGTTGGGATTCGAGAGCAGGTGCATGCGGTACTGCTTGTCGGTCTCGAGGTCACGGATCATCGCGATCCAGGCGACGAACGCCTTGAAACACGACGAGTTCATGAACTCGAGCTCGCGGAGATC
>JAQBQF010000241.1 GCA_028287115.1 Myxococcales bacterium
AACGCCGCGCGCGGTCAGCGGTGTGCAGAGCGCGGTGCAGGTCGCGGTGGGCTTGCACCACGCGTGCGCCGTGGTCGAATCCGGCGCTGTATGGTGTTGGGGCCAGGCGTCGTTCGGCGCGGTCGGCACGATCGCTTCCGGTTTTGCCGCGGATCCGGTGGCTGTCGTCTGGCGGTGAGCGCCGATCGGCGACAGGTGCCGGAACAGACTCGACCGGGAT
This sequence comes from Myxococcales bacterium, assembly GCA_028287115.1. Classification (GTDB taxonomy): domain Bacteria; phylum Myxococcota_A; class Polyangia; order Haliangiales; family Haliangiaceae; genus JABFXX01. Next base: position 221 of record JAQBQF010000241.1, read on the forward strand.
TTGGTTCGCGAATCCCCGGTTCTTTCTGGCAAGCATGGTCGCCGCGCCGGCGTCAGTTGCAGATGCGTAGCTCTGGGGCGTGACCGGGGACGTAGTCGCAGCTTGCGCACGCGTCAGAGCACAGGGCTTGGCAGGTGCCCGACGCGCACAGGAGCTGGTCGGCGCAGTCGTCGTATGCGCCGGCCGGATCCGCGATTAGTGTGCAGGCGTCGCCGAGCTGCTTGTTGCCGATCGGCGCGCAGTCGAGATAGCTCGCGAATGGATCGACCGACGTGACGCGGCTGGTGCAGTGTGTACCGGTGGGGCAGCCGGTGTAAGTCGCCGAGGTCCCGCATCGTGGTGGACAAAAGGCGTCGCCGAGGCAGCCACCGCCATCTGCGGTCGCCGCGTCCGCAAATTCGATACGGAACTCTCCGTTGTCGTATTCGCAAAGCGTCTCGCTGTACGTGGTCAGCGGAGCATTCATATGTTTCTCGCTGCACGCCTCTGCATTGTCCTGGACGCCAATCGTGCGAGCGAGGCTAGCGAGCACTATGGTTCCATAGCGGAGCTCCACCGTATGCTGCATCCCGATCGCGTCGGCATAGTTTGGGTAATCGATCGCGAGCCTCTCGATCGGCATCGAATCGTAGTAGATGACCGGAGCGACCGGGCTCGCGGGCGGACCCTGCGGCTCCGCATGGTGGGCGTACAGCTCGTAGTGAAACGGCGCAACCGTCGCTGTCGGGCTCGATGTCGAGCTACACGCCGCGAGACCGAACCACGTCAAGGCCGCGCGATGCATGCCCCTCAAGCTTACGGTAGACGGGTGACGAGCGGTGACGGGATCGACGAGCCCGGCTCGCACTATTCCATGTCCAGGCCTGGCTCCACCTGGTTTCGGCGTCGTCTGCGAACTAGGCAACTATGAACCTGCTGCCGTCCACAAATGTACTCCTAGCGCGCCAGCTCGGTGATCTGAACGAGGTTGCCACACGTGTCCTTCACCATCGCGATCGTCGCGAAGGTGACGTCGGTCGGAGGCATCGTGAATTCGGCGCCACGCGCTTTGATGCGCTCGTAACTCGCCTTGACGTCGTCGGTGAAGAACATGACGGCGGGCTTGTCCTGTGCGAACAGCGCCTGCTGAAGGGCTCTTGTTGCTGGCTCATCGGTCATCGCGAGCTGCAGCTGGGTGCCGTCGAGGTCATCGGATGAGGCGACGGTGAGCCAACGGTAGTTGCCGTTGGTCTCGTCGGTCTTCTTCGCGAAGCCGAGCACTTCCGTGTAGAAGCGCAGCGCCTTGGCCTGGTCGTCAACATAGACGCTCGCGAGGCCGATCTTCAGGCCTTGGCGGTGATGAGGTGCGGCGGTAGTCGTCGCGGGCGCGGCCGGGCGCGCTTGCGTGGGCCCTCCACACGCGGCGAGCGACAGCGCGACGAGAACCTTCGAAAACTGGGCTCTCATGGGGGCTCCTAGCTGCGGGACTGCACGAGCTTCCACCCGTTACCTGATGGATCGCGAAAGCTCGCGTCGACGTTGCCATAGCGCTCGATGGGTTCTTGCGTGAACTCCACGCCGCGGTTGCGCATCCGGTCGTAGGCGGCGCGCACGTCGTCGACCCGGAGGACGAGCGGAGGCATCGCTCCTTTGCTCACGATCTCCCGCAGCGTCTGAGCGGTCGCGGCATCGACCACCGGCGCGCTCGGAATGAAGAGGCCGAGTTGGAAGTTCGGCTGGTCAGGGTGCTGGACGGTGAGCCAGCGGTAGTCGCCGTTGCGTGCGTCGGTGTGGACGCGGAATCCGAGTTTCTCGACGTAAAATGCGAGGGATTCGTCTTGATCTCGAACGTAGAGACCGATCATGTCGATGCCTTGGCTCATGGGACCTCCGTGGGGATGACCCTAGGTACCTCACGCGTCGCGGCGCCGCTTCTCCGAAACTGCGATTGTGAGGTCGGGGCGGTGGGCCGCGCTCACATAACAGGCCGGCACCTGGTCGAGTCGATGCGGTTGCGCTTTTTCGAGCACTCGGATCGCGCCGGGGCTGTCGCCGGTTACGTCGCGGAACGTCCGTCCAAACGTGCCCAGGCTCTTCCACCCGGTCTCGAATGCGATCTCGGTGATGGAGAGCTCGGTGTCGCGAAGCAGAGCGGTCGCTCGCTCGATCCGGCGCGTCAGGAGGTAACGGTGCGGCGGTACGCCGAACGCCACTTTGAACGATCGCGCGAAATGCGCGTGCGAGACGCCGCTGACGCGAGCCAAGCGGCGAATCGGCCAGTCCTCGTGCGAGGCGGCGTCCATCCGGTCCTTCGCACGTAACAAGCGCCGTATCAGCTCCGGATCCTGACTCACGGTCCGCCTCGTCGACGAGAATAGCACACGCCTTCAGCGCGAAAGTCACGCGCGTTAGAGAGGGGTCAGACACAAGTCCTACAAGTTGTGTGGTTATCCCGCAGCACAACTTGTGGAACTTGTGTCTGACCCTCCAACGCGCGACGCGCACACGTTGTGTGGCTATCCCGCTGCACAAGTTGTGGAACTTGTGTCCGACCCTCCAACGCGTGCAGAACCAAGCCGATCCCAACGGAGCTCGTGGTCTCAATCGCGTGCGGCCCCGTTCAGGAGGTCGGACGGCCCGCCTGCGGCTAGCGGACCTTTGCGCCCCAGCCGGTTAGGAACGCTCGCGGTTCCGGTTATCCTGAACGGGTGCCGAGTGACGACGAGCTCGCGCAGACTGCGACGGCGCCGGGAGCTCCGGCTGCAGGAACCGAGACCGTCGCGAGTGGCCCCGGCTCGGCGCGAGAGCTCGCGCAGACCAAGCTAGGGCGGTTCGAGCTCGAGACCGTGCTCGGCACGGGCGGCATGGGCGTGGTGTATGCCGCGTACGATCCCGAGCTCGAGCGGCGCGTGGCGGTGAAGGTGTTGCACGGCAAGAATGCCGATGCGCGAGCACGGTTACTGCGCGAAGCCCGCGCGATGGCGAAGCTGTCGCACGCCAACGTGATCACGGTGTTCGACGTCGGCGCCGCGGACGGTGAGGACTTCGTCGCGATGGAGTTGATCGAGGGCGGGACGCTTGGCGATTGGATCGAAAGCACGAAACCGCGGCCTCGCGACGTGATCGCGGCGTTCGTGGCGGCGGGGCGCGGCCTCGCTGCGGCGCACGCCGAGGGCCTGGTCCACCGTGATTTCAAGCCGAGCAACGTGCTGCGGAGCCAGAGCGGCCGGATCCTGGTCACCGATTTCGGGCTCGCCCGCGCGGAAGGCGCCGACGGTCGCTCGTCACGACCGGCGGTCGATCAGCGGCAGGAGTCCACGGCGCCGGCGCTGACCAAGACCGGCAGCCTGCTCGGAACTCCTGCGTACATGGCACCGGAGCAGTGGCGCTTCGAGGCCGTGACGCCGGCGACTGATCAGTTCGCGTTCTGCGTCGCACTGTGGGAGGCGTTGAGCGGCAAGCGGCCGTTCGTCGGCGCCACGCTCGATGAGCTCCGCGAGGACGTCCTCGACGGGCCGGTGGATCTCGACGACGCTGGGCTCCCCCGCATGTTGCGACCGGTGCTGCGCCGCGGGCTTGCGATCGATCCCGAGAAACGCTGGCCGTCGATGAGCGAGCTACTCGCCGCGATCGAGCCCGTGAGCTCTCGTCGATCAATCGCGGTGATGGCGGGAGTCGGCCTGGCAACTGCCGGCATCGTCATGTACCTCGTATCCGGATCCGCCACGCTGCGTGCGCCGGCCTGCGTGCAGCCAGCCATCGATCCCGACAGCGTGACGCTGACGCCCGGCGCAAAGGCGTACGTCGATCGATGGCGAACCGCTCGCGAGTCCGCGTGCAAAGCCAAGCGAGAGGTGCGCGTTGCGCGTCTCGCGTGCCTCGATGGCGTGTTCGCACGGATCGCCGATGCGTTTCATGATCGAAATCCGGGACCCGATGCGCTCGCCGACGAGCTCGTCGATCCCACCGTCTGCGGAGCCGATCAGCCGCCGCAGCTCCTGACGACGATCGACGGTCGACTATCGAGCGCGTTCGCCGTGCTCGCGCACGCGAAGGACAGCTGGAAAGCGATCGACAGCGAGCTTGCCGCCGACACGCAGCCGCCGTGCGTGAGAACCGTCGCGCTGCTCGCAGCCCGCGTCGGTCTCGACCCCGCGTATGACCCGTCGATGTTCGGCAAGGCCATGGCGCTGGTCGCGCAGCTCCAGCCGGCGGCGGCGGCGTGCGACGACGACGCGATCAAGGCCCGGGCCGCATTCGCAGCCTATACCGGACTACCGGACACCCTCGGCCGTGTCGAGCAAGCCGCGAAACAGTTCCCGAGCGACGCGAATCTCACCGCGCTCGCTGCGATCCACGCCGACGAGGCCGTCGAGGCGGAGCGGCCCGGCGATGCGCTCGTCGCCTACGAGAGCGTGCTGTCCCGCCACGCTGCCGCAGGCCGCAAGCAAGCCGAGCTCGAGACCGCTCTCGAGATGATGAAGATCCATCTCGATCGGTCGAACCCGGAAGACCTCGATGCTGTGATGGCGCTCGCTGATCGGTACGGTGCCCGCGCACGCGAGCTCGGGCGCGGCGCAGGGGTTGCCGCGCTCGCAGCCCGCGCACGGTGGAGGCTCGGGCAGATCGAGGCGGCAAACCTCGAGGCTCGCACCGCCGGATCGGCGTACAGCGGGGCGGCGGTGGTGGACTCGCGGTACGAGCCGCAGAACGTCAAGGGTACCGTCGTCGACGAGCGCGGCAGGCCGGTAGCCAACGCGAAGGTGGTTGCGGGAGCCCAGCTGTGGGGCGACGATGCCGAGCTCTCCTCGCCCGTCGCGGCGGTCGCGACGACCCTCGAGACCACGACCAAGGCCGACGGGACCTTCGAGCTGGTGGGGGCTCGAAAAATGGCGATGGCGAGCCACGGCGATCAGGTGTCACTGCCGGTGGCGCTCACACCCTCGATGACGCTCAGGCTCGGGCCGACCTCGACCGTCGAAGGGGACGTCGCGCTCGGCAGCGAGCCCTTCAGCCGCATACGTGTTGGGATCTTCATCTATGGAGACGAGACCTCTCAGCTCCATGCCGGTCCGGTCGATCGAGACGGGCACTTCAAGCTCTCTCGGATCCCTCGGGGCAAGCAGCAGATCGCCGCCCTGCTCCTCGACCACGATACGGACACCGCACAGGACCTCGACGTCACCCAGCCCGTGCTCACCGGGGTTCACGTCAGGCTCGCCACGAAGAAGTCCTCGAACAACGTGCTCTACATCATCGGCCGCTCCGAGACCGCTAACCCGCCGGACGCAGCAATGGCGTACGTGTTGCGGGGAGCCCATCCGAACACCAAGGGAACGGTCCGCGAGATCCTGTCCAACGGTCACGCCGGTGCGGTCGTTCTCGGCCAGCGCGACGCCGCGCAGCTCGCACTGGCGTTCAAGGGCCACGTCGAGGCCGACGATCTGACCGGCGAGCTCCCGGCTCGACCGGACGAGGACGTAACGATCTGCGCGGTCGGGCTTTCAACCAAGTTGCTGGCCACCATCACGTCACCCGACGATGCGGTCAGCGTGCTCGGAGACGGCGATACCGGCTGTGTCGTGGTGTCGCCGAATCAACCGCTCGCCGTCGTCATGATACCGGCCGTCAAGCGCCGCTAATGGAAGTGACAACCCCAGGCGACAGACCCGACCGGGGTTTGGTTCGCAAATCGAGGGCTGCCGCGATGCTGGAGACCGCTTCGCGATGGAACCCCGCGAGCAATGCGACGATGCCGGACTCGAAGGGAACAGACCCGACCGGGGTTTGGTTCGCAAATACAGAACGCAGTCGGCTGATCGACGGCTCTTGCGCCGCGCGCTACGCAGCGAAGGCGACTTGTCACTTCCAACACGTATTTGATCACGGTCGCGCCGGACGCTTGCTCTTGGACGAGACGTCGTCGATCGCGCGGCGGTGCGCCTCGTCGAGCGCCGAGTCGGCCGTCACAGCAACGTCGGGCACTACGCCTACGCCCTCCCAGTTGGTCTTGGTAACCGGGTTAATCGGGCGCCCCCAAGGCACCAGGATTGTAAACCACTCGTCCAGCTCGTGTGGGGCCACCGGGTGTGCTCCGCCTCCCGTCGTCTCACCAACGATCTTCGCCCGATGAAGGGACTGGAGATCGTACGCGAACTCCTCTCCACCGGAAAACGTCCGCTTGCTGGTGAGCACGTACACGGGCTTTTGGCCGCCGAAGCGCGTACCTCGAAGATCACGCACCGTCCAGGATTGTTGGACCGAGCCGGTGTCGCGCGAGAACATGTCGTTGAGGTGGACGGGGGTCTTGTCGAACAGATAGCTCGCGATCAGCGCGACCGTGTCGGGTGAGCCACCGCCGTTGTTGCGCAGGTCGACTATAAGCGCATCGGCATCGGCCACCTGGGTCATCAGGCCCGCGACCCCTTCGCGCGCCTCGTCATCGGGTATCGGCGGGAAGCCGTTGATGACCACGTGAGCGACGTTACCCGGCATGCGCTCGATCGGGCCGAATCCGTAATTCATCCGGCGACCCATTGCGCGCTGATCATCGAGCGTCGGGCCTGGGCCCTTCGGATGGCGCCCAAACCTGAGCCCGAGGTGAAGGTCGTGACTGACGTCGCGGAGGTCCTTCGTGACTGCCGCGGCGAACTCTTCACCTTGCGTGATCTTGTCGTAGTCCCCGTGTGCGAGATGAACGCGAAGGGCGGCGATCATTTGCTTGGCCGTGTCCGGGGCGACGTAATGGCCCTGCAACTCCTTCGCGATTCCGTCGATCAGAGATCGGCGCTTGGCATCATCAACCAGCCGCGACTTGCGTTCGTCCGGCGAGAGGAACTCATCTGGCGTCGGAATGGGATGGATCACGAAACGGACAACGCGGTGAGGCTCCGCGGGGTCGACCTCCATTGTGGCGCGGGCAAATTGATCAGAGCGCCGCTCCTTGAGAATGGCGACGATACTCGTCGACGTCGGGTTCTCGGGCGTCTTCAGGTCGAATCCACCCGTGCCCTGGATCAACCCGAACTCATGATCGATGCCGGCCACATCCTCGCTCGCAACCTCGTAGGGAAAGTATTGCTGGTGATACGTAACCAGCGCGCCACGATCCCCAGAGTTGAAGGCGGTCAGCCAGCCGGCAAATTGCCGTGCGGCGGGTGTGTCGGCGGCCGTCGCATCACCGATCGAAGAAGCCGGCGGCGGTCTCACCGATGGGTCCATCGTCTTCGATGTGGATGTGGCACGGGTCTCTCTACACGCAACAGCGCAGACCGTCGAAGCGACACCGAGCGCGATCACGAGAACACGCCGCCCGGCGCGGGGAACTCTGATGGCGCGCACTTGTTGTCCTGAGACCTGCGAATCGTATCGCCCTGACGAAGCAGTCATCGTTCCACTCATGCGATCCTCCACGCTTCACCTCGCGAAATGGTTATCCGACCTGTTTGCGCGCCGCAATCGCCGTCGCTGGGATCTCGTGATCCTCGAGTGCGCGCACCAGCGCAGTCATCCCCTCGCGCGCACCCGCGATGCGACGGAAGCGATCGGCTGCGTCGGCAACAGCCGTCACCGTCCAGCGAAGGATCATAGCGATCCGCGATGATCCTGACGAGCGGTTCGATCTAGCGTCTACCAGCTGTCGCCGCTTCGCATCTCGCACGCGATCGCGGCGGTCGCGTCGAGGTCCAAACTCGCCGCACAGCGCAGCACCATGATGCCGTCGTCGTCGTCGGTCGAGCGCGCGGCTGTGCCGCCGGTGCCGCGGACGTAGCTTGGGCCGCGCCAGCGCTCCCAGCCGAGGCGCTCGTAGAACGAATGCTCGCCGGTCGAAAGCAGGCCGACGTCGAATCGAGATCGGATGAGGTTGCCGATCGTCTCCATCACGGTCGTGCCGAGTCCGGTGCGCTGCCGCGCGCGCAACGTGGCGACCGCCTCGACGTAGCCGGCGCGAAGCTCGCGCGCGCCGACGATCATGCGGCGCTCGACGACGGACGCGTGGGCGATAGGCGATGCTGCGTCGCCCACGAGCACATGCCAGCCTCCGAGCGCGTGTGCCCAATCGTCGTCGGAGAAGTCGCCCTGGTAGGCCTCATCGAGCAGGCGCCGAAGCGCCTCGCGATCGGGATCGGAGAGCTTGTGACTGTGGACCACGCGAACGTCGGACACAGCGTGATCCTGACATCGACGGAGGCGTTCGGCTCGTGGCTTAGTTAGACTGAGCGCGTTGCAGGCGGTGCGCTCGTCGATGCGTGCCGCGAGCATTTCGCTTCGGGCTCGGCACGTCGTGCAGTGGTCGATGGCTTTCCGTTCACGCTGATCGTTGGCGAAGACATCGTGATCCTCGCGCTCGCGCACCTGAGCCGCCGCCCTGGTTATTGGTCGAGACGTTGATACGGGTTCGCGATCCCCTCGCGCTACGAGACGTGTCTGAATCGTCCGACTACGTGCGACCCCGACGGGATTCAAACCAGCGACGAGGCACCTAATTTTCTCGATGCAGGCCGAGCCCTGTCAGCAGCGGCCGCATCAGAGCTCGGAACACGATCCGGGCTCCTGGACCGCCACTTAGAAGAAGCGACAGTCGATCGAGCGTGAGCGGTCCCAACGCAGGTGATGCGCGAAACCCGGACTCCGGGCACGCGCGTCGAGGGCGTGGTTCTTGCTGCTTGTTGGATCGAATTCCCAGGAGAGGACCGCTATGCGGCTCACGTTCTTTCTGATCTCGCTCATCGCTCTCCCGGTCACCGCCTCAACCGCCGCGGCGGGCACCACGGCGGGCGTCACCCTTCCCGAGGCGGTAACGGTCGGCGACAGGCGCCTGACGCTCAACGGGATGGGTCTACGCGAGGCGACGATCTTCAAGATCGATGTCTACGTCGCCGGGCTCTACGTCGAGCATGTCTCGTCGAACCCGCGCATCCTCGTCGAAAGCGATCAGGCCAAGCAGCTCGTGCTGCGGTTCGTGCGCGACGTCGGTCACGACGACATCGTCAAGGCATGGCACGAGGGCTTCCACAACAACGCTACCGTCTCGCTCGACACGTTGAAGCCGATGATCGCTCGGCTGGATGCTTGGACGCCGAGCTTCAAGAAGGGCGACCTCCTCGTGTTCACCTACCTCCCCGGTCAGGGCGTGACCGTTCAGGTCAACAACGTGACCAAGGGTGTCATCAACAACGCTGACTTCGCGCGCTCGCTGTTCGCGATCTGGCTCGGAGCCAAGCCCCCGACCGGCGACGTCAAGCGCGGCCTGCTCGGCAATCACCCGGGACTGTGATGAGGAACCCGCGATGATCGAGAGGATGGAGTCATAGGGCGACGGAGCAAGTACCCGACGGAGATGCGACAGCAAGCCGCGCGGCGTGTTCCAGCAGCAACAGGCACGAGTCGCAGACGTGAGTCACTTGGCGACGTACGGCTTCGCGTAGTCGTAGATCGCGAGGGCTAGCGCATCGGCACGCCCGGTCACGAACGGAGGCAGATCTGGATCGTTCCTCGTCCGCTTTCCTGACGGCCTCTCGTTTTACGGCGGCGATGTCCCGCTCGCTGTTAAATCTTGGTGACGTCGGGGCGGTGATTACGACGCGGCTTCGCCGTCGATGCAACGGGTGCGTGCTTTGCGTGGGCGCTCTCGTGATCTAGAGTCGCGCGCGAGCCATGGACCTGTACATCACCGGATATGGGAGCAAGTTGGTGCCGCGGGTTCCATTCTGCGTGACGTTTCGGCCGCCGAAGATCGCCGTTGAAACCGGAGCGAAGGTCGTCTTCTTCGGCCCGGCAGGAGACGGGCTCGGATTCAGCCCGAAAGGCGACGCAACCGTGGAAGACGTCACGGTCGACCTCACGGAATACCCGAGCGTGCCCATCTACTCCGTGCACACGCAGGATTTCGCTGTTCCCGTGACCGACCATGTGAAGGTGTACTCGGCGCTCGAGACGTCGGGGCACTCGTTCGAGGTGCAGCTCGCCGACGCTGCGCACCGCGACGAGATGCTCTGGGTAGAGGGCCCGCTCTCGGTGCCGCTGGATCTGCAGAACGCCGCCGGCACCCTCGAGGTCGTTGACGAGGGTACCGTCGAGAAGAGTAACGGAGCGGCACGGTGGCGGGAATGCCGGTACGTGCTCGACGGCAGCACCTGGCACAAACGGTTCTACGCGTTGATGCTGCTATCCACGAAGGAGCTGGGCGTCGAGATCCGTCTTGCGCTCTTGGCGCAATGCCCGGCGCCGCGGCGGACGACGATGTTCGACCTGAGCGATCGTTGGGCCGCCGCGCTTACCAGTACAGCCTGGCGCGAGGGGCGCTGAGCACTCGCGAGGCGTTCGAAGCTCGTGTTCAAGCACAAC
>JAQBQF010000324.1 GCA_028287115.1 Myxococcales bacterium
GCCAGTTCTTCTCGGCGACATCGAGCTCTTCGAGCGCGTCGGTCGCCATCTCGTCCTGCGGCCGCAGCTTCAGGACCTGCGCGAACACCTCGCGCGCGGCCTTGACGTCGAGCAGCTCGCCGTCGAGGGCCATGCCCTTCTCGAGCAGCAGATCGATCTTGCGGTCGAGGTCCGTCGTCGCATCGAGCTCGACATCGATCAAGTGAACGACGCCATCGGGTCGATTACGCCCCGAGAGCACCTTTCGCGCCGCCGCGAACCGCGTCGTTCGAACGTCGGGTGCCGACGCTCGCGCGGCAGCGGCGAGCGCTTCGAGCGCTTGTGCGTCCTCGGGGTCGTGCTCGATGACAGCGAGAAGTGAGGACAGATCGGCCATGGGATCCCCGAACCCGGTTCCCGATGCTACGCATCCGCCCTCACAAACTCAACGCCGGGCGCCTATTCCTTCGCAGGGTTAGGGCAAGTCGCGGCCGATCTGGTCGTGCTAGCCAATCGTGTTTTTTCTGGCGGCTCCAAGTCTCCGAACCGACTACCGCTTGCCCTCGTGTCGATCGGGCCCGCTGTCGAGCTCATGTGGATCGGCAGGCTTGATCCGGTCCTTGCGCGACTCCCGAAGCGCCCCACACCGCGGACTTTTTGTCCGCAGGTCAAGTCTCGAACGCAGGAACTAGAGGATGAAAGCCGTCGCTGATGTACGGCACTGTTCCCGTTGGGGAGTTGTGGCGGCTCACGCGGGAGGGTAGACAGGTGACTCGTGGCTGCGCGTAGCTCGCTCGTCTATCTGAAGCCGTATCGCCGCGCCCTGTACGGCGGCATCGGCATGCTGCTGCTCACGAATCTGTTCTTCCTGGGCATCCCATACTTCCAGAGCCACGCGGTCCAGGCCTTCCAGGACGGCAATACGGATCTGGTGCCGAGCGCGATCATCCTCTTGATCGTATTCGCGATCGCGACCGCGCTCACGCGGATCAGCTCGCGCGTCTGGATCTTCAACACCGCGCGCGCCGCCGAGTTCGATCTGCGTTCCGAGCTGTTCGGCCACGTGATGACCCTGTCGCCGAGCTACTACCGGGATCATCCCACCGGCGACGTGATGTCGCGGCTCACGAACGACGTGCAGACGGTGCGCGCGATGTGGGGCGCCGGCGCGGTTCACCTCTCGAACGCGGTGACCTCGTTCGGCACGGTGTTGACGATGATGATCTGGATCGACTGGAAGGTCGCTCTGATCTCGATCATTCCGTACCCGCTGATCTTCGTCGTCGGACAAGCGCTGTCGAAGCGGATCTATCGAACGATGCGCGACGTCCAGGCCGAGCTCGGATCGCTGTCGGGCCGGATCCAGGAGGATCTAGGGGCGATCCAGGTGATCAAGACGTACGGGCTCGAGGGCGTGCGGCGGGCCGGCTTCCTCGAAGGCAGTAAGCGCCTGCTCGACAAGAACATGGCGGCGGCGATCGTCCGGATCCAGCTCGGGCCGATGCTCAATACGCTCGCGCCGCTCGGCGTCGCGATCCTGATCCTGTTCGGCGGCCGCGCAGTGATCCACAGCGACATCGGCGTCGGTTACTACACCGCGTTCGCGGCGCTGCTCGCGCGACTCGTGTGGCCGACGTTGACGCTCGGCTTCATGCTCGCGCTCGTCCAGCGCGGTCGCGCTTCGTGGTCGCGCTTGGTGCAGCTGCAAGACACCAAGCCCGACATCGTCGACGGAACCGGCCCGAGCTTGCCGATCTCTTCCGAGCCTGCGCGCGTCGAGGTCAAAGAACTGACGATCAAGATCGGCGATCGCGCGCTCCTCGAAGGCGTCAGCTTCGTGCTCGAGCCGAGCACCGTGACGGCGGTCGTCGGCAGGACCGGCGCCGGCAAGAGCACGCTCGTCGACGCGCTGTGCCGCTTGATCGACGTACCCGCCGGAACGATCTTCGTCGATGGCCGCGACGTCACCACGATCCCGCTCGCTTCGCTGCGTGCGCAACTCGGATATGCGCCGCAAGAGGCGTTCTTGTTCTCGACGACGATCGCCGACAACGTCGCGATGGGATACGGCGGCGGCACCGCGATTCCCGCGGCGCGCGCACGCGAGCTCGAGCGAGCCGGTGCCCTGGCGGCCGCGGTCGATCTCAGTGGCGAGCCGCGGATCACGGCGGCCGCGCGAGCGGCAGGACTCGAGCGCGATGTCGTGGCGATGCCCGAGGGTCTCGCGACGATCGTCGGCGAGCGAGGGATCACGCTATCCGGTGGCCAGCGGCAGCGCGTCGCGCTCGCCCGTGCGCTCGCCGCGACGCCGCGGCTGCTCGTCCTCGATGATTCACTGTCGTCCGTCGATGCGGAGACCGAGCGCATGATCCTCGCGGAGCTGCGTGCCGTGTTGCACGGGCGTACCGCGGTGCTGATCTCGCATCGCGTCGCCGCGATCAAAGATGCCGATCAGATCATCGTGCTCGATCAGGGCAAGATCGTCGAGCGCGGCACGCACGAGCAGCTGATCGCCGCGGGCGGCACGTACAGCGACCTGTACCGCACGCAACTCGACACCGAGATGGAGATCGTGCGCAAGGAGGCGGTGTAATGGTGGCGGTCGCAGCGCCGAAGGGACGGCCGGGCCTCGAAGCCGAGGCCGTCCTCGGCAAGGCCTACGACATGCGGCTGATCCGCCGCCTCTGGAAATACATCCGGCCGCATAGTCTCCTGTTGGTCGCGTGGGTCGCGTTCATGCTGACCACGATCGCTTTCGAGCTCGCGCAGCCGTACCTGTTCATGTACTCGCTGCAGCACCACATCCTGGGCGGGAAGATCGAGGCCCTGCCGATCGATGCACTCGGGTTCGTCGGGCTCGTGGTCGCGCAAAATCTATCGTCGTTCTGCGAGCAGTGGTTTCTCCAGCTCGCGGGCCAGCGGACGATGCACGACCTCCGCATCGCGATCTTCGATCACGTGCTCGCGCAACGCGCGGCGTTCTTCGATCGGATTCCCGTCGGTCGGTTGATGACCCGGATGACGAACGACATCGAGAGCCTCAACGAGATGTTCTCGCAAGGCGCGATCACGATCATCGCGGATGCGGTCAAGGCGCTCGTGATCATCGTGATCATGCTGAACATCGACGTCGCGCTCTCGCTGATGACGTTCGTGACGCTGCCGCTGTTGTTCGTGCTCGTCGAGTACGCACGCCGTGCGATGCGCAAATCGTTTCGGCAGATCCGCGTGCGACTCGCCGCGATGAACGCGTTCGCGCAAGAGCACCTGTTCGGCATTCGCGTGGTGCAGTTACTCGGCCGCGACAAGATCTCTCAGCGCGAATACGACGAGATCAATGCGGGACATCGCGACGCGTACCTGTTGCAGATCCGCGCGGACGCGGCGATGTACGCGCTCGTCGAGGCGATCGGTTACATCGCGGTCGGCGGGATCCTGTGGTGGGCGTCGGGTCACCGCGCCGAAGACGCCGCGACGATCGCCGTCGTCGTCGGGTTCATCGAGTACATCAACAAGTTCTTCATCCCGATCCGCGATCTCTCGGCGAAGTACGCCGTCATGCAAGGCGCGATGGCGGCGAGCGAGCGGATCTTCCAGCTGCTCGATACGGCGGAGTACGACGGCGGGACGCCGGGTCAATTGCCTCCCACGCTCCCGGACTCGGCCGCCGACCAGCCGGCCACTCCAACGGCGGTCGAGCTCGCCGGCGTTCAGTTCAGCTACGGCGCCGAACCGATCTTGCGCGGCGTCGATCTGCGCGTGCCGCGGGGCGCGACCGTCGCGGTCGTCGGAGCGACGGGCTCGGGCAAGTCGACGATCATCAAGCTGCTGACCCGCCTCTACGAGCGCGATGCCGGCGCGATCCGGATCGACGGCGTCGATGTTCGCGACATTCCGCTCAAGGAGCTCCGCCGCCGGATCACCGTCGTGTCGCAAGACGTCGTGCTGTTCGCGGGCTCGCTCGCGGACAACATCGCGCTCGGGCACGCCTACGAGCGCGCGCTGCTCGATCAAGCGGTCCACCGCGTCGGCCTCGACAAGGCACTCGTCCGGCGCGGCGCCGACGTCACCGCAACCGTCTCGGAGCGAGGCAGCAACTTCTCGGCGGGCGAACGCCAACTCGTCGCGTTCGCGCGCGCGCTCCTGCGCGACCCCGAGATTCTCGTGCTCGACGAAGCGACCGCGCACGTCGATCCGGAGGCGGAAGAGCTGATCGAGCGCGGCGTCCACGAGCTGATGAAAGGCCGGACGACGCTCGTGATCGCGCACCGGCTGTCGACCATCCGCAACGCCGATCTGATCGTCGTCGTCGACAAGGGTCAGGTGATCGAGCAGGGAACGCACGAAGAGCTCGTCGCAAAGGGCGGCCTCTACGCGGCACTCGAGAAGACGTTCCGCCGCCAGGAGTGAACGCGCGAGCAGGTCCGTACCGTACCGAGAAGGCCTCGGATCTAAGCGAGACGCGCACACCCACATATTCTTACCCACGGCTGGCCGGCCGTGCGCCGCGCCAACCTCGCTTCATTTGGGTATGATCGCTGACACATGGCAGTTGGGGTAACCGAGCAACTGCGGACCGCAGTCGACGTGATGGCCGACGGCGCCATCGTTGCGGATACGCGTAGCGGCGACGTGCTGATCAATCAGTCGGCGCGCGTGATGCTCGGGATTCCTGCCGACGCCGACGTCGACACGAACTATCTCAAGGACGTCGTCGGGTTCTATCCGTTCGATCTCGCAGCCGGTGCACCCGATGGCCAGCCCGTACGCGAAGAAGTTCGGATCGGTGACCGCGTGCTGCATTCGGTGGTGACGCCGCTCCGTGAAGCAGGCAAGTCGGTCGGGGCGATCGTGATCCTTCGCGATCTCGGTGACACCGCCGATGTCTCGCGCAAGCGCGCCGAGTTCGCGCAGGTGATGTCGCACGAGCTCCGGACGCCGCTGACGTCGATCGCGGGTGCGCTCGACATCGTGCTCTCGGGTTACGCCGGCGCGCTGACCGATCGCCAGCTGCGTTACGTCGACATGGCGCGCCAGGCCGCGACGCGGATGAATCAGATGGTCGACCAGTTGCTCGACCTCGCGCGCGCGCAGGCCGGCTCGATCACGGTGTCCTCGGCGCCGGTGCAGCTCGATCGACTCGCACGCGAAGTGATCGATCGCTATCGCGCGGCCGCGGCGACGAAACAGCTGACGATCGTGCTCGGCGCGTCCGCCGATGACATCTCGATCGTCGGCGATCCCGAGCGCCTGTCGCAGGTGCTCGGAAATCTCCTGACGAATGCGATCCGGTTCGCGCCGACCGGCGGCGTGATCGACGTCCAGGTCTTCGGTCCACCGCTGTCGGAGGACGCCGTCGGGGTCTCGGTGCACAACTCCGGCGAGCCGATCGCACCCGAAGATTGCGAAAAGATCTTCGAACCGTTCTCGGCATCGAGCCGTCGCGTCGGTGGCACCGCACTCGGCCTCTCGATCTCGCGCACGATCATCGAGGCGCACGGCGGCCGGATCTGGGTCGAGTCGCCTTCGGGTGATCCATCGCGCTCCGCGCCGAGCGGCACGAAGTTCGTGTTCACCCTGCCCGTCTCGGCAAAGTCCGCCGAGGTCACGCAGCCGATCTCGATCGAGGCGACTCGCCGCCGCGGCCTGGGCGATGGAGCGTGCGCGCTTGTCGTCGACGACGACCCGCGACGCGCATTGCTGCTCAAGGGCCTGCTGATGTCGCTCGCCGATCGCGTGCTCGTCGCGCACGACGTCGATAACGCGCTCGCGCTTGCACGCGCCGAGCACCCCGCCCTCGCCGTGCTCGCGGGCTCGATGCCCGATGCGCTCGCACTGCTCGCGATCCTCGAGCACGACCCCGACACGCACAAGACAGCGGTGATGGTCGTCGGCGAGCCCGAGCGCCGCGCCGATTTGCTCGCGGCCGGTGCCGACGATTTGCTCGAGTTCCCGATCCAACCGGCCGCGTTTCGCGAGGCGTGCCTGCGCCTTGTCGAGAGTGGCCGCCGCGAGGCACCGCGCGTCCTGATCGTCGATGACGACTCTTCGATCCGGTTGATCTGCCGCGAGGTGCTCGAGCTCGGCGGGTATCAGGTGCGCGACGCCGGCTCGGCGACCGCGGCCCTCGCCGAAGCGCGGCGGTTTCGCCCTGACATGATCTTGCTCGATGTCCTGATGCCGGGCATCGATGGCTATCGCACCGCCGAGATGATCCGCGCCGACCCCGCGATCGGGATGCCGCCGATCATGTTCTTGTCAGCGCGCGGCGACACCGCCGACAAGGTCCGCGCATTCCGCAGCGGCGCCGAAGACTACATGGTCAAGCCGTTCGACGCCGCCGAGCTCCTCGCGCGTGTCGGCAAGGCGCTCGATCGGCAGGCCCGCGAGCTCGGGGCATCGCCGACCACGCAGCTTCCGGGCGCCGATGCGATCCAGTTCGAGATCGAGCGCCGCCTCGCGGTCGGCGATTCGAGTGCCATCGCCTGCTACCTCGATCTCGACAACCTCAAAGCGTTCAACGACTACTACGGCTACGCGAAGGCGAACGCGGTGATCCGCCAGACCGGCGACGTGATCCGCCACGTCGTCCAGCGGTTCGGTGGCCCGGGCGACTTCATCGGGCATATCGCCGGTGACGACTTCGTGTTCGTCACGAGCGCCGAACGCGCCGACAGCGTGTGCCGCGCGATCTGCGATCGCTTCGACCACCTGATCCGCCTCTACTACGATCCCGCTGATCGCGGCCGCGGTTACATCGAGACCAAGGATCGGTTCGGCGTGCAGCGGAGGTTCCCGATCATGAGCGTGTCGATCGCGGCGATCGAGCTAGTACGCGCCAAGACCTACGCGGGGCTCGCGGAGCTCGCCGCCGTCGGAAAACGCACCGCGAAGGCGATTCCCGGATCGAGCTACGTGCGCGATGGTGAGACGATGGCCGCGGCTGCCGCAACGAGCTAACGCGGAGGAGTGCCCCAGGTCGTCGGGCGGATTGCCCGCGCGATGAGTGAGTGCTCAGCTCCCGATCACTTCTCACCAGCGCCTATCCAATCCGAGGCTGTGCTCTGCGCGCGAGTCGATCACTATCGGCCGCACACAAACAGGGAGGCGCAGATGATTCTCGTTACTGGATCGACAGGCAACGTCGGATGCGAAGTCGTAAAGCAACTCGCGACCGTGGGACACAAGGTGCGCGCGCTCGTGCAGAACGAGAGCGATGCTCGCCGGAAATTCCCGACCAACGTCGATATCGTGAGGGGAAACCTCAACGATCCGATCTCGATCGATGCCGCGATGCAAGGTTGTGAGCGCGTCTATCTTCTCGCGCCTCTGACGCCGCAGCTCGTGCAGCAGGAGTCGCACGTGATCAGGTCGGCCAGGCGCGCGGGCATCAAGCACATCGTGAAGCAGTCGGCCCTCGGAGCGCAGTACGAAGGCATCATGCTCGCGAAGTGGCACCGCGCAGGCGAGAAGGAGCTCGAGGCCTCCGGAATGTCATGGACGTTCATTCGTCCGAGCGGCTTCTTCTCGAATGCGCTCGCGTGGACGCAGACGATCCGTCACGGTGCGACCGTCTACTGGCCCACCGGTGCGGGCAAGATCGGGATCGTCGATGCGCGCGATATCGCGGCGTGTGCGATCAAGGCGCTGCTCGAGCCCGGTCACGAGGCGCGCGCGTACGACGTGACCGGATCCAAGGCGTGGACGACGCAGGAGCAGGTCGACACGATCAGCCGCGTGATCGGCAAGCCACTCAAGTTCATCGATGTTCCAGATGGCGCCGCGCGCGATACGATGCTGGGCCAGGGCATGCAGACCCAGGTGGTCGACGCGATGCTCGAGTTCACCGGCCTCGTTCGGGGTGGGCACGTGGGGATGGTCACCGATACCGTCTGGAAGATGACCGGCAAGACTCCGCGGACCTGGGAAGCTTGGGTCACCGAAAACGCCGCCGCATTCAAGGGTTAGCCGAGGGCCAGGTCGACCTCGGGGCGTAGACCGGCAACCCTACGTCGCGCGTTTGATGGTGCCATGGCCTACCGCAGCGACCTCGACGCCCTGATCCACCGCCACGCCGCCCTCGAGACCGAAGTCGGCGAGCGTACGCGCGAGCTCGACAACACGCGCCGCCTTCTCGAAGAGGCGCAGCAGCGTGCGCGATTGCCGGTGCTCGACAACATCCGCGTCGCGTCGCCCTGCACGGCCGACTGGGCGCAGATGACCGGCGACGATCGGGCGCGAGCCTGCGCGCAGTGCAACAAGAACGTCTACAACATCTCGGCGCTCACGCGTGATGAAGCCGAGGCGCTGATCGTCAAGCACGAAGGCAAGCTGTGCGTTCGTTACTTCAAGCGCGGCGACGGCACCATCATGCTCAAGGACTGCGCCGTCGGTGCGAAGCGCAAGCGCCGCCGGCGCTGGATCATCGCAGGCGCGGTGGTGACGTTTGCCGGATCGTTGATCGCGTACAAGGCCCATGAGAAGGCCAACGAACGCGAGGAAGTCAGGATGGAAGCGTTAGACGTGGAAGCAAATGAAGTGATCATGGGCAAGTTCGAGACCGCGCATGTCGAGCCGGCGACACCCGTGCTGCCCGAGCAGGAGATGTGGGTCCAAGGCGGCATCGCGATCGACCCGACGGCGGCGATGGACATTCCGATCCAGCCGCCGGTTCACGCGAAGTAACGGTTACACGTCGACCGAAGCGGACTTCCCCGGAGATCGCGAAGGCCACAAAGGGTGGATCGCAACCGGATATTTCCCGGACGAACTGCTTCGTTGTCCGATCGTTACGTCGTTTGCGGCTCTGCGGCCGATCTGGGGCCGACTGGATTCCGTTGCGACGCGCTTCTCGGAGATGGAACGCACTTCGCGGGAACACGCTGTTCCGATCCGCGTCCTCATGCTCTACGCACGATGAACCGTTCGACCGTCGGGCGCGCAGCGTCAGCTCGCCGCTCGAATGCTCGGCTTGAGCTGTGCGCGCAGGTGATCCGGAAGCCGGGCGAGCTCCGCCGGATCATCATCGACGATCAGACCGCGGCACTTCACGGTGCCACACGCGCAAGGCTCGGCGGCCTCGGCGACGAACGCATAGTCGTACGTGATCTCTTCGCCGGTGGCGATGTCGCGGCGCGCGACCCACCAAGCAATCACCAGCTGGTGCTCGGCGTCCCACTTCGACTCGACGTCGCAATTGGGGTCACACGAATGATTGAACCAGCGCGTCTGATCGACCAGATCCCAGAACACGTCCTCGCCTGATCCCGACTGTTCGCCATCGACGATCAGCGCGTACGTGTCGTCGAAGTCGGCGTCACGCCGATACAGCACGCCGTCGCCGAAGCAGATCCGTTCGCCTTGCTTGAACGGGCGCGTGGTCACGACGCCGTAGCCATGGATCGCAGACATCACGACACGCAGGCCATCCATCAGCGGCATGGGCGCGTATGTATCGTCAACGCACAGGCGAAATCAACCCCTCCGGGATTCCTCGGGCCAAGGATGCGCGTCCTCGCTTCGCCGCGGGCGCACTCGATCCATCGCCCTCGGTCAGCGGATCGGATCAGCCGATGTAGCCGGCGGCGACCAAGTGCTCCGCCATCAGGATGCACCCCTTGGCAGCGCCCATCTTCGTGTTGTGCGAGACCAGCACGTACTTCCAACCGGTCGGCGAGTGCTCGTCGCGGCGCAGCCGGCCGATCACCGTGGTCATGCCATCGTTCATGTCGCGATCCATCCGGGGCTGTGGCCGGAACGGATCCTCGTGCACGTGGATCAGTGCGGGTGGTGCCGACGGATAGCCGGCGCTCACGAACTCGCGTCCGAATCCGCGCCACGCGGCCGAGATCTCTGCATCGCTCGCTTCGCGCGCGAGCTCGACGTGCACCGCTTCCGTATGTCCTTCGATAACGGCGACGCGCGTGCACGTGCAGCTGATCGCGATCGGCGCGGCCTCGATCGCCCCGCCCTTGAGCGTTCCGAGGATCTTCAAGGTCTCCTTCTGGACCTTCTCCTCTTCCTTCGGAATGTACGGGATCAGGTTGTCGATGATGTCGAGGCCGATCACACCGGGAGAGCGACCTGCACCAGAAACCGATTGCATCGAGACCATGTGCACGCGCTTGACGCCGAACTGGCGGTGCAGCGGCGCGAGCGAGTACGCGAGCCCGACCGTCGTGCAGTTCGGATTCGGTAGGATGAAGCCCTTGAACCCGCGCTTCTCCTTGTGCGTCTCGATCAGCTTCGCGTGATCCATGTTGATGCCGGGCAACATGAGCGGCACGTCGTCTTCGTAACGGAACGCCGACGCGGTCGACAGCACCGGCGTGGTCTTCGCATAGATCGGCTCGAGCAGCTTTGCCGGGCCAGCTTCGACCGCCGTGAACACGAGATCGACCTTCGTCGCATCGAGCTTCTCGGCGTCTTCGACCATCATCGCGCCAATGCGCTCGGGAAGCGCGATGCTCGTGAACCACTGCACCGCGCCGTTGTCATTGCGAATCGCGTCGCGATAGGTCTTGCCTGCCGACCGCGTCGAAGCGGCAAGCGCAACGATCTCGAACTGCGGATGCGCAGAAAGTGCAGCGATGAACTGCTGACCGGCAAGCCCGGTGGCTCCGACAAGAGCGACTCTGATTCGGCGTTTGGAAGTTGTCATGGCGATAGCATTTTTTTCGAATGGTGAGCGTTCTTCGTCGCGAACGGCAAGCAATTCAGCACGCTACAGAATGCAGGTCAAGGGTAGGAGATTTCGTCTATTCACGCGTACGTAAAAAACGATCTCTATGAGCAAAACTGCCACAATCCAATGTTCGCCGTTCTCACGAGGTCCTAGCGAGCTTTCGCTTGCGTGACAATGCTTTGTGGGCGACGTTGGGTTGATGCCCAAAGGCCTCGGAGATGAGCGTCGTAAGAGACGCGCACCGAGCGAACCTCGGCTCAGAGCTTCGTCTCCCGGCACGCGTGTGGCGACGCCGCCGGCGAAGCTTCCGCGCGGCACTCGCGATGCGATGCAACCGATCATGGCGGATGCAGCGGCGATCACCGTTCCCGTGATCGATCCGGTCGCGCTCGAAGCATCGGTCGATCAACCACATCATGCACTCGATCACGATCCGGACACGATCGTGGTCGATCCGTCCGATGCCGACGATCATGTCAGCGCGCTCGACGTCGAGTTCGAGCCACTCGATCTCGAAGCAGACGACGACACGATCGACCGTCACATGCTCGAGCTCGCGAAGCGCCGGTTCGGCCTCAAAGCGTTCCGTCCCGGCCAGGCGCTCGCGATTCGCAACGTGCTCGCGGGAATCGACACGCTCGCGATCATGCCGACCGGTGCCGGCAAGTCGCTGTGTTATCAGCTGCCGGCGCTCGAGCTTCCCGGCGTAACGCTCATCGTCTCGCCGCTGATCGCGCTGAGGAAGGATCAGCACGACAAGCTCGCCGAGCTCGACATCGAGGTCTTGCGCCTCGACTCGACGTTGTCGCCGCGCGACGAAGCGACCGCGCTCGCGCGCCTGTCGGAGAATCGTCCGTGCATCGCGTACGTCACGCCCGAGCGCCTCAGCGAGCCGAGGTTCCGCGAGCGCCTCGCGTCGGTCAGCGTCGCGCTGTTCGTCGTCGATGAGGCGCATTGCATCTCGCAATGGGGGCACGACTTCCGTCCGGCGTACCTCGGCCTGGGCGAGGCGGTCAAGGCACTCAAGTCGCCTCCCGTGCTCGCGCTGACCGCGACCGCGCCGCCGAAAGTCAAAGACGACATCCTCGCGCAGCTGCAGATTCCCGACGCGTCGGTGATCGACATCGGGCTCGATCGCCCGAACCTGCGCTATCACGTGATCAAAGCGTCGAGCGAGCGCAAGAAGCAAGCGCTGCTGCTGCGCCTGATCGAGAAGCAGCCGGGCTGCGGCATCATCTACGCCGCGACCGTGAAGACCGTCGACGCGCTCGCGGACTTCTTGTGGTCGCAGGGTGTCGAGTGCGGTCGTTATCACGGCCGGATGCGCGCCAAGGATCGCGAGCGCGTGCAGAGCGCGTTCATGGAGCGCAGCGAGCCGCGGCTGATGGTCGCGACGAACGCGTTCGGCCTCGGCGTCGACAAGCAGGACCTCCGGTTCGTCATCCACTACAACTTCCCCGGCTCGCTCGAGAGCTACTACCAGGAAGCCGGCCGCGCAGGCCGGGACGGAATTCCGGCGGACTGCGTGCTGCTCTATCAGCCCGAGGACAAGCGGATCCAGAGCTTCTTCCTAGGCGGCCGCTATCCAACGCCCGAACAAACGCGCGCGGTCGCTGAAGCGCTCGTCCACATGACGCAGGGTCGTGTCGCGACACCGGAGACCGACGATCACGATCCGGTGTTCGTCGCGGTCAAGGACATCGCCGAGCGCGCCGATGCCCCCGCGAAGAAGGCGCGCGTCGTGCTGTCATTCCTCAAAGAAGTCGGCTTCGCCGCGGAAGCGCCGGGTGCGCGATTCGCACCGCTCGCGAGCGAGCCGCCGAGCATCGAGAACCTCGCGCGGGCCGCGAACCGGTACGAGCAGAAGCGCGCGCAAGACAGAGCACGGCTAGCCGCGATGCTGCGCTACTCGCAATCGCACCTGTGCCGGACGCGGCTGCTCGTCACCTACTTCGGTTACACCGATCATCCCGCGTGCGGCACGTGTGACAACTGCCAGCGTGCATCCCGCCAGGCGCCGACGCCGCAGCGCGATGCAGAGGTGATGGCGCAAGAGCAAACTGCTCGCCGCGGCGGCGATCAGGAGACGCGCAAAGCGCTGCTCGAAGAGGCGATGCGTCGCCGGCACACCGGTGGCCGCGGCCGCGCCCTGAAGATCGAGCGTGTCAAGCGTCCCGTGTTCGGTCCGCTCGAGAAGGGCGACATCGTGCGCCACGCCCGTTGGGGCGAAGGTGAAGTCGTCCGCGTCGTCGGCGACAGCATCCACACGTTCTTCCCCGTGCACGGCGAGAAGCTGCTCAAGGCGAGCTTCCTCGAAAAGATCGCCGGTTAGCCACCGCGTCGAGTGTTATCCTCGACGCATGGCTCGAGTCATGCGTCGGCTCTCGCTCGTGGTGTGCCTGCTGTGCTCGGCGTTCGCGCACGCGGATCGGGGCAAGCCGCAACCGCCTCCGCCGTGCGAAGGTCCGAAGCCTGCCAAAGGCTGCGTCCAGACCATCGACATGGGCAAGGGTCTCGACGTCAGCGGACAGAATCGCACCGCGCAGCTGCTCTACTTCCTCGAGCGCGCGAACGAGGAGCTCGAACGCGCGAGCCTCGAGCGTCGCTCGTTCATCCCGCGCCTCGTGCTGACGATCGAAGAAGAAAAGCTCTAGCTCGTTCGTCGACGGCGAGCGCGCGGTGGGGGATAGCGCACGGTCTGGTGCTTGCGATCGATCCGCGCAAACGGCGTCAGCGGGGCGGGCTCGGCTTTGGTCTGGTTGAAGATGTGAACGACCGGGATGCCGCGCGCGATCACGTAGTCCGCGACGATCCGGCGATGGCACCGCCACCACAGCGCCTCGGCGCACATGATCGCGCAGGTGCGCGTGGCCGCCAGGGCGAGAAGCTGATCGAGGGCTTCTGTAAACGGCGGCGTCTCCGCGTAGTCCGCATAGTTCTTGAAGGCGGCGACCTCCCAGCCTGCATTGCGCGCGGGCTTTGCTGTCTTCGATTTGCCACGCCGACCGCCGAGCGCCGGCATCGACACGTACGTGAGGCCTTGTCGCGCAAGCCGAGGAGCGAGGACGTCCTCGTTGAACTGTGGGTTCGCGCGGGACCGCGTGAAGTGTCGGATGTCGACGAGTGTCGTCACGTTCCACGCCTTCAGGGCGGCGACGAGCGCCGGGTACGTGCGCGTCGAGTGACCGATCGTGTAGAGCGGGGGCGCCGGTTTCTGCGACGCGGGCACGCCTAACGATACGGCAGCGCCGCTGGGCTGTCGTGCTGGTAGGCGGTGCTCGAATCGATCGCGAGCGATCAGAGCCGGTTGATCTGCGGCAGATGGTCGAAGTGCGAATCGCGCGAGAACAACGTCAGGCCGTGCTCGACGGCAAGCGACGCGATCCACAGATCGTGCGTCGGAATCGGCGTGCCCTGCTGCCGCAACTGCCGATAGAGCATCGCGTACACGTGAGTCGTCGCCTCGGACGCGAACAGCGATTCGACACCGGGCTTCGCCAGGAACGTCTGCAGCGTGTGTTCGTTCTCGCGACCCTTGCGGCCTACGGCGAAACCCGCACGCAACTCGGCGACCACGACGAACGGCACGAAAATCGCGTCGGCGCTCTCCAGGATCTGGACCACTTCGCGATCGCCATCGGCCAGGTCCCGGTAGCGATTCGTGTCGAGGAGCAGTCTCACCGCCACAGATCCGGATCGATGCGCCGCTGATCGGCAAGGACCTCGTCGGTGGCGCGATCTCGCTGCCACTTCCCGGCGACGTCGTCGAGGCTGCGATTCTTCATGAGCTCACCCGCGAGCCCGAGACCACGTTTCAATGCCTCGACAGCAACCTCGTTGAGGCTCTTGCCCTCTTCTCGCGCGCGCCTTCGCAGCAACGCGTCGATGGCGTCGGGAACGTTGCGAAGCGTATACTGCATGCCTGCAGTGTAGGCATTGCGTGCAGGCAGCGCAACTCGTTTTGGGGAGCGTGGGCTTCGTCAACTGCTTGCGCTATTTGCGGGCGCTCTTCGCCGCGCGCTGGCGGCGCATCTCGTAGAGCGCGAGCGATGCAGCGACCGAGACATTGAACGAGCCGACCGCGGAGCGCTGCATCGGCAGCTCGGCGTGGAAGTCGCAGTTCTTGGCGACCAGCGGGCGAATCCCGGTTGCCTCGGCACCGAGCACGAGCACGAGCGGCATCGTGCCGTCGATCTGATCGATCGGCTGCGCGTTGTTCTCGGAGTGGACCGCGACGCGCCACAGGCCGAGCTCGCGCATCTGCTCGAGCGCACGCACGAGGTTGCCGACTTGCGCGATCGGGAGGAGCTCGCTCGCTCCCGCGGAGGCCTTCGCCACGATCGCCGTGACTTGCGCGGAGCGATGGTCGGGAATGATCACGCCGCCCACCCCGAGGAGGTACGCGGAGCGCAAGATCGCACCCCGGTTGCGCGGATCTTCCACGCCATCCAGGGCCACGAGCAGTGCCGGCTCGTCGGGGGAGATCAGGTCCTCGAGCTCGACGTACTCGTAAGGGCCGAGCCACGCGACGACCCCTTGATGACGCGCATCCTCACCCGCGGTGCGATCGAGCGTCTGGCGATCGCGATCTTCGACCTTGATGCCCGCGGCGCGCGCCGCCATCACGATCTGCGCGACCGGATCGTGCGAGACCTTGTCGGCACGCTTCGGATCGACCCAGACCGCGAGCACTGACTTCGGCTTCCGACTGACGAGCTCGCGGACGGGCCCGACGCCGTAGACCATGCGATCGCCGGGTGCCGAGGAGGAGGCCGTCACGCGCCGAGCTCCGCGATGATCGCGCGCGCCGCCGCGGCCGGATCCGGGGCGTCGCGCAGCGGCCGCCCGACGACGATCAGATCCGCACCCGCGGCCCGCGCCTCACCTGGTGTCATCACGCGCTTTTGATCGCCCGCGGCAACGCCTGCCGGGCGAACACCCGGTGTCACGATCAGAAACGCGGCCGGCACGATCGCGCGGATCGTGGCGACTTCATGCGGCGAGGCCACGACCCCGTCGCAGCCGGCCCGCAGCGCGAGCTCCGCGCGGCGGCGCACGAGCTCGGCGACCGGACCCTGGCAGCCGATCTGCGCGAGATCCGCGTCATCGAGCGATGTCAGCACCGTCACCGCGAGGACGCGCGTGTCACCCGCGGATCGCGCCGCCTTGACCGCCGCCTCGAGCATCGCGCGACCACCGGCCGCATGAACGGTGAGGAGCCCTGCCCCGAGCGCCGCGACCTTGC
This sequence comes from Myxococcales bacterium, assembly GCA_028287115.1. GTDB lineage: Bacteria > Myxococcota_A > Polyangia > Haliangiales > Haliangiaceae > JABFXX01. The sequence goes on from JAQBQF010000324.1 coordinate 15,909, forward strand.
CCGTCGCGCGCGCGACCGTCTCGGGAATGTCGTGCAACTTGAGATCGAGCATCACCGCGAGGCCGCGACGCGCGTATTCGCGCACGAGCTCGGGACCTTCCGCGCAGAACAGCTCGAGCCCGAGCTTGACCCAGCTCGGCACGCCCGCGAGGCGCGCGACGAGGCCTTCGGCTTCGTCACGACTCGGCGCATCGAGCGCGGCGATCAAGCGGTTGCCGACGGAGAACGTCATGCCCCGCTGTCTACCACGCCCGTCACTTCTCCGGGATTTCCTCGGGCAAAGATGCGCGTCCTTGCTTCGCTGCGGGCGCGCCCGGTTCATCGCCCTCGGCCACCCTCGGAATTTCCTCGGGCCAAAGCTGTGCGTCCTCGCTTCGCTGCGGGCGCGCTCGATCCAGCGATCTCGGTCACCCCCGGGATTTCCTCGGGCCAAAGCTGCGCGTCCTCGCTTCGCTGCGGGCGCGCCCGATCCATCGATCTCGGTCACCCTCGGATTTCCTCGGGCCAAAGTTGCGCGTCCTCGCTTTCGCTGTGGGCGCGCCCGATCGATCGCCCTCGGTCACCTAGCGCGCGACACGGATCGCCCACACGCCGCCGGTCTCTTCGACGACCGTGTACACGATCCCGTCGTCGGCGCGCTGATGCGTCGTGCCGTCGAACTTGATCGTGCCGGTCACGCCAGTGAGCTGGCCCTTCGAGAGCGTCTGCGCGAGCGCCGCGCGGCCGCTACCGCCGGCGGCTGCCGCGAGCTGAGCCGCATCGTAGGCATACGCGGCGGTCGCGCCGGGAGCCCTGCCGTAGGCGGCCATGTGCTGAGCGATGAACGCCTGGTTCGCCGGTTCAGCGTTGTCCGGGTAGTAACCGGGCGCGAGCAGCGCGCCGTCGGCGTGGCGGGCCGCGTTGAGCAAGAACGCTTCCTTGAGATCCTCGGCGGTCGACAGCAGCATGATCGGGCGCCCGAGCAACAGCTTCTTCTTCGCAGGGAACGGCAGCGACTTCGGGACGTGGCCGGTCGCCGCGAGCGCTGGCGCGATCAGCTCGAGCGAGTCGGACTCCGCGGGCGCGAACAGCGCGTCCCAGTCCTTGGTGAGCTTGCCGGTGAACGCCGCGAACGACTTCGTTGGCTTCTGGGTCACCGGGTCGATTGGTGGATACGTCACGGTCTCGACGATCGAACCGCCGCCCTTCACGATCTCGGCGGAGAACGCCGCGGTCGTCGCCTTGCCGTAGTCGTTGTCGGGTGCGAACACCGCGAACGTCTTGATGCCCTTCGCGAGCGCCCGCTTCGCGAGCACGCGGGCGCGAGCCTCGGGCGAGTGCCGCATGTGAAACACGAACGTGCCGCCCTTGCGGCCGATCGCGTGGGGCGTCAGCGTCAGCAGCGGAACTCCGAGGGCGTCGGCTCGGTCGGCTCCGGCGTCGACGGAGGCATCTCCGATCGGCCCGACGATCGCGATGACGTTCTGACCCGCGAGCTGATCGACCGCGGCCGCGGCTGCAGGCGCCGCTATCGCGGCCCGGATCTCGATCGCGACGACGCCTGTGCCGCTCGGCGCGCCGGCGGCGAGACCGAGCCCCTCGACCGCGCGTTGCGCGACCGCGTCGGACTGGCCGCCGATCGGCAGCACTGCACCGACGAGACCTGGATTGACGCGCCCCGTCGCCCCACCCGCGCCTGTCATCGAGAGCGTCCGCGAGAGGCCGAGCGCGATCCTGATGGGTACGATCTTGTCACTCATGTCTGCGGCGGCGGCCGTGTCACCGCTCGCCTCGAGATCGAGCGCGAGGCGCGTGCCGACGAACGCGATGCTCGGTCCTCTGCGGTTCGGGAGGTCCTTGAAAATCCGCCACAGGAGCTCGGCGGGGAGCGCCGCGACGACCTCCTCGACGCGGCCGAGGATCACGGCGCGCTCGGTCGGAGTCGCTTGATCCCAGAGCGAGTCGAACACCGGCAACGACCGCGCGGCCTCCTCGGGAGCGCCCGCTGCGAGCGAGAACGCCAACGCAGAGTAATATTCGACCCGGCTCTCCTCGTCGATCGCGGGCTCTCTGGTGTCGAGCAGCGCACGCGCGGCCGCGAGATCGCCTTCGTAATTCTTTGTGATGCCGAGATAGACCTTGGCCTTCGCCGCGAGCTTCTGAAGATCTCCGCTCGGCGAACCGGTACCCGCGTTCATCACTTGAGTGAGCTGCTTGTCGGCCTCCGTGAAGTTGCGCGCCTTCAGCGCTGCGATACCCGCGTACAGATCCGCCCACGGCACGATCGGATCGGCTGGGAACTCCTCGATGAGCCGCTTGAAATCCTCTGCCGGAACCGACCTCGCATCTTGCAGGAACCGACGCCGCAGGTCCTCGAATCGATCATGCGCACGCTTGTCGCCGTTCGACGGCACGTCGGGCACCTGCCCGCCGAGCGTCGTGCGCCTGCTCGGGCACCCGGCGAGCAGCACCAGGAGTGCGAAGACGCGAAAGGCAAGATTCACCCCGAGACAGTAGCGGTGCGGGCACGCTCGTGCAAATCGCGGTATGGAAGGCCCATGTCATCCTCACCGCATGGCTCGCGGCAGAGCCCTCCTCGCCTCACGGCCGACGTCGAACGCGGGTTCAGTGCCCTCGAAGAGGGCCGGATCGACGATGCCGCCGAGCTGCTCGAGAAGCTCCAGAAGCTCGATCGCAAGAATGCCGACGTCGTCGCGCTGACGGCGGCGATCGCCGATGCGCGAGGCGAGATCGAAGAAGCGCTCGCCCGCTACCACGAGCTCTCCGAGCTGCGGCCCGACGATCCGATGCCGCGGATCTGCATCGCGCGGATCCAGCTGCATGATCAGGGGAATCCGGACGAGGCGCTCGACACGATCGACGCCGTGTTCGACTTTATCGATGAAGAGCGCGACTTGATCGACGCGGTGATGCTGCGTGCCGAGGCGCTGATCGTGCTCGACGACCTGGAGGCGGCGCGCACGTCGCTTTCGGAGCTCGCGACCTCGGTGATCGACGAGCCCGATCTCGCGCTCGATCTCGCAGAGCTCGCGCTCGCGGCGGAAGATTTTGCGACCGCCAAGCGTTGGATCGAGATCGGCCGCAAAGAAGCCGAGCTCGTTCCCGACGCGCTCCACTTGCTCGGCCGCGTCTACGAAGCGACCGACGATCGCACGGAGATGGTCGCGACCTGGAAGCAAGTCCGCGCGCTCGACGCCGCCGCCGCACCGGGTGATGTCGCGATCTCGGAGGACGAGATCGTGCGGATCGCGGAGGAAGCCCTCGCCGAGCTCTCCGAAGAGGCGAACCAGAACCTCGAGCGCGTCGCGATCTTGATCGACGATCTACCGTCGGACGAGCTGATCGCGGACGGCGTCGATCCGCGGCTCCTCGGGTTGTTCCAAGGCACCGGGATGGCCGACGACAGCGCGGCGCCGAGCGTGACGACGATCCATCTGTTCAAGCGCAACCTCGAGCGCGTGTCACACGATCTCGACGAGCTCGCCGAACAAGTCCGGATCACCGTGCTCCACGAGACGGCGCACTATTTCGGCCTCGACGAAGAGGATCTCGAGAACCTCGGCCTCGACTGAGCCTGAAACGCCAAGCGGCCAAGGACAGAGACCAAGTTCCTGGCGCTAATGCGGGAGGCAGACGGTCGTGCCGATCGCCTGACCGGGAATGCAGACCGCGACGAAGCAGCACTCGCCCGCGGCGTGGCAATTCGTGTTGTCGGTGCAGAAGCCGCCGCCCGCCGCCGCATCCGGGGCCGGTGGCGCGTCGAGAAACACGAATGCGTCGAGCTGGTGCGCGTCCGCGTGGCTGACCTGCGCGTCGTGTGGGAGGACGCTCTGGCCGTCGAGCCTCACCGAGGCGTCGGCCTTGGTTTGTTGCTGCTCTGGATTACCGCCCGTCGCACACGCGACGAAAAGCATCGCGATCACCAATGCTTTAACCATCGATACCCTCGAGCGGCATCCTATCCGGGGGCATTTTGGTTACAACGATTTTTCGCGGTCGCCTGCGGATTGCACAATTCGCGCAGAGGTCGAACCCGCTGCTGCATTGACGCGGTCCGTCGTGGTTAGCCGAGTGTCGCGACGCGATCGCCGAACAGTCGCTCGAGGCGGGTCAGCAGATCTTCCGTCGGGGACACCGCCCACGCCTCTGGGAGCGGGATCACGGCCTCGGAGCGCTGCGCGATCTTGAGCCGCAGGACCGCCTGGCAGGCGCCGCGAGTCGCATTCGCGAGGATCGTCTTCAGCTCGGCGACCTGATCGTGCGTGAGCTGATCCGCGTCGAGATGAATGTCGACGCGTGAGGTCTTTTGCTGCCGCAGATCCGACAGCGGCACCGCAGTCTCGAGCAGCATCTTCCACTCGGGCGCTTCGGAGTTGCCCTCGTTCTTGACCTGCCCGGAGCACAGGATCGGCTCGTCGCTGACCAGCACGTGCCGGACCTTCTCGAACGTCTTCGGGAACGCGATCACCTCGAGCGTGCCCTCGGTGTCCTCGAACTGGAAGCGGGCCATCTTGTCGCCCTTCTTCGTGATCATCTCGCGGTACTGGCTGACGATGCCGCCGATCGAGTGGTCGCCTTGATTCTTGGCGCCCGCCGGGAAGTCGCTCGTGGTCGCGCTCGCGTAGCGCTGCAGATCGCCGCGATAGCGATCGAGCGGATGCCCCGAGACATAGAAGCCGAGCGCCTCTTTCTCGAACGCGAGGAGCTGCTTGTGACTCCAGATCTCGATCTCCGGGTAGAGCTCGCCCTGCCCTGCCGTCGCCGCGCCGTTGACTTTGATGGGTTCCGGAACCGACAGCAGCCCGAACAGGTTCGTCTGGCCCGATCGCCGATCGCGCTGCTCGGCCGCGCCTCGCTCGAGCGCCGCATCGAGGGCCGCGAGCAACTGCGCGCGGTGATGCCCGCCCGGCAGACCGTCGAGCGCGCCGCTCTTGATCAGCTGCTCGAGCACGCGGCGGTTACATTTCTGCGTGTCGACGCGGCGGCACAGCTCGAAGATCGACTCGAACTTGCCCTCGCTCGCGCGCGCCTCGAGGATCGCCTCGACCGCATTCGTGCCGACGCCTTTCACGGCGCCGAGCCCGAATCGAATCATCTTGACCGTCGCGGCAACGTCGCCCACGGCGGGCGTGCCCTGCGTCACGGTGAAGTCGTGATGCGACTCGTTGATGTCGGGGCGCTCGACGACGAGCCCCATCGCGCGCGCTTCGGCGATGAACTTGACGATGTTGTCGACGTTGTCGGCGTCGCAAGACATCAGGCCCGCCATGAACTCGTGCGGGAAGTGATGCTTGAGATACGCCGTCTGATACGTGATCCAGCCGTATGCCGCGGAGTGCGACCGGTTGAAGCCGTAGCCGGCGAAGAACTCCATCAGCTCGAACACTTGCTCTGCGATCTTCGGATCGATCTTGAGCCCGCTCGCGCCGGTGAGGAACTTGGCCTTCTCCTTGGCCATCTCCTCGGGCTTCTACTTGCCCATCGCGCGGCGAAGCAGATCGGCGCCGCCGAGCGTGTACGCGCCCATGATCTGGGCGATCTGCATCACCTGCTCCTGATAGACGATCACGCCGTACGTATCGGCGAGGACCTCTGCGAGCAGCGGGTGAATGTATTCGACCTTCTTGCGCCCGTGCTTGCGCTCGATGAAGTCCTGCACCATGCCGCCTTCGAGCGGACCCGGGCGATACAGGGCGACGGCAGCGACGATGTCTTCGAGGCAGTCGGGTTTGAGCGTCTTCAGCATCTCGCGGAAGCCGCTCGACTCGAGCTGGAACACGCCGGTCGTATCGGCGCGCGCGATCATCTTGTAGACGCCGGCGTCATCTTTCGGAATGACGTCGATGTCGAGCTCTTCACCCGGTGGGCGCTGGAGATTGACCAGCCGCACGGCGGTCTGGATCACGGTCAGCGTCTTGAGGCCCAGGAAGTCGAACTTGACGAGGCCCGCCTTCTCGACCTCCTTCATCGCGAACTGCGTGACGATCTCGTCGTTCTGACCGCGGAAGCACGGGACGTACTCCCACAGCGGCTTCTCGGCGATCACGATCCCGGCGGCGTGCATCCCGGCGTGACGGTTGAGGCCTTCGAGCGATGCCGCGATATCGAGGAGCTCGCGATGGAGCGGGCTCTCGTTGTAGAGCTGCTTGAGCTCGGGCGTCTGCTCGATCGCTTCGCGCACCGGCGGTGACTTGCCTTGCACCGGCTCGGGCACGAGCTTCGCGAGCTTGTCGGCCTCGGCGAACGGAAACTCCATCGCGCGCGCGATATCGCGGATCACGCCGCGTGCCTTGAGCTGGTGGAACGTCGCGATCTGACCGACCTGCTCGCGGCCGTACTTGTCTTGAACGTACTTGATGACCTCGTCGCGCCGATTCATGCAGAAGTCGACGTCGAAGTCCGGCATCGACACGCGCTCGGGATTCAAGAAGCGCTCGAACAACAGCTTGAACTCGATCGGATCGATGTCGGTGATCCGCAGGGCCCACGCGACCGCCGAGCCAGCGCCCGAGCCGCGGCCCGGCCCGACGGGGATCCCGTGCTCCTTGGCCCAGTTGATGAAGTCCCAGACGATCAAGAAGTAGCCGGAGAAGCCCATCTTCTGGATCACCGCGAGCTCGGTCTTGCAGCGCTCGCGATACTGATCCGGATCGAACTTGATGCCGCGCGCCGCGAACGTCGCGAACCGGCGATCGAGGCCCTTGTCGACGAGCCCACCGATGTACGTGTCGAGCGTCTCGCCCTCGGGGACCTTGTACGTCGGCAGGAACGTCTGATCGAGCTTGAGCTTGACGTTGCACATCGCCGCGATCTTCGCGGTGTTCTCGATCGCCTCGCCGCAATCCTTGAACGTCGCTTCCATCTCGGCGGGCGACTTCATGTAGTAGCTGTCGACGACGTGCTTGAGCCGCTTCTCGTCCTTGAGGCTCTTGCCGGTCTGGATCGCCATCAGCACGTCGTGCGCCGCGGCATCCGAGCGGTTGACGTAGTGGCAGTCGTTCGTCGCGACGAGCGGCATCGACAGCTTCTTCGCCATCCGCTTGAGCTCGCCGTTGAGCGTGTCTTGCTCGGGCGTCGGCGTCGGCATCAGCTCGAGATAGAAGTCTCCCGGCGAGAAGATGTCCTTGTACTCTTTGGCGACTTCTTCAGCCGCGGCGACGCCGTTCTTCTCGAGCGTCTGTGCGATCTCGCCGCCGAGGCACGCCGAGAGACCGACGAGCCCTTCGCTGTGATCGCGCAGGATCTGCTTGTCGATGCGCGGGTTGTAGTAGAAGCCTTCGAGGTAGCCCTTCGAGTTCAGGAACGACAGGTTCTTGTAACCGACGTCATTCTTCGCGAGCAGGATCAGGTGGTAGTTGCGGCGATTCGTGCGGTCGTGGCGGTCCGTCGATGCGACGTACGTCTCGCAGCCGAAGATCAGCTTCACACCGGCGGCCTTCGCCTCGGTGTAGAGATCGATCGCGCCGAACATGTTGCCGTGATCGGTGACGGCGACGGTGTCCATGCCGAGCTCGGAGACCTTCGGAAACAGGTCCTTTACGCGGATCGCTCCGTCGAGCAGGCTGTACTGCGTGTGCAAGTGGAGATGCGTGAACCCGCCCATGGTAGACGTACGGATCTAGCGCATGAGGCCGACACTCCCGAGAGCTTCCGGCCACGAAACGCTCCCGTCCGGACGTTTGTTTTGCGGGTTCGCGATGTTGCTCGTGGTCGCGTGTACGCACCACGCAGATCCCCCGGTCGTGCCCGGTCGACCGCTCGCGGCCGAGCCCGACATTTCGGTTGACACGATGGATGTCGAATGTGCGGGGCTGACCAAGGCGCTCGATCGATATGGCCTGTGCCCGAACCTCGATGACGACGATCGAGCGGGGATCAAGAACATGATCCAGTACGCGCAGGAGACCTTCGAGGCCGGCAAGAAGGGCAACCCAGACGCCCAGGCGCAGCACACGATCGCGATCGCGTGTCGCAAGGCAGCGAAGTCCGTCGAGTATGCGACGCTCCGCTGCCAGGCCGGCCCTCGCCCGCGCGTCGACTGACGATAGATCAGTTGCGGACGGAGCGAATCGCCGACGTGATCGGTTGCGGCGCGAGCGGCACGGTCAGCGGCACCGCACGACCACTTGTATCGGCCGCGGGTTTCGTGAGCGGAGCCAGCGTCGGACAATGCGGCGGTTCGCCGTCTTTGATGCGATGGAACAGCCACGAAGCGAGCCAGAAGCACCACAGCGGGATGATCGACAGGTAGAAGCCGGTGCATGCCCAGACGCGCTGCGCGAGCGTGCGGTGCTTGATGCTATCGCTGCAGATCCACTGCGTGACGTGATAGCAGAGCATGTAGAGGTACAGCGGATAGAGCAGCAGGAAGCGCACCGGGAAGTAGTGCCCGATGATGTTGTGCAGGAACGTGAACACGCGCTTGGCGTAGTGCGGGCCCGACATCGTGCGCTTTGCCATCCCGCCGGGGACGTCGAGGCGCCGGATCATCTCGACCGATGGATCGAACAGCAGATATTCGTCTTCGCGTTTGCCGGCGTTGATCCGGTACGCGAGCGAGGGCTCGTCCTCGATCGGCGTGCACTCGTCCCAGAGCCCGAACCGCTCGAGCGTGCGGCGCGGGATCGCCGCGTTGCCGCCCATCAGGCTCTCGACGCGCTTGCGCTGATCCGTGCGCGCGAACACGCGCTGCCACTTGAGGACGTTGAACGACAGCACGTCGCGACGCGCTCGCTCGAGGTTGACGTACGGGGGCGACGTGATCGACGCGTCATCGACAAACCGCCCCGTCACGCCGAGACACTGGCTGTCTCCGAAATTCGCCTCGTGCTTCGTGATCCAGTCGCGCGATGCGGGCAGATCGTCATCGTCGATGAACACGAGCAGGTCGCCGCGCGCGGAGCGGACGCCTGCATTGCGCGCACCGGGACCGCCGAGCGGTGCGTAATAGAGCAGCCGAACGCGCGGATCGCGCGCGAGCGCTTCGATCTTCTGGGTCTCGGCGACCGTCTTCACCGAGCTCTGCTCGACGACCACGATCTCGAAGCTGTCGTGCTCTTGCGCCAGCAGCGCCTCGAGCAACTCGGCGAGCGCGGAGAGCCGATTATACGACCGGACGACGACCGAGACTCGCGGATGCGCGACGTGCGCATACGCCCTGGCCTGGTCGGCACCCATACCCCTGGTTACCACGACCGCGTGGTAGTCCGCATCTGCAAGGATCTGCAGGAAGCGGTGGATTTTTGACACCCTCGTTGGTCGTTCTACGAGGCTTCGGTTTCGGCCCGAAACGCAGCTACTTGCTCGGCAGAGCCGAGCACGACGAGCGTCATTCCGGGGCCGAGTTTCTCGCTCGCGTCGGGGTTGTAGGTCCATCCGGCGGCGTCGCGGCCCCGCACCGCCAGCACGGTCATCCCGTAACGTTCGCGCACGCGCGCATCCCGAAGCGTCTCGCCGACCTTGGTCAGGTTGTCGCCGAGCTTGAGCTCCTCGATCCGATACGCCGCGCGCCGGTCGCGCAACATGTCATCGAGAAATCGCACGACGGCCGGGCGCAGGAGCTCCGAGACCAGCCGCATACCGCCGATGTAGTTCGGCGAGACCACGGCGTCGGCTCCGGACCGCTTGATCTTCTCGACATGCGAGAGCTCCGCGCAGCGCGCGACGATGCGTGCGTTCGGATTACTCTGGCGCGCCGACACCGTGAGGTAGAGGTTGTCCTTGTCGGAGGACAGCGCCGCGACGAGTCCACGCGCACCGTCGAGATTGCACTGCGCGATCACGTCGTCATCGGTCGCGTCCCCGACGATGTACGTGTACTCGGCCTTCGGAAACTTATCCGCGATGTCCTTGAGCTCGGCCTCACGCGTATCGACTGCAATCACGGGCACGCCGGTCTTGATCAGCTCCTCGATCACATTGCGTCCGGTCGATCCGGCGCCACACACCACCACGTGTTGCTTCATGCGCTTCATCCGTTTCTTGAGCTTGGAGACAAACAGCACGTTCTTGAGATCGCCCTCGACGATGAACGCGGTGATCGTCGATGCGAAGTACACGATCGTGCCGGTGCCAAACAGCAGCAGGATCACCGTGAAGGCGCGCGCGTAGTGGAGCGAGTCCATTCCCGGGAGCACCTCGCCATAGCCGACCGTCGTCACCGTGATGACGGTCATGTAGAGGCAATCTCCGATCGACCACCGGCCGCCGCCGATCAGGTAGTAGCCGAGGCCGCCGCCCGCAACGACGATCGCCAGGGCGAGGAACCCGTACAGCAACCGTTTTGTCATCGCCGACAGCATCGTGCGGTCCCACGATAACAAACTGGCGCGCTACGAATGACCCGAGGTGGGTGTTTCGAGCGCGCGATCACGTAAGAGCGTTGACCTTAACGTGAGCTTCAACCTCGACGTGAACCTGAACGACGCCCTGCCGTTGTCGCATCGTCTCGCAACACGCTCTGTCAGGAATCATCGTTCCGATTGGCTCGCTGCGGTGTTTACGAGCATGTTGACGATGGGTTCGAGCTCAAGTTCAGGTCAGCGGCGCCGGTCACCGTCAGGGCCAACGCCTTCTGAACGACCTGGGTTTCGAGGCCCCCGCAGATCAGCCTGTCTGGCGCATCTGTTTCGGCGGCTGCTCGTCCTTGAGAGTCTTGCGGATCTCGTTTCGGAGCTCCGGCGTGTCCTTGTCGCCGTGATACGAGACCGCGTGCTCTGTCGCGGCGCGCAGCACCTCTTCTTCTTCTCCTGCGATCGTCAGCGTGCACGGCTTCTCGCTCGGAAACTGCCTGCAATCTGCAACTTTTCTCGCCATGGCCGTAGCCCTCCTCGACGCTAGGCGATGCAGGTCCGAGACCATGCTAAAACGCCGCACATGCAGCTCCTCGCCAGTTTTCTCGCGGGCGCCTGGTCGAACGGCACGGGCCCGCGCGGCAAGCTCGTCAACCCTACGACCGAGGAGCCTGTGGCCGAGGTCAGCCAAGGTGGGCACGATCTCGCGGGTGCGTTCGAGCACGCGCGGACGGTTGGCAGCAGCGAGCTCGCGTCGCTGACGTTTGCTCAGCGCGGGGCGTTGCTCGGGGCGCTCGCAAAAGCGATCCATGGTGCGCGCGAGGAGCTGATCACACTCGCGATCGCCAACGGCGGCAACACGCGCAGCGACGCGAAGTTCGACATCGACGGTGGCGCGGTGACGCTGTCGCATTACGCGGAGCTCGGCGCGAAGCTGGGCAACGCGATGCTGCTCGGCGACGGCGAGCCGATCCAGGTCGGCCGCACCGCGCGGATGGGTGGCCAGCACGTGTGGGCGCGCCGGAGTGGCGTCGCCGTGCACATCAACGCATTCAATTTTCCGGCGTGGGGCACGTGCGAGAAGCTGGCGTGCGCGCTGCTCGCCGGCATGCCGGTGATCACCAAGCCCGCGACCGCGACCGCACTCGTCACGCATCGCCTCGCGCAGCTGTTCGAGCCGCTGCTGCCGGCCGGCGTGCTGCAGACGCTGATCGGTCCCGCGGGATCGCTGCTCGATCACGTGGGCCCCGGCGATGTCGTCGCGTTCACCGGTGGTAGCGGCACGGCGCGCACGCTGCGTACGCATCCGAAGATCGTCGAGCATAGCGTGCGGCTCAACATCGAGGCCGACTCGCTCAACGCGGCGATCCTCGGGCGAGATCTCGAGATCGCGAGCGAGACCGGCGCGCTGTTTGTCGCCGATGTCGTCCGCGACATGACCCAGAAGTCCGGGCAGAAGTGCACGGCGATCCGGCGCGTGCTCGTGCCGGAGGACAAGTTGAAGGACGCCTGCGATGCGATCCGCGAGCGACTGGGTGGGATCGCGATCGGCGATCCGTCACGCGAAGATGTTCGGATGGGTCCGCTCGCGACCGCACAGCAACGCGACGATGTCCGCGCCGGCATCGCCCGGCTCGCCGCCGTCACCGAGAGCGTGCACGGAGGAACCGGCGACGTGACGCCGCTCGGCGTGCCGCAGGGCAAGGGCTTCTTCGTCGGTCCGGTCGTCCGCACGACGGCGACACCGATGACGTGCGCGCCGCTCAACGAGCACGAGATCTTTGGCCCGGTGACCACCATCGCGCCCTACTCCGGCGATACGAAGACTGCCGCGGAGTTCATCGCGCGCGGCGCCGGATGCCTCGTCAGCTCCGCGTACTCCGATGATCGCGATTGGGTCGCGAGCTTCGTCGGCGCCGCGGCATCATGGGCCGGCAGGCTGTATCTCGGTAGCTCGAAGATGGCCGCCCAATCGCCGGGCCCGGGCACCGTGCTGCCATCTCTCATGCATGGCGGGCCCGGTCGCGCAGGCGGCGGCGAGGAGCTCGGCGGTGAACGCGGCCTGCACCTCTACATGCAGCGCTGCGCGCTCGAAGGCGATGCGAGCGTCCTGAAGTCGCTGATCGGCGGCTAAGCAGTTAGTGCTGCGTCGGTGACCGCGGGCGTGGACCGATCGCGGCCGGTGCCTCGGGATCGGGCTCGAGCAGCGGCAGCAACACGCACAGCTCGCGCGCGACCTGACGGCAACGATGACGAACGAAGTCGATCGCGAACGGCTCGGTGAGCAGGACGACCAGCGCGGCGTCGTACCAGAAGCTCATCGCGAACGCGTCCGGATCGATCACCTCGCCGTGCGAGCTGCCCGGAGCATGCGTCGCGAGCGCACGCCGCGCGAGGAACGGCCAGCGCGAGGTCTCGAGCTCGTCGGGAGGCCGTGCCGACGCGATCAGCTGCGTGCCTTTGGTGACGAACGCGTTCGTCGCGCGATCGACGCCGGCGAGCGCCTTCATGTAGCCCTCGATCCGATCGAGGACGCGAACTCCCGGTGGGATCGGCGCACCGGGCGCGACCGTGACCTCGGGCAGCCGGTCGACTTCCCACCGCCGGCGAATCGCGCGCAACTGGCGCGTCGTGCGCTCGAACGCGGCTTCGATGTTCGCCTCGCGACGTTGCCCAGCGGCCTCGGCCTCGGGACCGGGCATCGAGCGCAACCCGCCGCTCTCGGAATCGCGCTTCATCCGGGTCGCGAGCTCGACGCGCAGGTACTCGCCGCCGCCGAGCGCGAGCGTCCGCGCCGGAATGCCGGTACGCAGATCATCGTCGACGACGATCCGCGCCGAGACCGCACCGACCTCGTCGACGAGATCCTTGAGGCATTCGCGAACCTCGTCGTCGATCAAGCGGACTCCATCTCCCGAGGAACGAAGCTGGTCGCGATCATCGTCGTCGGCTGCGGATAGAACAGGTAGTTCGCGATCGAGGGATCGCCCGCGAACAGATCGCGCCACGAACCAGCCTGGAATCCGGGGGGCGCGTGTGCGATCTCGCCGAAATCGACGTGGAGTAGATCGTACCCCGGCAGGGTCGCGACGAGCTTCTGCATCCGCGGCAGCAGGGGCGCGTCGTAGACGCCCGCGCGCGGCCGCTCGCGGACGAGCCAGCCGGTCTCGGCGCGGATCAGATCGACGCCGACTTGCTGCACGGCCGCGATCGGTGCGCGCTGGCTGACGACCAGCCGGAGATAGAGCTCCTCGATCGCATCGCTCGTCGCCCACTCCGCCGGCGGCGCCACGCCGTGGTCGCGAACCTGCACGATGCACGGGGTTCGGCCCATACACAGGACATAGATGAAGTCGCAGGGCTCGTCGTCGCCGCCCTCACGCACGAACGTCGCCGCACCCAGCGTGCTCGCGAGCTCGTCGGCGAGACCTGCGAGCTCGTCGTGCGTCAGGCCCCGAACCTGATCATCCGCGGCCTCGCCCCAGGTCTTGGTGGGATATAGGGCTTCGAGCGCCTGATCGACAGAGGCCATCATCGAGCCCTTGTGATCGTCGCAGCCGACCTTCGCTTTGCAATTCGTGCAACCCACCGCGGCACTCTACAATTACATCTTGCGGCTGACTGCCGTGAATGCCCAAGTATTCGATGTAACTACCAAAAATTTCGGTTAGAGCCCGGTTCGCTCGCTCGGAGCGAGCGACAGACCGAAGCCCTCGTGGAGCGTCCGGATCGCGAGCTCGGCATATTTCCGAGCGATCACGCAGGAGATCTTGATCTCGCTCGTCGAGATGAGCTTGATGTTGATGCCTTCCTGGGCGAGCAGCGTGAACATCGTCTTCGCGACGCCGGCGTGCGAGCGCATGCCGACGCCGACGACCGAGACCTTGCTGATGTCGTCGTCCCACGCGATGCGCTCGCCGGCCTCTCCGACGATGTCGGGCACTTTCTCCTTGAGGAGCTCGACGGAGCGCTTGCGATCGAGCTTCGGCACCGTGAACGTCAGGTCGGTCGTCCCCCCGTGCGCTTGGTTCTGCACGATCATATCGACCGAGATGTTGGCGTCGGCGAGCGGCGCGAACATCCGTGCGGCGATCCCCGGGATATCCGGCAGATCTTCGAGCGTGATCTTCGCTTCGTCGCGGGAAGCCGTGACACCAGAGACAACGACTTTTTCCATGGAAGGCTCCTCCGGGACGACCCATGTTCCCGGTGCATCTGAAAAGCTCGTCCGGACGTGGATCGGGACGCCGTACTTCATCCCGAGCTCGACCGATCGCAACTGCAAGACTTTTGCGCCGAGGGACGCGAGCTCGAGCATCTCCTCGTAGCTGATCCGATCGATCTTGCGCGCGTTCGGCACGATGTTCGGATCCGTCGTGTAGACGCCATCGACGTCGGTGTAGATCTCGCACACGTCGGCCTTGAGTGCCGCGGCGATCGCGACGCCGGTGGTATCCGAGCCGCCGCGGCCGAGCGTCGTGATGCTGCCCTTCTCGTCGACACCCTGAAAGCCCGCGATCACCGCGATTTCGCCCGCTGCCATCGCATCGCGCAGCGGCTGGCCGTCGATCGAGACGATCCGCGCGCGCGAGAACGAGCTGTCCGTGATGATCTTGCACTGGTGACCGAGGAACGAGCGCGCCTTGCCACCGGCCGCACGGATCGCGAGCGCGACCAGACCGACCGAGACCTGCTCGCCGGTCGAGACGATCACGTCGACCTCCCGGTCGTTGTGATCTTCCTGGAGTTGATTGACGAGCCCGAGTAAGCGATTGGTCTCGCCCGACATCGCCGACACGACGACCGCGACGTGATGGCCCTGGCGCTGCGTCGCGAGGCATCGAGCCGCGACGTTCTTCATGCGCTCGATCGAGCCTACCGAGGTGCCACCGTACTTTTGGACGATCAACACAGCGACCTCTCTATATCAGAGGTCGGTGTGATAGACCCGCCGCATGCCGGTCGTCGTCGTGATTTCGACGTTTCCAAGCGCAGACAAGGCGGCGGAGGTCGCGCGAACGCTCGTCACCGAGCAGCTCGCGGCTTGCGCCAATCTTGTAGGCCCGGTGCGCTCGATCTACCGCTGGAAAGGCGAGCTCCAAGACGATAGCGAGACGCTCGCGGTGATCAAGACGACCACCGAGCGGCTCGAGGCGCTGAAGAGCCGCCTCGTTGCCTTGCATCCGTACGAGCTCCCCGAGGTGATCGCGCTGCCCGTCGCCGATGGTCACGCGCCGTATCTCGCGTGGATCGCGAGCGAGACGAAATAATTACGGGCAGTCGAGGAAGCAGTTCGCGTTCGTCTCGGTCGGATCGCACGTCCCGTTCGGGAAGCCGCCGACGCAACCGGCGATGCTGCCGCTGCCACTACCGCTGCCGCTGCCCATGCTGATGCAGGCGAGACAGCTGGTTGCATCAAGTCCGGCGGGACACTGAGTCATGTCGATCAAGCAGATGAAACAAGCGGTCGGATCCGCGGGACACGTGCCGCTTCCACTGCCGCTACCACTGCCACTGCCGCTACCACTGCCCTGGCCGCCGCAGTCGGACGGGCACGATCCGGCGGTCTCACCTTTGGTCGTCTCGCACTGACCGTTGCCGCACACCGCATTGCCGCCGCCGCCTTGACCGCAGTCCGACGGGCAGCTGTTCACCTCGGACGCTGCGCACGTGCCGTCCCCGCAGACCGCAACCGCGGCATCGATGCCGGGGTCCGCGTGCTTCTGCGATTCGCCGCCAAAACTGCACGCGCCGAGCGCGAGCGCCAACGCACACAAGACTCCGGTGTGGATCCTCATCATCGGCGGCATCGTACTAACCGCGCGATCCTGATCAACTACAAAGTGAACGGTCGTCGTCGAGAGCCTCGCTCATCCACTCTCGGAACCGTACACAGATTGTGCAAATCTTCGCGCAACGGACAGTCGCAAGCCCGCGTGCTCCGGTCGGACCATCGCCGGGTCCTCGTCGAGGATTCGCTCTGCGTGACCGCGTGCTTCGATCAGCAACGCAGTGTGCTGTGCGAGATCGCCAAACCGCAGCCGCGGCACGCCCGCCTGACGCGGGCCGATCAGCTCGCCCGGCCCGCGCAGTGCAAGATCCTGTTCGGCGATCACGAAGCCGTCGTTCGTCGCGACCATCGCGTCGAGCCTGCGTTCGCCGTCCGGACTGTTGCCGCTCTTCGTGATGAGCAGGCAGTGCGCCGCGCCGCCGCCGCGACCGACGCGCCCGCGCAACTGATGAAGCTGCGCGAGGCCGAAACGTTCGGCGTCGTGGACGATCATCAGGGTCGCGGCCGGCACGTCGACGCCGACTTCGATCACCGTGGTCGCGACGAGCACGTCGAGCTCGCCGGCCTTGAACGCGCGCATCACGCGATCGCGAGCCTCGCCGTCGAGCCGGCCGTGCACGAGCCCGACGCGCAACCGCGGAAGTGCCGCGGCGAGCTCGGTCGCGACCGTCGTCGCGTCCTTGCGATCGCTCTGCTCGTCGGAGTCCGCTTCGACCTTCGGACACACGACATACGCGCGCTCGCCGGCGGCGACTCGTTCGGCGAGCAGCTTGTACGCGGCGCTCTGTCCGCGCGCCCCGGTCAGGATCTTCGTGTTTGCAGGCTGGCGCCCGGGCGGGAGCTCGTCGAGCACGCTGACATCGAGATCGCCGAACGCGGTGAGCGCGAGCGTGCGCGGGATCGGAGTCGCCGTCATCACGAGCAAGTGGGGCGCGCCTTGCCCGTCGCCTTTGTCGCGCAGCTTCGCGCGTTGCGCGACACCGAACCGATGCTGCTCGTCGATGACAACCAGGCCGAGAGCGAAGAACCCGACGCTCTCCGCGATCAGCGAATGCGTGCCGATCAGGACATCGATCTTACCGGCAGCGAGCAGCGCGAGCAGCGACTGCCGCACCGCCCGCGGGGTCGAAGCCGTGAGGAGCTCGACCCGCAGCTCGCAGGTCTTCGCCCATCGCTTCCAAGTCTCCGCGTGCTGCTCGGCGAGCAGCTCGGTCGGCGCCATCACGGCGACTTGCCTACTCGCCTTCGCGACCTGCAGCGCCGCCGCAAATGCGACGCACGTCTTGCCCGAGCCGACGTCGCCCTGGAGCAGCCGGTTCATCGGCGAGCTCTTCGCGAGGTCATTGCCGAGCTCGCGTATCGACCGGCGTTGCGCGGCGGTGAGCGCGAACGGCAGCGCCGCATCGACGACGGTCTCGAGCCCTGGGACGCGCGGACACGCGACCGCGGCATCTCCGCGACGCTCGCGCTTGCGCAGCGCGACGGCGACACCGAGCGCGAACAGCTCCCCGAACGCGAGGCGCCGCTGCCACCGACTATCGCCGCGATTCATCGCCGCTAGATCCTCGGCCGCGATTCCCGGCGGCGGGCTGTGGAGCTGCGCGAGCGTCTCGCCGAGCGACGGCAATTGCGCCGCTCTCTCGACGCTCGCCGGCACGCCATCATCCGCGGTCGCGCCTACGCGCGCGCATGCTGTCTGACACGCCGTGCGCAGCTTCGACGCCGGTACGCCTGCGACATCGGGATACCTCGCGATGATCGACGGCATCTGCTTTGCGCCGGCGCCCTCGATCTCGATGCCGAGGATGTCGGGATTCGCGAGCTCGAGGCGCCCACTTCGTTTGCGCACGACGCCGGACAGCGTCACGAGCGCGCCCTCCGGCATACGCTTGTCGATGCCGGCCCACACGTTGAACCAGCGCACGACGCAGCTCGATCCCATCGCGCTCACACCCGGCTGCTCGACACCGACGAACCGGACCTCCGCCCACCGCCGGCCTCGCACGAATACCATGCGCGCCGAGCTGACCTTCGCGACAAACGTCGCGCGCTGGCCTTCCTCCATCACGACAACGTCGGCGAGCGACCTGGCATCCCGCACGTCGTCGTATCTGCGCGGCAGACACCACAGCAGATCTTCGACGGTCTCGAGGCCTTTTTGCGCGAGCCGCTCGGCGAACGCCGGCCCGATCCCCGGTAGCGTGTGCGTCGGCTCCGCGAGCGGATCGATGATGGGCGGCGGGGGCGCTGGTGATTGCGCCGACGTCCGGGGTTTCGCCGCAGCCGCTGACTTCGCGCTCGGCTTCGGTGGTGCCGAAATCGGGCTCGGGCTCGGATTCTGTGACGGTTTCGGATTCGGACTCGGAATCGGAGACGGAGACGGAGACGGACCCGGTGTCGGTCTCGGATTCGGCGACGGATTCGGACGCCGACTTGCGATCGGAGACGGAGACGGCCCCGGTGACGGTTTCGGATTCGGCGACGGATTCGGACGCGGACTCGCGATCGGAGACGGAGACGGATCCGGTGTCGGCCTCGGATTCGGATTCGGCGACGGATTCGGAATTGGAGACGGCGAGACTGCGGCAATTCGTGGCGGCGCGGCGGTGTGTGCTTCGCGCGTCTTCGCAGAAACACTCACCGGTCCCGTCGGAAACCGCGCGATCAGCCGCATGCCCCGCGCGACCTCGACCGCCTGCTGATCCTCACCGAGCTGTTCCCACTTCGCGAGCGTCGATCGCCATTGTGCGAGCGCGTCGCTCGGAAGCTTCGCGATCACCTTGTCGCAAGCCGCGCGCAGCGCGTGCCCGAGACCCGCGACCTTGGCGACGCCACGAAAATTATCGGCGGCCGCGAGCTCGAGCGGACGCCGCAGCGCCTCGACGCAACGCTTGAGCTCGACGTCCACGCGCGGAACTTAGCACCCGCGTCTGTCGTCGGGCCCGCGGTGATCTAATGCCCCGGAATCAGATCAGGACCGCAAAGGCGAAGAGCCGGAACGAGAACCCGCAGCCACGATTTCTCCTCTGACCTCGGCGTGCTTGGCGACGTAGCCAAGACCTGACGGGTACGGTCTCGGAGCGCCGAAGGCGCCTTTGCGTCTTTGCGCCTTTGCGGTTCCGCCTCTCTGCCGCCTGCGGCCGCGATGCTCGCACGACGCCGCCGCGCGAGCGCAGACCGACGCGCACAGGCCTCGCTGCGAGCACGATGTCTTGGCGGTCAGTCGACGCGGTACGTGAACCGCAGCTCGTAGTCGCAGAGATGAAACACGTCGCCTTCATCGATGCGCTTGTTGTCGATGCGCATGCCCTTGTAGTCGATGCCGTTCGTCGACCCGAGGTCCTTGATATAGAACGTTCCGTTGCGGCGAATCACCGCGGCGTGCTTGCGCGAGATGTTGCCGTCTTTGATCGGCAGATCGGAGGTCTTGCTGCCGCGGCCGATGATGAACTGGTCTTTGGTCACCGGATAACGCTGACCGTTGTAGACGAGGAACAGCGTCGGCCCGGCCGAGCCCATCGGTGGAGGCGGTGCGGCAGGCGCAGCAGCCTCGGGACGCGGTTGCGACATCGGGCCACCACCGGCGCCGCCCATGCCGCCCGGTGCTGCACCGGCGCGAGGTGCTGCGTATCCCGGCGTGGGTGGTGCCGGACGCGCGCGGCCTGCATCCGAATTATTGGGCCGATTGCCCGGATTCGAAGACGGCGGCGGTTGCTGCGTCTGCGGCGCGTTGCGCGGCGGCGGCTTGCCGGTATTGCCACCGGGAAACGAATTCGCGCCGCTGTTGTTATTGTTGTTGTTGCCGAGCGGCTGGCCGCCGGTCGGCTGAGGCCCGCCACCCGGAGGACCACCTGGAGACTGGTAGTTCTTCGAGCGGGCGTAATAGCGCATCGCCTCGTTCACGAGATAATCGATCGAGCAATCGAAGTCGTTCGCCATCTGCTCGAACGTCTCCCAGAGGACGTCTCGGCAGTAGAAGTGGCGCATCGTCTTCTTGCTCTGATCCATTCGTGAATTACTCCTGAGACGGCGCTTCGCCCCTTCCTCTCCTTGGCGTCAATTACATTACTACATCGCCCCTCTGGGCGCGAGGAACCTGAGTTATTTGGAGCCCTTTCCTAGCTGGGCGGAGAGCTCCTTCGCGCGCTGTCCGAGGGTCGGATCGGGTTTGTCGCTGCCCGGACCCCAGTAGCCCGCCAGGCGATCACCGGAGCTCGAAAGCGCCGCGATTTTGGGCGCATCCTCGACGGACTTCATCACCGCGAGGGTCTCGATCGCGACCCACCGAACGATCGGCTTTCGGTCGTCGAGAAGTGGGCGTACCGCCGCGAGGACGGCCGGTCGTGGGCTCATCCCGCCGACGGTCTGGGCGATCGCGCCTGAAAGCTCGTCTTGTCGATACGGAACGTCCGGAAGCGCCCGCACGACCTCCGCGATCGCAGTCGTCCCACCGCAAGCGAGCGCCTGCTGGGCCGCGACATACTTGAACCGAAGGTTCGAATGCGGCGTCGGGATCATCCCGACGAGCGGCGCCACACACGCGGGGGCACCGACCGCACGGATCAGCTTCACGCCGTCGTCGGCGACCTCGCCGGGCAAGCTCTCGTCCTTGACGAGCGCGACGATCTGCGCGAGGTGCGGCGCCAGCGCCGCGGGATCTGCGGGCTCGAACAAGCCTTCGGAGTTGACGTAGCCGCGAAACAGCGCCGACATCGCGCGCGGCGCCAGCGTCGGATCGCCGCGATCCATCTTGGCGATGTCGAGGATGTACTTCACCGCGTCGGGGTTCCCGGAGGCGGCCATGCCGAGGAGCAGCTCGTCGCCGATCCGATTCTTCGTCTTGGTCTGGCCGGGCGCTGCGATCACCGCGTTGACGACCTCGATGAGCTTCTTGCCCGCGGCCGGACCGAGCGTGCGGATCACGGTCGCGCCTTGCGCCGATCCCGAGTGAGCGCGCCCCTCGTAGGAAGTCACGCAGTACCAGTCGATCAGATACTTGTCGATCTGCGCCTTCGTCGCGTCGTCGGCGTACTTGCGGATCTGAAACAGCCCGTCCTTCGCGGCGACGTTCGGCGGTGCCGGCAACGATAGCTCGCCCTCGATGCGCGCGATCTCCCAAAGCCGCGGTGCGAGCTTGGCGATCACTTCGGTCCGACGGCCCGTGATCATCTGATCGAAGGCCTCGCGAACTTCAGGATCCCTGCCCTTCTTGATCATGTTGGCGGCGGCATGTGCCGACAGATCCGCGTCGATCGAGTCGTCGAGCAGGGCCTTCTTCAGCTTGCCCGGCCCCTTCTCCGTGTTCATCCACTTGTCGATGTTTGGGTGAGTCGGCTTATCGCCGCAGCCCATGGAGAACGTGAGCGACGCGGCAATAGCGATCGGCAGTAGGCGCGCGAACATGGCGGCAGCTTATCGTGGTGATACCTTTCGCGCGATGTCTCGGGCGATCTGCATTTCGGTGGCGTGCGCGTGGGGTATTCCCGCAGCGCTCGCATCGCCCCATAGCGATCCCACCACCGGCCGTGCGGTGTTCACCGGCGCCACCCTGCCGAGTGCGACCTCGATCGAGCTCAACCCGGCGGCGCTCGGGCTAACCGAGGTCGACGAGATCTACCTCGGCGGCACCGCTGTCGTCGATCGGGTCGTGGTCGATCGGCAGCTGCTCGACATCGATAGCGGTGCCCTGTCCGCCGGTCCTTCGGTGCACGACGTGACGCTCAGCCCGGGCGGCATGCTCGCGGGCATCGTGCACTTCAAAGATCGCGTCACGGTCGCGGGCGCGCTCCGGGTGGGGCCGGGTGAAGTATTTCCGTCGGGGGAAGCGCTGCGCTATCACAGTCTCGGCGGCAGCCAGAGGACGTACGGGATCGTCGCGGCGACGGAGGTCCGCATCACGAACGAGGTGCTGCTCGGCGTCAGCTTCGCGGGCCAACCGACGTACCTGAAGCTACGCTACGCGCGCGATACGGCGCTCGAAGCCGGACATGGAGCGCGCGGCGTCGATAGTGATTGTGGCGGCGCCCCGTGCGGCGTCGAGAACCCGGCGGCGACCGAACGCTACGACATCAACGTCCACTCCGCCTGGCTGTCGGCGATCACGATCAACATCGGCCTCGTGGTCCAGCTCGGCCACGAGATGTGGATCGGTCTCGCCTACCACACCGCTCCGAACCTCGACGTCCAGAACGAGCTCGACGGCACGATGGATGTCACGCGCGCGCCACGCGACGGCGGCGGCGTGCTGCACGGAGGCGCGACGGTCAACATCTCGCACCCGGCGAGCGTCGACAGCGAGTTTCGCGCGCGCGTCGCGCCGCAGCTCGATCTCCACGTCGGGTTTCGCTGGGAAGATCTGTCCCGGCTCGCCGCCTATGACGTGCGCGGGTACGGCTCGACGTTCACCGCAGCGGGCATTCCGGAATGGACCGAGCGGCCGCGCGGGTTTCACGATCCATTCGCGCTGTGGGCGGGTGTCGAACAGGCCGACGCAGGCGAGACCTGGCGGTTTGGTGGTCGGCTCGGGATCGAGACCTCGTCGGTCCGCGACGACCGGACCTCGGCGATGGCGATCGCACCGACCTCGCTGACGGCCGATCTCGGCGTACAGCTGCGACTACCGGGTGCGCCGAACGTGATCGCGCAGCTATCGTACGGGTTTCAGTATTTCCCGTCGGTGAGCGTTCGCGACAGTGCCTTCGATCCGCGCGATCGGATCGATTGCATCAAGAGCGGTTACGACTATTCGACCGCGGGCTGCGAAGCGACGCGGCTCGGATACGCGATCCCGACGGCGGATGGCGACTACAGCCGGATGGAGCACGCGTTTCGCCTCGGAGTCCGGTTTGTGCTCCCGTAGCAAAGGGCCCCGAGATGCAGCGAGCCAGCGGACGCTGGCGAGCGGGGCCCGATGACCGCCGAGATCGTAGTCTACGGCGCGACGGGGCTCGTTGGACGGCGCGTGTGTCACGAGCTCGACGCCGCGGGCGCGGCGTTCGCGATCGCGGGACGCAGCAAAGAGCGCATCGCAGCGCTGGCCGCGGAGCTCCCGGCGGCGGAGCAGCGCATCGCGACGGTCGCGGAGTCCGCGCTCGTACGCGCGTTCGCGGGCGCGCGCGTGATCGTCAACTGCGCCGGGCCGCTCGACGAGATCGGCGAGCCGGTGCTCGTCGCGGCGCTCGCCGCCGGCGCGCACTATCTCGATCTCGGCGGCGATCAACGGTTCATGCACGCCATGCTCGAGCGCCACGAATCGAGCACGCGGCGCGCCGGGCTCGTCGCGATGCCGGGGGCTGCGCTCAACTGCGCGATCGGCGACTGGGCCGCCGCATGGGCAGCGCAGCACGTGTGCGGCACGCCGGCGAGCGAGATCGAAGGCGACGTGCTTCGTACCGAGCCCGCGGCGCCGCTCGGTGCCGATCGGCCGTTCGACGACGTCTCGATCAGCTACATCTACGACGACCTCGTGCTGTCGCCTGCCGGACAGCGCGCGGTGTTCGCGAACCTCCACGAGCGCGGGCTCGCGTGGCGCCGCGATCGCTGGGAGCCGGTGGCGCCCGCGTCCGAGCGCCGCCGGATCAACGCGGGCGTCGCGATGGGCGGCGAGCGCGATGTCGCGTCGTTTCCCGGCGGCGACGTGATCACCGTCCCGCGACATATCGCGACGCGCGCGGCACAGACGTTCGTGTCGACGACGCGGCACAGAGCCGCCTCGACGGCGCTACGCCTCCTCGCGCGCGCGATGCCGCTTGTTCCGAAACGCGCGACCGAGCTCCTCGTGCCGTACACGCCCAAGGATTACGAATACGAGCGCACGCGGTTCGCGGTGGTCGCGCAGGTGCGGCGCGGCTTCTCGGGCGCGCAGATCGTCGTCGGTGGCGGCGATCAATATCTGACGAGCGCCGTGATCGCCGCGTGGGTTGCGCGGCAGCTCGCGGCTCGTAGCGCGGGCCCGGTCGGGATGCGCGCGCCGAGTGAGCTGTTTCGGCCCGCTCCTGCCTTGCGCGAAATTGCTGCAGCGGCGGGAATGACGCTCGAACCGAGCTTCGCGTGATGACGACCGTGGGCGAGAAGATCGTGGTATCCAAGATCGATGACGATGTCGTGGGAGCTGGAGGCCGAAGCCAGTGCCGGTCGCGGTGTCACCGCACGTAGGTACCGGCTCGCCAACGGGCTCGGCCTGATCTCGGCGATCGATCGCCGAGCGCCGATCGTCGCGCTCCAGACTTGGTATCGCGTCGGGTCGCGCCACGAGCGTCCGGGGGCGACGGGGATGGCGCACTTGTTCGAGCATCTGATGTTTGGACAGACCGAGCGCTTGCCACCGGGCGAGTTCGATCGCCTCGTCGAGCGCACCGGCGGTGAATCGAACGCGGCGACCTGGGTCGACTGGACGTACTACCGGTTGTCGTTGCCGGCGCGCGATCTCCCGCTCGGCATCCAGCTCGAGGCCGAGCGCATGCAACACCTCGTGCTCGAGCCAACGCCGGTCGAAGCGGAGCGCGATGTCGTCACGAACGAGCGCCGCGAGCGCGTCGAAGACGATGTCGATGGGTGGCTCGACGAGCAGCTGATGGCGCACGCCTTCACGCTGCATCCCTATCGCTGGCCGACGATCGGCTGGATGGAAGATATCCGCGCGCTCGCGTTGCCCGACATGCGGTCGTTCTATCGGACGTGGTATGCGCCGAACAACGCGACGATCGTGTGTGTCGGCGACTTCGACGATGCCGAGCTGCGCGAGCTGATCGAGAAGCACTACGGGCACATTCCGTCCGCGCAGCTTCCGGAGCAGGAGCGGATCATCGAGCCCGAGCAGACGCGCGAGCGGATCGTGCGTGCGCCGAAGCCGATCGCGACCGACCGCTTGCTCGTCGGCTACAAGGCGCCGGGGCAGGACGACGCGGACTGGGCGCCGCTCGAGATCGTCGCGACGATGCTCGCGGGCTGCCCCTCGGCGCGGCTCTACCGCCGGCTCGTGATCGATCGCGAAGCCGCGTCGAGCGTCGACGCGCAACTGACGCCGTTCCGAGATCCGTCGCTGCTGCGACTCGCCGTGACAACCGCGCGCGGCCACAACGCCGACGAGATCTTGCAGACGATCGATCGCGAGATCGCGGGCCTGATCGAGCAGCCGCCGACCGCGAGCGAGGTCGAGAAGGCCAAGGCGATCGCGGAGACGGACTTCTGGACATCGCTCGTCGATGTCGACGGCAAGGCCGAGGCACTCGGCCACTACGAGACCGCGCTCGGCGATTTTCGCAAGCTCTCGGTGCTCGCCGAACGTCTCGCGCAGGTGACGACCGAAGACGTCGCGCGCGTCGTGCGTACGTACCTGACATCGAACCGCCGCACGATCGTGATCGCAGAGCCCGAAGCAGACGGCGAAGAAGACACCGATGACGAATAAGCCCCTCGTCATCGTCGAGCCCTCGCTGGATACGCCGCTCGTGTGGTTCGATGTGTCGATCCGCGGCGGTGCTGCGGGAGATCCGCTCGGTGTCGAGGGCCTGCATCGTCACGCCTCGATGCTCGCGCGCCGCGGCGCCGGCAAGCGCGACCGCGCCCAGCTCGACGACACGCTCGACACGCTCGGCGCGGCACTCGACGTCTCGGTCAGTCGCGACTCGGTCTCGCTGTCGGGTCTGTCGCTGTCGCGGCATCTCGATGCGATGATCGATCTCGCCGCGGATATCCTCGCCGAGCCCAAGTTCGACGAAGACGAGCACGCGCGCCTGCTACGCGAAACGCCGCAGGTCCTCGACGAGATTCGCGATGACGACAGCGCGCTCGCGACGCGGTGGTTCGACTGGTTGTGTTGCCCGGGCCATCCGTACGGGCGCACGTCGCTCGGCACGAACGCGTCACTCGCGAAGATCGAACGGCAAGGCGCACTCGACGTGTGGCGCCGCGAAGTCGTTGCCGGCAACCTCGTGATCGGGCTCGCCGGCGATGTCGACGAGAAGACCGCCGAGCGGCTCGTCCAGCGGCTGGTCGAGCGATTGCCGGCAAAGCCTCGGATCCCGGCGCCCGCAGACATCGACACGCAACCGACCCCGGGCCGGCGCGTGATCCTCGTCGATAAGCCGGATCGCACGCAGGCGCAGATCCGGATCGGGCACCTCACCGTGCGCTATGGCCATCCCGATACCGCCGCGCTCGCGATCGCCGAGGCGGTGTTCGGCGGCATGTTCAGCTCGCGTCTCATGCAAGAGATTCGCGTCAAGCGCGGCTGGAGCTACGGCGCCGGTTGCGCACTTCGCCGGTCGCGGTTGCCGCACTGGTTCGAGATCTGGACCGCCGCTGCGATCGAGGTCGCCGGTTCGGCGGTCGGGCTGACGCTCGAGTTGCTCGCGGACTACGCCGCGAAGGGTCCGACCGACGACGAGGTCGACTTCGCCCGCAGCTATCTGGTCGGGGCGATGCCGTTTCATGTCGCGACCGCGCGCCAGCGCATGCAACTCGCCGTGCGCGACGCCGTGTTCGATCTGCCGCTCGATTACACCGCGCAGCTTCCGGTCGCACTCGCTCAACTCACGGCCGCGGACGTCCGCGCGGCGTGTGCGCGTCACTTGCGCCCCGAGGACGCGGTGACCGTCGCGGTGACCACAGCAGAGACCGCGAAGCGTGCACTCGGCGAAGCGAATGCGGGTCCGCTTCGGATCGTCGCACACGACGAATACTGAGTTATGCTGCGGAATGATCCGAAGGGCGTGGGTAGCGTGTGTCGTCGCGTCGTCGCTAATCGCCTGCAATAAGAAGGACGATCAGAAGGCCAAGCCGGCGCCAGCCGCGGCCACGGCGAAGATCGATCCGTGGGGCGGCGATGCGCCCAGTGGTGCCGGCACGACGCTCGGCGCGAGCACCGGGACCCAGCTCGCGCTGATCGATACGTCGAAGGATCCGGCGCCCGCATCGTCGCTCGCGACGAAGGTCGAGCTGTCGTCGATCGCGAAGCCGGAGGAATCCAAGCTCGCGATCAAAGGCTTCGCGCATGTCGCGGAGAGCGGGTTCACGGTGACGTACAACCCGTCGTCGAACGCCGTGCACGAGCAGTTCCGCACGGCACTCCAAGGCGATCACGTGTTCGAGGCTGTCGCCGAGAGCCTCAACAAGACGGTGCGAATGCCGTCGACGGTCGCGATCGAGCTCGTCGACTGCAACACGATCAACGCGTTCTACGATCCGAACACGCACCGGATCATCGTGTGCTACGAGCTACTCGACTATTTCCTCGACGTGTTCAAGCCGACGGCGAAATCGCAGTCCGAGCTCGGCACGTCGGTGATCGGCGCCACGATGTTCAGCTTCTATCACGAGGCGGGACACGGCCTGATCCACATGCTCGATCTGCCCGCGGTCGGTCGCGAGGAAGACTCGGTCGATCAGCTCGCGACGATCACGCTGATCGCGATGGGTGACGAAGGCGTCGGCATGGCGATGTCAGGCGCGTATTGGTTTCAGCTCCAGGCGACCAAGGCCGGCCACGAGACGCCGTTCTGGGACGAGCACGCGTTCGACGGCCAGCGCTTCTACAACATCATGTGCCGGCTCTACGGAAGCAATCCCGAGAAGTACTCGAAGTTCGTCGAGAACGGCAACCTGCCCTCGGATCGCG
>JAQBQF010000319.1 GCA_028287115.1 Myxococcales bacterium
GAATGAGGACGCCCGCGACCACGATGTTACTCACTCGGCTTGCGCGAGCAGGCCTGGTGAGACGATTGCGCCCTGGCCTGTGGTGGCTCGATAGCCAAGTGTCCAACCGTTACGCGCTCGTCGAAACGCTCACCACGCCTTTTCCGAGCTACGTCTCGCTACTGACGGCCTTGTACCTGCACGGAATGATCGAGCAAATCCCGAGCGTGATCTACTCAGCCTCACTGGCGCGTACGCAACGGATCCGCACGAGCGATGGGGTCTTTTCAATTCATCACATCGCAGCCGAGCTCTTCGAGGGCTTCGACAGCCGTACGGACGGGACGAAGCTCGCGACTCCAGAGAAGGCCCTGTTCGATGTTGCGTACCTGTCTGGAGGCCGGTCTCGACTGTTCGCTCACCTGCCGGAGCTCGAGCTCTCTGCGACCTTCGATCCCCGCAAGCTGCGTGTGTGGATCGATCGAGTCGGCTCCGCCCGACGACGATCGATGGTCGAGACGAGACTCCGCGAGTTGCTGGCACGTGCTGCCGGTCCGCCACGACAACGCACGTTGCCCCTGGCTAGCCGCTCGGCGTCAGCGAGTCGCAGAACTGGCGCAGCGGCTCGCGGCGCTCGGGCGGGACGTACTCGAGGTTGAGCTGGCGGTCGGTGACCTCGAAGAACGAGCGATCGGCGGCGAGCAGCTCGGCCTCGGCGCGCTCGATGTTGTTCGCGTCGACGTCGCGCAGGTTCTTGCGGACGATCTCGGCTTCCGCTTCGCGCTTGTTCTCGACGAAGAAGCCACCGAGGATCAGCTTCGCCTTGACCGCCATCGTGTGGAGGTCGTTGCCCGTGCGATGCGGCAAGGTCAGCACGACCTTGAGCAAGTCGCCCGCCGCCGGCGAGGCTCGCTCGTACGCGCGGCGCGTGACATAGCCGAGATCGAACAGCGCGAGCTGCGGCGCGAACAACATCCCGTAGGTGCGCGCCATGTACGCGTAGTACGCGAAGTGGTTGCCGATCTCGCGCAGGAGCTCGGGGCGATCGACGATGTCGCGACCGAGCCGGCGATACTGGTGGAACACGTCGTACACGGCTCGCAGGTTGCGCGCCTTGATCGCTTCGCGCAGGTAGTTGTTGAAGAAGCGGATGCACAGGCGCAGCGCCTGTTCGTCATGGTGATCGTGGGCGCGACAGGCGATCACGCGCGTCGCATCCGAGAACGTCGAGACCGTGTCGTTCGCGCCGTGGAGCGCGCGCAAGAAGCCGTGCTCGATCTGCTGCAGGCACTTCATCTCGAACCACGTGCGCGTCTCGGACAGCATCTCGAGCGCTTCGTCCGACAGCCCGACGAAGTCGGCGCGATCGACCTTGAACCACTCCTTCGGCATCCGCGCCTTGTGCTTGTCGTAGTGGTCGAGCATGACCTTGATCGCCCAGGTGCCTTCCGCGGCGACGTCGCGATCGTTGCGATCGAGAGACTTGATGATGATCGTGCCGAGCTGATTGACGCGCGTCGAGACCTCGGTCTGCGCGGCGGTGGGCTCGTAGTCGCGGTCCGAGACCTGCGCGAGCGCGCGGATCGTATCGTCGCGTAGCCTGATCACGAGGCGCGACGGATCGACGAATCGCACGACGTAGAAGAAGTACGGCAGCAAGATCGCCCAGCCGACGATCGCCATGAACACGGCGAGCGTGATCGCCCAGGTCGGCGCGAACTTCGGACCGATGATGTAGTCGACCCACAGCACGTGCGCCGCGCCGACCGCGATGAACGACAGGACCCACCGGTTCACACGGTCCTTCAAGAACATCTCGATCAGCTTCGGCGTGTGCATGTTCGCCGTGAGCGGGATCGCAAGACCGATGGTCGCGATCAGCATCGCGAGCACGTTGTTGTACGCGCGCGCCATCGGCGACAGGATGTCGACGAGCTTTGCCGTGTTGCCCGCCTCGGACCAGCTCATCGAGCTCATGCCCGGATAGCCGGCGCGACGCCATTCGAGGAGGAACTCGCCTCCGAACAGCAGCACAAACGCTATGAATGCGATCGCGAACGACCGCAAAAAGAGCTTGCGCATGACCTGGCTAGATTAACCCATGCCGCGACTCGGGGCGCAGTTTCGGGCCACCGCTCGCCTCCCGACTGCGACGGCCGAGAGCGATCAGTCCGCGTCGTCTTCGAGGAATGCGAAGTAGCGCTCTGGAAGATCGTCGAACTCGAGGGCACCGCCGCAGCTCGGGCACTTGAAGATCGGGGGCTCGAGATTGGAGGCGAGGATCGCCGCGGATTGGAGCAAGCGCTCCTCCTGGTGATCGCAGCCGATGCAGTGGAACGGTGCGAAGAACGACGTGACGGTGCCGCGGCCGAGGACATCGCGGACCATCGACGCCTGGAGGATGAACGGGACCGAGCACGCGTGAAATTCGTAGCCCTGGATCCGCGCGTGGCGGAGGAACTCGCACCAGGCGCGGACGCCGAGCGAGTTCATGTACGTGACCTGCGCGGTGTCGAACACGACGCGGCCGACCATCGCGGGGAGTAGCTCGTCGAACCGCGTCGCTTCGGTGAAGTCGCCGCGAAGCACGACGCGCGTGCGCTCGCCGTCCTTGACGACCTGCCACTGCGTGAGCTTCGCGAGGATCGCGTGCGCGCGCGGATCGAGCTTCTCGAACGCGATGCCGACGACGGTCTTGCCGTCTCGCGGCTGCGCCCACACCGCCGTGCCGGCGATCGCGACCGGTGGCTCGCCCTCGGGGGCGACCGTCACCTCGATCGCCTGGCCTTCTGCGACCGGCTCGGTGACCACGATCCGAACACCATCGACCGACAGGTTCGAAACGGTTGCATCGACCGGCTTGCCGGCGAGCGTGATCGTGATCTTGAACGCCTCGGCGCCGGGGCGCGTCTCCCCGAGCTGGATCGAGATCACGTCGTGCAGCTCGTCCGCCGTCATCGGCGCGATCAGGAGCTCGTCGCAGCCGCTCGCCGCGACATCGCGCATCTGATCGCCCGACAGGCGCTTGCCGGCGATCAGGATCACCCGGGTCGTCGGGCTCTTGGCCTTGATCGCGCGGGCTCCGTCGAAACCCGCCGCGTCGGCGTCGAGCACGACGATCGCAGGCTCTTCGCGATGGAAGAGTGCGCGAACTTCCTCGGGGTCCTTGCCGACATAGACCTCGATGCCGAGCCTCAGGAACGGTGGTGCCGTGAAGTGCCGCAGCAACTCGCTGTTATTCGACACGAGAACTTTCGCCACGACCTCCTCAGCCTAACACGCGCAGGCTCACACGATGGCGCGGAGGATTACGATCAGCGCGATCAGCAGCACGAACGCGCCGCCGATCGTCGCCACGCCGCGTACCAACGTACCGCGATCGTAGGCCTCGCGCTCGGCGGTCAGCTTCTCGATCTCCGTCGTGCGCGCGGTGATCGCGGTGCGCAGGCGATCGATCCGCATGTAGAGCTCGCCGAACTGCGGATCTTCGATCCGGTTCAAGTTGACGAGCGTGCCGAGCGTGACGAGGCGTTTCGCGATCTCGGACTCGGCGAGCGCGATCTCGCGGGCCTTGCGCTTCTGCTCGGAGTCGAGCTCCGCGAGCCGGTGCGTGTGGCCCTCGCGCGCATCGTTGAGGCTGCGCTTCGCCGAGTCGAGCTCGGCCTTGGCGGCATCGAGGCGCGCGGTCGCTTCGTTGATCGGGCGATCGAGCGCGGACAGCCTGCGATCGATATCTTGCCGTTCGGGCTCGAGCGTCGCGGCTTCCTTGCGATGCCCTTCGGCCGCGCGGCGCAGCTCTTGACGCTGATCGCCCATCGCGGTCGCGCCCGCTTGGCGCTCGTGATCGTCCGCCGCTTTGAGATACGCCTTGATCCGCCGCTCGAGCTCCTTGCGCTTGTCCCGCAGGGCGCGGCGCTGGGCCTCGAGGTTCGCGAGCTCGCGTTGCGCTTCTTCGAGCATGCGCTCGGCCTCGCCGAGCTTCTCGTTGCGTTCGCGTTCGACGTCGACGAACTTCGAGTTCTCTTCCGCCTTACGCCCCTCGACCTCGACATGATCTTTCTGGAACTGTGCGACCCGCTCTTCGGCGTCGTTGATCGCGGAGTTCTCGGCAGAGAACACGCGCCCCTCGACCCGTGCGCCGCGCGCCGCGCGCCCGAGAGCACCGAGCACCTGATCGAGGGCATCGGTGTCTTGCTTGATCTCGACGCCGAGCAGCTTCATCGCACCGCGGCGCTGCCAGCGTGCCCGCGCAAACCAGTAGGCGTACTTCGCAGCCGTGATCATGCCCGGCTCGGGAATCTCTGGCACCGGCAGGAGCTTTTGCGGCGTGAACGGCCGATCCACGAGCGCCTCGGATCGCTGGATCCTCGTCGGCGGAGGCTCGAGGCCCGTTGGAGAGCGCACGCGCGCGGAGTTGATGTCGACGATCGGCGCATCGAGGTTCGTGTTGAAGTCGTCCTCGTGGCCGAGCCCGGGCGTGATCGGCCGCGGCGGATGCAGCGCGCGCACCGGAGCTGCAGCTGTCTGCGCGGTCGGCGACACCGGCGGCGCCGCGCTCGGAGGCGCAGATGGACTCTTGGGCCGCGACAACGCGGACGTCGACATCGGGGGCGGCATCGAATCAGGTCGGCCGCGTCGATCGGCGATGATTTGCGGTGACGATTCGTTCTGCGGTGGCCTGCTGCGCTCGGCGGCGGGCCCCGGTGTCAGCGCGTCGAGCAACTGCGCGCGACTATCGGCCGCGGTCGCGACTGCCGCAACGCTCGGAGCGGGCTGCACCGGATTCGGCTGGCTCCCCGGAATCGGCGGCGGCGCCGTCGTGCCGGTCTTGCGCGGCGCCGGCGTACCCCCGGGCGTCGGCGGAGGTCCCTGCAATGTCGATCGCGGTGGTTGCGCGGGTCCCGGCAGCGGCTGAATGCTCGACGCGTTGTGATTCGGAGCGGCGGCCGGCAGCGGCTGCACGCTCGAGCTGGCTGGCCGCGGAGGCAGCTGGACGCCGGTCGGCGGCGCATTGCGCGCGCGGCGAGGCGGCAGCGGCGGCAACCGGCGACCGCACGCCTGGCAGACCGCCAGCTCGTCGGCGTTCTCCGCGCTGCAGAACGGACAGAACCGCATGGCTACTTGGTGCCTCGCATCCGTGCGTGTAGCAACTTGTCGGCGGAGAGCGAGCCCGTGGCGCCGCTAATCAGTAAGGCCGATCGCGAGATAGACCTGCAAGTCACCGGACTCGAGACCATACCCAAAATCGAGGCCCAGAAGGGGGATCACGACTTGCCGGATGAACAAGCGGGTGCCGACGCCGACCGAGTTCTTGAAGGGTGCGAGCCCGCGCGCCTCGGCGTTCGGGAGGTAGCTGCGCTCGGGATTGTCGGAGCTGAGGAAGGTCGTGTAGGCCGAGTCCCAGAAGCCGAGACCACGAAACGAGACGCCTTCGATCGTGAACAGAGGGAGTGAATACTCCGCGGTCGCCGCGGCTTTGAAGTCGCCGCGAAATTGATCATTGCGCCAGCCGCGCATCGACGTGCCGCCGGTCTTGAACTCCTGCTGAAACGGCATGTGGTGGCCGTAGTGGACCTCGCTGCGCAACACGAAGTTGTGACGCTCGAGGATCTGGACCGCCTTGTAGGCGACCGCGCTCGCTTCCCAGTAGTGAAAGTCCGAACCGAGCGAAGGCACGCCGCGCTCGTACGCGAACTGATAGAGGTGTCCGCTCGACACGCCGTACCAGTTCGCGCGGCGATCGATCGTCAACGTGAACTCGTTCGAGACATCCCAGCCTTCTTTGCCCGGCTTCGGGATGTTGGCCGGGTCGACGCCGGGACCGAGCTGGTCGATCGTCGCATCGGGCGCCAGCTTGACGTCCTGGTAGCTGACGCGTGCACCGCGGATGCGCGCGTCGATCTTGACACCTCGAAACAGCTCGACCCCGAGCTTGAAGCCGCCGTTCAGGTAGATCATCCGCGACTCGCGGACCTCGTGCGGATTCGACGTGTAGCTCGTCGGTGACTCGTACTCGTGCTTCTTGCCCGACAGCAGCCACGTGTCGAACTGCGAATAGAACCGAGATCCGAACAGCGACGGGATCACCCATGCACCGATGAAGAACGAGTCGCCGGTCGCGACCTGTCCGTAGAGGAGCAGCTTCTGGTTGAGACCGAACAGGTTGTTCTCGCCGAACCCGACGCCGCCGCCCGTGTTCGTCGGTTGGTTGTAAAACGCGGGCGCGATCACCCACGAGTGCTTGTCCTTGACGAGCATGTGGACGCGCACACCACCGGGGACCGGATCCCAGAACACCTCGACGTCGCTGAACAGACCGCTCGTCACGAGCCGCTGCTTGACGAGCGTGCTCATGTCCGAGGTCCACTCGTCGCCGACGCTGATCTGCGAGATCAGCTCGACCGTGTCGGTCGTGGTCTTCTTGTTGTCCTCGACGATGATCGCTTTGATCGTCTCGGCGTGCGCGCGCGATGACAGCCCGCAGGCGAACGCGAACAGGACGAGGTAGCGGGTGGCCAAGCGCACCGCTCGATTATGGCACGGGTCGTGTGTCGACTCGTCGACTCTCTGGGTCGGAACAGCCGGCGGATCACATCGGTGACACGCGGCACACGACCTGGCAGCCGTGTTAACAACGAGCCATGAATCCCGCCGAGGTTGCCACCGCGCTGCTGATCGAGAAAACGCTGGAGACCAGTCCCGCGTACCGCAAGATCGACGACACGTTGTACGTCATCAAGCAAGGTTCGGCCTACGTGATGATCGCGGTCGTCCCATGGGGCGACAACAAGGCGATGGTGCGCTGCACGTCGCAGCTCGTGAAGGGGGTCGACGTCGATGGCCCGCTCGCGAAGCAGCTGCTCGAGCTCAACGGTCACCTGCGGTTCGGCGCGTTCGCGTGGGATCCAGGCGAGCACACGGTGCTGTTCACGCACACGATCCTCGGCGGCACGACGCTCGATCCGGAAGAGCTGATGGCGACGTTGCGCGATGTCGCGCTGATCGCCGACGAGTACGATGACAAGCTGATGAAGAAGTACGGCGGTCAGCGCATGATCGACCTGCTCGAAGAGGCGGCGATGGAGCGGATCATGGAGAAGGATCCGAAAGGGTTTCGCTTCGAATGAGCGGGGACGACAAGAAACACGGGTTCGGTACGCGTGCGATTCACGCCGGCCAGTCGCCCGATCCGGTCACCGGCGCCGTGATGACGCCGATCTATTACACGTCGACCTATGCGCAATCGGCGCCCGGCGTACACAAAGGCTTCGAGTACTCGCGCACGCATAACCTGACGCGCTACGCACTCGAGCTGAACCTCGGCTCGCTCGAGGGCGGCGTCCAGGCGTTGTGCTTCGCGTCCGGTCTCGCCGCGACGTCGACGCTGCTGTCGCTGTTCGATACCGGCACGCACGTCGTCGCGTGCGATGACCTCTACGGCGGAACGTTTCGCCTGTTCGACAAAGTGTATCGCCGGCTCGGTTTCGACTTCTCGTATGTCGATCCGGTGGCCGGCGCCGCCGGTGTCGAAGCGGCGATCAAGCCAACGACGAAGCTCGTCTGGCTCGAGACGCCGACGAACCCGATGCTCAAGATCGTCGACATCGCCGCGATCGCGGCCGTGTGCAAGGCGAAGGGCATCCTGCTCGCGGTCGACAACACGTTCATGACGCCGTTCCTGCAGCGGCCGCTCGAGCTCGGCGCCGACATCGTCGCGCACTCGATGACGAAGTATCTCAACGGCCATTCCGATGTCATCGGCGGCACACTGATCGTCAAGGATCAGGGGCTGCGCGATCGGCTGGCATTCTTGCAGAATGCGATCGGCGCCGTGATCTCCCCGATGGACAGCTTCCTCGTGCTGCGCGGCACGAAGACGCTGCACGTCCGCATGGAGCGGCACGAGAGCAATGCGCGCACGATCGCGACCTGGCTCGAGAAGCACCCGCAGGTCGAGAAGGTGATCTATCCCGGCCTCGAGTCGCATCCCGGGCACGCGATCCAGAAGAAGCAGGCGCGCGGGTTCGGCGGCATGATCAGCTTCGTCCTCCGCGGCAACCTGGATCAAGCGCGGAAGTTTCTCAGCGCGTGCAAGATCTTCACGCTCGCGGAGTCGCTCGGCGGCGTCGAGTCGCTGATCGAGCACCCGGCGATCATGACGCACGCGAGCGTCCCGCCGGAAAATCGCGCGAAGCTCGGCATCGTCGACGGATTTATTCGACTGTCGGTCGGCATCGAAGATGTCGCCGACCTGCAGGCCGATCTCGAAGGCTCTTTCTCGGCGGCGAAATAATGGCGAAAGCGAAGACCAAACCGAAGCTGAAGGCGGTCGCTCCGAAGGCGAAGCCGCGCACGCCCGCGAAGGGCACACCGATCGCGGTGAAGCCGGAGAGCTCGGTGCCGGTCGCGGTCAAGGCTGACAAATCTGCGCGCATGGCCAAGCCGGGCCCAGCGCTGCGAAAGCTGCGCAGCGTCATCTATACGGTCGGCGATCTGTCGCGCTCGAAGGCATTTTATTCGGCGCTCCTCGCGAAGACGCCGTACTTCGACCAGCCCTTCTACGTCGGGTTCGACATCGACGGCCAAGAGCTCGGCCTCGATCCAGACACCCGCAACCGCAAGCCCGGTCCGGGCGGCGCGGTCGGCTACTGGAAGGTCGACGACATCTCTGCTTCGTGGGAGTTCGCGATCGCGAACAGCGCAGAGCCGCTCGAGCCACCGCACGCGGTCGGCGAAGACACGAGTGTCGCGGTGATCGCGGATCCCGATGGCAACTACGTCGGTCTGATCCAGATCCCGTAAGCCCGCGGCACGAAGGCCGATCACGCGCGCGCGAAGTCCGCCGCGTCAGATGTCTGCAGATGTAGTCGGCGATTCTGTGGAACTTCCGCGTCCCTCGCGATGTCGGAGATCACATGCGCGTCACCGGCCGATTCGCTTTCGTCGTGCTCGCAGTCGTCGGCTGTCACTCACGCGATTCGGATCCGTGTGTCGAGATCGCGCCCGTCGTCGCGCCGCCTGGAATTACCCCGATGCGGATGATCGCGACGGACCTCGACCCCGCACGCGATGTCGCGGCCCCGTGGACACTCACGGCGTCCGATGGCAGCGGCTTGCAGCTGACGCGCGTCGACGCGAAGGCCGTGGTCCAGGGCCCGCTCGCGTTCACCGAGCTCCATCTCTACTTCCACAATCCAGAGGCGCGGATCCGCGAGGGGACGTTTGCGATCACGTTGCCTTCGGGCGCGGCCGTGTCGCGGTTCGCGATCGAGAACAACGGTCAGTTGCAGGAGGCGGAGGTCGTCGAGAAGTCGCTTGCTCGCCGCGCATACGACGACCTGCTGCATCGCAAGCAAGATCCGGCGCTCCTCGAGAAAGCTGCCGGCAATCAATTCAGCGCGCGCGTGTTTCCGATTGCTGCGAACGCGGACAAGCACATCATCCTGTCGTTCTCGCAAGAGCTCGCGGGACGCGCGTACACCCTGCCGCTCCGCGGGCTACCCAACGTTGCGCGTGTCGATGTCGCGCTCGCGGCCACCCGTCTCGACGGCTCCCGCCACGAGCAGGTGCTCCACGAGCGTGACTGGCTACCTGACCATGACTTCATGGGATTGGTTCCTCCCGTAGCCGCCGCGGTCACGTCGGGATCGCTCGTCGCCGGCGCGCTCGCGTTCGTCGATGGGAATGCCGCGCCGCCATCCGATCCACCGAAGCAGGTGACCTTGCTCGTCGATACGAGCGCCTCGCGAGGTCTGGGGTTCGCGAGCTACGTGAGCTCGATCCACGCGTTGATCGATGCGATGCGCAAGCGCTACGGTGATCCGTTCGAGCTCCAGGTCATCGCGTTCGATCAAGATAGCCAGCCGATCTTCGACGGTGCCGCAGCGGACTACGGCCAGGCCGAGGACACGACGCTGCTCGCGCGCGGCGCGGCCGGTGCCTCGAACATCGCGCAGGTGATCGAGAAGCTGTCGAAGCCGCATCGCCGCGTGGTGATCGTGACCGACGGCGTGGTGACAGCCGGACCGGCGACGCCGGCGCTCGTCGGGGCGATCAAGAAGCTGCCGATCGACAGGCTCGATGTCGTGCTCGCCGGTGGGATTCGCGACGAGCGGCTCGCGGCGTCGATCGCGCGCGCCGGGCTGCCGCACGCGGGCGACGTCTACGATCTCGATCGCGGGATCCAGACCGTCGCCGCCGGCCTCGGGGAGCCCGTGATGGTCGATGTCGCGATCGAAGTTCCAGGCGCGTTGTGGGTCTATCCAAAGACGATTCCCGCGGCTCGGCCGGGCAGCTCGCTGATGGTCTACGCGCGGATGCCCGAGCCGACGAAGGCGATCGATGTCGTGATCGGCGGCACCAAGCGCACCGTCGTGCTCGGCACGTCGACGCCGGCGCTGATCGAGCGCGCGGTCGCGACCGCAGAGATCGAAGAGCTCGAGAACGCTCTCGATCGAGCCAAGGACGTCGAGCCAAAGAAGCTGCGCGACGACATCGCAAAGCGCTCGGTGCGTGCGCGCGTGATCTCGAGCCAGGCCTCGATGCTCGTGCTCGAGACCAAGGAGGATTACGCGCGCTTCAACATCGATCGTCGATCGCTCACCGACATCTTGGTCGTCGGCCCGAGCGGCATCGAGCAACTCCATCGCGCGACGATCGTTGCTTCCAAGGACAAATCACGGTCGAGACCGGCCATGATCGAGCACGCACTCGGCCGCGACGTCTCGGGCTTCGACGACGCCAACGTCTACGGCGGCCTGCTCGGCAACGAGATCGGCGAAGCGAACGGCAGCTTCGGATTCGCTCGCGCCGGGTACGGTGTTGGTGGCGGCGGTACCGGATTCGGCGGCATCGGCATGGGCTCGTACGGCACGATCGGCCACGGCAGCATCGGAGGCACCGCCTACGGTGCGGGCGCAGGACGCGGTGGCATGCGCGGCCACACCGTCGCCGTACCGAGCATCTCGGTCGGCCAACCGATGGCGAGCGGAGATCTCGATCAATCGATGATCCGCCGCTACATCAAGCGACACATCAACAAGATCTCGTACTGCTACGAGAAGCAGTTGCTCGCGAGGCCAACGCTCGCCGGCTCGGTCTCGGTGAGCTTCATGATCGCGCCCGGTGGGTTCGTCGAAGAATCGACCGCCACGGGCTTCGACACCGACGTTGCGAGCTGTATCGCGGCGGTCATCAAGCAGATCGAGTTCCCGAAGGCGGAAAACGGTGGCCGCGTGCTGGTCCACTACCCGCTGACGTTCCGTCCAGCGGGATCGTCGTGGAGCGATCCGAGCGACAGCGGTGGCCGGTCGCTGACCGACGACCTGGCTCGCGCCGATCACCCCGCACCCGCCGTTCACGACTCCGCAATACCTGCGGCTCATCCCTCCGCGCCTCTCGCGGCGCGTGGCCCGGACGCCTCGGTCTCCGCCGCTCACGACGACGCGCCGGCCGCGGCCCCTGCGGCTGCCGTTCACCACGCACCTGCGGTTGCGGTTCACGATGCAGACTCCGCTGCGCGCGCTGGTCACAGCTCTGCTGCACCCAGCGCAGCCGTTAGCGTTGTTCGCGACTCCGCTTCATCCGGAGGCGCTGCGCCACCCGCGCCGGCGACTGCACCTGTCGTTGTTCCTAGCACCGCTCCATCTGCTCGCGCCGCTGCAGCCGCTGCACCTGTCGTGGCTCGCGACTCCGCCGCTCACGCGTCATCGGTCGCCGTCGTTGATGACTCCGCGGCAGCCGCCGAGATCGATTCCGATGGGCTCGGGGGTGTGGACGCACCGGCCCTCGATCCCGACAGCTCGATTCCGCCTGAAGAGAAGGCCGGTGGACCGCCGTTGACCGGCAAGCTCGCCGAGGTGATGAACGCGATCCGAGGCGGCAAGATCGAGAAGGCGCTGCGGATCGCGAAGAAGTGGCATGACGAGTCACCCGGCGACGTGCTCGCACTTGTCGCGCTCGGCGAAACGCTCGAGACGAAGCATGATCGCGTGGCCGCAGCACGCACGTACGGCTCGATCATCGATCTATTTCCGTCGCGCGCAGACCTGCGCAGATTTGCGGGCGAGCGCCTCGAGCGCCTCGGAGCCGCGGCGCGCCCGCTCGTGATCGATACGTACCGCAAGGCGGTCGCCGACCGGCCCGATCACGTCACCGGTCATCGCTTGCTCGCTTACGCGCTCGTCCGCAAGGGCGACTACGCGGGTGCGTTCGCCGCGATCCTCGCCGGCATCGATCAGAAGTATCCAGAAGGTCGGTTCCTCGGTGCGGATCGCGTGCTCGGTGAGGACGCCGGCATGATCGCCGCGGTGTACCTGGCGCACGGCGCAAACCGAGACCGCGTCATGAAGGAGCTGACGAAGCGGTCGCTCGCGCTCGCCGAGGAACCGTCGACGCGCTTCATCATGTACTGGGAGACCGATGCGAACGACGTCGACTTCCACATTCGTGACAGCGCCGGCGGGCACGCTTGGTACTCGCACAAGGAGCTCGAGTCGGGTGGCGAGCTCTACGCGGACATCACGACGGGATACGGACCGGAATGCTTTGCGATCCGCGGCACGCCGACAGCCGGACCTTACCGGCTCTCGATCAACTACTACTCGCAAGGCCCGATGGGCTACGGCATGGGACTCCTGCAGATCCAGCGGTTCGACGGCAAGAACCTCGTGTTCGAGGATCGACCCTACGTGATCATGACCGATCAGGCGTTTGTCGATCTCGGCACCTATTAGGGCGTCGCGTAAGGATCGTCGCTGCCGCGAGCTCGAGGGCGCGGCTTGCGGGCGTCGGCCGGAGCCTTTCCGGCGTCGAGCGGCGCATCGATCACCGGCGCGACGACGGCCGCATCCGCCGGTGCGGTCGGTTGGATGGCAGGTGGCCGTGCCCGTGTCGAGTCGGTCGATTTCGATGTCGCGATCACGATCGTCGTGACGATCGCTCCGAGCGCGACGACCGCGAGCAACGCTCCGAAGATGCGCTTGCCTCGGCTCATCGCCGGCATCGACTCGCCCGCGCCGCTCGCGAGCGTCGAGAGCGGGCCAAGCGGAGCCGCCGCGAGAGGGCCGCTGCCCGCGGCCGTGTCGGCACCGCGCGACACCAGGGGCGGTGCCTCGGCGATCGCCCGCGGAGGAGTCGGTGTCGGGTTCGGCGGGCGGGGAGCACGGACGGGCACGATCGAAGGAATCTCGCTGAGCGAGCCGATCACGGCTGCAAGCTCGCGCGCGAGCTCGGTCATGGTCGCGTAACGGTCGTCGACATTTTTCGCGAGGCAGCGCATCACGATCGCGTCCACGGTGATCGGGATCTGCGGCACGTAGATGCTCGGCGCGAGCGGCGTCTCGCGAAGGTGCGCGGCAATCATGTCGCCGGGCGTCGACGCGACGAACGGCAACCGGCCGCACAGCAGGTGAAACAGTACGCAGCCAAGCGCATAGATGTCGGTACGATGGTCGACTTCACCGGCGCTGCGACATTGCTCGGGCGACATGTACGTCGGCGTTCCCATGATCACGCCGCTGCGGGTCCGCGCCGGATTCCCTTGAGCGTTGCCGATGCCGCTGTCTGTCTCGGGCCCGAGTAACTTTGCGATCCCGAAATCGAGGATCTTGATTCGCTCGCCGCTGGTCACCGCCGGATCGGGAACCAGAAATAGATTATCGGGCTTGAGGTCGCGGTGAATGATCCCGGTTCCGTGCGCGACCGCCATCACCATCGCCGCCTGCTGAACGACACGCACGGCGTCGGCGATTCCAAACCGGCCGTTACGTAGTCGCGACTGCACTGACTCGCCGGCGAGATGC
Organism: Myxococcales bacterium; assembly: GCA_028287115.1. Classification (GTDB taxonomy): domain Bacteria; phylum Myxococcota_A; class Polyangia; order Haliangiales; family Haliangiaceae; genus JABFXX01. The sequence goes on from JAQBQF010000319.1 coordinate 13,782, forward strand.
TCCATCACGATGTACGCCGCGCCGTCGGTGTGCCAGCCGAAGTCATAGACGACAACGATCCCGGGGTCGGCGATCCGGGTCGCCGCCTTGGCCTCCGCGAAGAAGCGATCGACGATCGTCGGATTCTGCGAGACCTCCGCGAGCAGAAATTTGATCGCGACTCGCCGCCCCAGCAGCGTGTGCTCCGCGAGCCACACCGCACCCATCCCGCCGGCACCGAGCAGCGAGACGATGCGATACGTACCGACCAGCTCGCCGATCATCAGGGCCGCAGCGTAACAGACGGTTACAGCGGGAACAGATCGATTGCCGCGACCCCGATCATGACGCCGCGATCGCCCGTCCGCACGTACTGGAGGTGAAGGCCGGCCTCGACGTGCCCTCCGGCGAGGCGAACGATCAACGGGCTCGCGCGCACCGTCCACCACGCGTTGGTGTCACCCGGGCGACCGAGATTGCGAGCCAGCACGTCGATCCCGATCCCGAGACCGCCTGCGAACGCGACGTGAGGTATCGGCATCCAGACGTAGTCGGTGCTGAGGCCAAGCGCGTAGAGACTCGTGCTCGAGGTCGGATCGGCCATGTTGTCGGCATAAGACGCGTAGAGCAGGGATCCGATCGCGCGCACGGCTCCTTGCGGTACGGCGAGGCCGCCGCTGATCCGGGCTCCCGCAACGGTGTCGCTATCTCCGGTGGTACCCAACATCAGGCCGACGCCGAACGGACGCACCGGTTCTGCGCGCGCGATCGGGGCGATCGCGATCGGGCGTTCGATGTCGTGTGCGATCGCAGGCGTGACGGTCGCCGCGACGTCCTCGCGCGGCTCGGCTTCGAGCGCCGGAATCTCGACGGTGAGATCGCCGGTCACGCCGAGGGTCTGCCGCGCCGACCACGGCTTGAACCTCGGTGCGGCAGCTTCGAAGATGTAGTCTCCCGGATCCTGCGGGACCGGTGTGCTCCATTGCGCGCGATCGACGGCCAGCCCGTTGCGCTTGATCACGAGACCGTCGATCTGACGCTCCGGTGCGACCGCGATCGTGATGTACGCGAGCTTCGACTTGATCGCGGCAGCGCGCTTCTCGGCCTCGTTCTGACGCCTGTCCTCGGTAGACGCCGCGAGGTCTCTCGCCTCGACGAACAGCTTCCATGCGGTCGCGGTCTGACCCTGCCTCTCGCGACAATCGGCGAGGTTGAGCAGCGTCCCGACCCTGGGTTCGAGCTTCTCGCTGTGCGCAAACGCTTCGCAGGCTTCCGGAATCTTCCCCGCCTTCAGCAGATCGCGGCCGTTGCGAAACAGCTCGTCGGATTCAGGGCTCGCGCCGACCGATCGCCCCAGCACGGCGAGCATCACGACGACAGCGCAGCGTGGAATCAAGACCACTATCCCGCGAGGTGATCGATCAGGTTCGCGCCGAAATCGGCCGGCGGATCGGGCTCCGGAAGCCCGCCGTAGATCGCCGAGATGTCGCGCATCGGGACATCTTCGTTACCTTCGCCGGTGCCGTAGCGACCGTAGGGCATCGGATCGCGCTTGCGCAGCGAGACCTCGCCACCGACCTGCCCGACGGATCGAATGAAGCCTTTGTGCAGTGCGGTGCCGACGCGCGCCGGGCAACGGCATGGGTTCATCGGGTTCACGTGCTCGCAGCGCGGCGCGAGGTAGTCGCCGATCTTCTTGCGCGCACGCGACAGCCGGACTTTGTACGCGCTCTCGGTGATCGCGAGGCTCTTGGCCGCTTGATCGTCGGGGAGCTTCAGCACGTGACACACGACAAACGCGGAGCGCTCGCCCGGCGGCAAGCAATTGACGACCGCGGTCATGCAGCCTTGCTTGAGCTCCCACAACAAGAAGTCGCGCTGCGGATCGCTGAGCGAGCGCACGACATCCGTACGAGTCGCCTCGTTGCGGAGCACGTCATCGAGCGAGTCGAAGTTGATCTCGGGCTGGCGCGGAAGTCGCTCCTCGAGCAACCGATTCGCGAGGCCGATGAGCCAGACCTCGACCTCGGCATCGGCGGCCGGCTTCGTTGCGATCTGCGTCACGGCGTGGGCGAAGATGTCGGTCAAGTAGCGCTCGCATCGGTTGCGATCGAGCGTGAGCCGAAACACAAAGTTATAGAGACGGCGCCAGTGAGGCTCGACGAGCCTACGCAATTCGTCGCGATCGACCGTTGCAGCCATCCCCGATCGATCTTACACCAGCAGCCGAGGCGCTGGCTCACCACGTGAGCTGCCAACCCTGTGTTAACGTGGATTCGATGTTGGGTTCGATCGCCCGCGTAGGCACGTGCTTGGCACTTGTGGTCGCCACCTGCGGCTTCTGCGCCTGTTACAAGGCTCCCGAGCCGGACTGCGGATTTATCTGCGGTCCGAGCGGCGCATGCCCCGAGGACTACACGTGCGCGTCCGATAACGTCTGCCACCGCAATGGCGCGCCCGCAGGGATGGTCTGCACCCGCGATGGCGGCATCGACGCGCGCCCGATCGACGCTGCACGCGACGCGGATACGACCGCTCCGACCGTCACCGCGATGACGCCCAGTAACAACGCGACAAACGTCGCACTCAACACGATGGTCACGGCAACCTTCAGCGAGTCCGTGACCGGCGTCTCGGCCTCGAGCTTCACGCTCGACCACGGCGGGACCGCCGTCCCAGGCACCGTGACCTACACGGACGCCACGCACACCGCGGCGTTCACGCCGACCACATCGCTTCCGAACGGGACCGTGTTCACGGCGACCCTGACCGGCTCGATCACGGACGGATCAGCAAACGCCTTGGCGCCGGTGACCTGGCACTTCACGACGATCGACACCACCCCGCCCACCGTCACCTCGAGAGTGCCCGCCGGCAACGACACGAACGTCGCGACCTCGACCACGATCGTCGTCGTGTTCAGCGAGCCGGTGACCAACGTCAACACGACCAGCTTCGCGGTCGACGATAGCGGCACGCCGATCGCCGGGACCATCGCCTCGTCGGGCGGGGGCACGACCTATACGTTCACGCCGACCGCCGCATTGCCGGCGGCGACCGCGATCACCGTGACGCTGTCGAGCGCGATCACCGATACCGCGGGAAATCCGCTCGCGACCGTCACGTACACGTTCACGACGGCTTAAGACACTTGCAGCTTCGACTTCGGCGGCGATGGAGGCGCCGAGGTCGGCTGATCCGACTCGACGAGCCCGACGCGTCCCGTGACCTCGCCCGCGGGATCCGCGAACGTCGCGAGCTCGCGGCTGACTTCGGCGAGCAGGTCCGCCTTCTCTCGATACGGCATGAACGCGCTCTTGAACCCGGCGATGATGATCTCTTTGATCGTCTGCAGCGACCAATCGTAGTGCTGGTGGCAGAGGTGCAGCTCCTTCGTCACCGTGGTGTCTGACATCAACCGGTTGTCGGTGTTGATCGTGACGCGCAGACCGTAGTCGACATAGAAATCGACCGGGTGCGTCTCCCAGCTCGTCGCCGCGCGCGTCTGCACGTTCGACGAAGGACACACCTCGAGCGCGATCCGATGATCGTTGACGTAGTTGAGCAGGTCGCCGCTCTCGACGAGTCGCGTCCCGTGGCCGATCCGATGCGCGCCGCACTTGTGGATCGCTTGATGGACCGAGTCCGGTCCAAACGACTCGCCCGCGTGCGCCGTGCAATTGATGTTGTTATCGATCACGAGCTGGAACGCCTGGCGGTGCACCTTCGCCGGGAAGTTGACCTCGCTGCCCGCCAGATCGAAACCGACGACGCCGCGATTCTTGAACGCGACGCACAGCTCGGCGATCCGCAGCGAAGATTCCGCACCGAGCGAGCGAATCGCGCACAAGATCAGGCCATAGCGAATGCCGAATTCGCGCTTCGCGTGCCGCAGGCCTCGCAACACCGCCTCGACAACCTGCGCCGGCCGCAAGCCCTCGCGGATGTGGAGCAACGGCGAATACCGTACTTCGATGTACCTGACGTTCTCGCGCCAGGCATCCTCGGCGAGCTCGTACGCCGTGCGCTCCAGCGCATCTTCGGTCAGCATGACACAAAGCGAGATGTCAAAAGCGCGCAGGTAGTCATCCAGCGACGCCACGTGGTCACCCGCGAACAGCAGGTGGAACAGCTCACCGCGATCGAACGTCGGGAGCTTCACGGCCTGCTTGCGGGCAAGATCGATAACGGTTTCGAGGCGAAGCGACCCGTCGAGGTGACAGTGCAGATCGGTCTTTGGCAGCCGCTGGATCAGCTCGAGCGGGATCTCGGTCCTCATCGCGGCACTATCAAGCCAGGGGCACGCGCCATGCAACTGGGTTCCTTTGTCATGAAGTTACCAGCACTTTTGGCCGTACTCCTCGCCGCGTCGGCGTCCGTCGCGACCGCGGAGCCCAAACAACAAGAGAACAGCGGGCGCGTTAGCTACAACGACAAGGAGGACGCGGCAGCGCAGACGCTTCACCGCGATGGTGACGTCGTCGAGCTTGCTTCGCCGACTCCGGCCAAGCACGGCAAGGAGTTCATCGAAGTCGGCCCGGACGCCGGGCAGTTCTCGCAGTTGCGCGTCGACGCACACGACGGGACCGTGATCGTGCGAAGAGTTCGCATCGATTACCTCGACGGCAAGTCGCAGCTCGTCAACGTCGACAAGGTCCTCAACAAGCGCAACCCGTCCGCGACGATCACCGTCGCGAAGGGCCCACGCGCGATCGACAGCGTGGTCGTGATGACCGAACGCGAGACGACCGGCTCGTACAGCTTGCAAGGCATCGTCGGCTCCCAGACCGGCGGCATCGCGAGTCGTTGATCGAAATCGTGGCAGGGCGCTCGTGGGAGCATGGCAGGAGGACTTCGGAGCGCGTGGGCGCGCGGAATGCATTCCTGTGTGGTTATTCCGACAGGAGGATCTGCCATGACGCGACTCGTATTAATGACGACACTGCTGCTGGGCACGTCTATCGTTGCCCAAGCGTGGCCTTATCATCCGAGTGATCCCGATCGCCAGATCGATCGCGACCGAGATCGAAGTCGACACGACCGAGGCGACTGGCAAGACAACGATCGCGGCTACCAGGGCCGTCGCGTCGAGGGCCGCTACGAGCGAACCCGCGGGCTCCACGACCGCTACGTAGAGGGCCAGTGGAATTTGCTGTCCAGCGACTCCGCGCCCAACGGTCGCCAGACGATCGGTCTTGGCCGCGATCCGAACGCGTTCTACACGAGGCTTCGGATCCAGGCGATCCAGGGCCGACCGTTGATCCGCCGGATCGACGTGGTCTACAGGGACGGCACACATCAGGTGATCGAGCCACGCCGCGTTCTCGACGCTCGAACCGGAAATACCAGCTTCGACATCGACCTCGATCCGAATCGGCGCCAAATCCGGATGATCGGGATCACCTCGGAGCCGAGTCGCTGGGCGCGATACGAGGTGCTCGGGTATCCCTGAGGAGGTTCGCCATGAGGCGATTTGGATTATTCACGACCCTGCTGATCAGCGCGTCGGCGCTGGCCGACCCTCCGCGTTACGATCCACAAGATCGCGGAGGCGATCACCGGCGAGACCGCGACCGCGGCTATCAGGACCGGTTCCAGAGACCCTACGATCGAGGTAACGGCGGTCGCTACGGTCGACGATGGGCGTTGCTGGCAGATTCGATCTCACCGCCGAACGGCGGCCTGACGATCGACCTTGGCGATGCCCCGTACAGCCAGCTGCGGATCCAAGCACTGCAAGGCACGCCGACCGTGCGGCAGATCGATATCGTCTACGACGATGGATCCGATCAAGTGTTCACACCGAACCAGATCCTCGATCCGAGTACAGGGAATGCGACGATCGATCTCGATCTCGGCCCAAGCCGTCCGATCCGATCGATCTCGATCACCTCCGAGGCCGGCCGGTTCTATGCACACTACGAGGTGCTCGGATCGCCTTAGCAATTCGATCTCAAAGCACTGCGACTCTCGACGTGCGGGTGCGCTGGTGATCTAATCTCGTTCGTGACCGCACGACCCTACTGGCATTGGGTGCTCGTGGCCGGGCTTCTCGCCTGGACCGCGACGACTGCGATCCAATGGTTGTTGCCAGCGCCACTCGGTCACGACGAGGCGCAGTACGCCCTTGCCGCGCGCGACGTGCTCGACGGGATCGAGCCGCGCTGGTTCTATTTGTCGCCAGGGATGAATGCGCTTGCCGTGCCCGGCATCATCCTTGGTGGCAGCGAGGAGGCCGTTCGACTTGTACCGTTCTTGACCGGGCTCATCTTCGTGCTCGCGATTGCCGGACTTGCCTGGCGCGCACTTGGCGGTGCTGCCGCGGCATGGAGTGTCGCGATCCTGGCAGGTGCCCGCCCGCTACTGCAGCGGACGACCGAGCTGCTCTCCGATGTGCCATCGGCGGCTTGCATGATGCTTGCGATGTGGGTGCTCGCGACCGAGCTCTCGCGAGAGCAAGGATCGCGTTGGCGCTTGTTGACGGTCGCGCCCCTTCTGGCCGCCGCGTTTTACATCCGCTACGGCAGCTGTCTACCCGTCGCGATCATCTGCGTCGTGCCGCTCGGCCTGTGGTGGCGATCCGTGTTTCGCCGGCCGCTCCCGGTGATCGCGACGGCGCTGCTGTTCGGGATCATGCTCGTACCGCACGCATTGCTCGCGAAACGCACGATCGGATCGATCTTCGGCATCCTGCTCCTCAGCAAGGAGGTCCCCGGCGGCACGTTCGGCGAGGGACTGCACACCTACCTGACGACGAACCCGTTCCGCTTCTACGGCGCGTTGGTCCCGCTCGTGATGGTGCCTGGCTTGATCGCACCCTTCGTGGTCCGGCAGCGCAGCGTCATCTTTCTGTGGCTGGTTGGCGTCGGAGACATCGTTGGGATGGGGCTCGCGACCCCCGCTCAGCCGCGCTACATCTTCCTCGGGACGACCCTGCTGGTTGTCCTCGGAGCCGATCTGATCCGCCGGTTCGGGGAGGCCCGAGGATCGCAGGTGCGCAAGGCGCTCGCAGCCATCGCGCTGACCTTTCTCGCAGGCTCGTGGCTCGTGGTCGCCCGGCAGGCGCTTCATTATCCCGCGAACACGCGCGACAAGATGGTCAACGTGTTCAAGGCGATGGAGGTGACCAAGCGCGATGCCGGCGGCAAGCCTTGCCAGGTGATCAACAAACACACGACGCAGGTCGAGTGGTACGGAGGCTGCGTCGGGGCCTGGGATCCACCTGTCGATGCGATCGGCCGCGGCGATGCGGTCTACGCCGTGCGCGATGACACCGGCGGAGATCAGCCCGATCTAGCCGCGATGCCGGGAAAACACCGCGTGATCTTCGAGTCCAAGAGCTTGATCATCGTCAAGCTCGAACCACCGCTGTGATCGTCAGCCCGCCTGATGAGTCGCGACAAACACGAAGCACTCTTGTGGCCTGCAGGCGAGCGCCCAGTACGCGCCGCTCTTCCACGGAACGTACTGGAGCTTTGCATCTCGCGCCGTACCAAGCCGCTTTGCTTCGCCGCTGACCTGGTAGATGTAGATCTCGAAGTCCGTTCCCGCGAGCTCCTTGGGCAGGACGATGTCGCGTGTCGTCGCGCGTGACTTGCGCACGATCTGCCCCGCGTAGGCTTCGAGTCCCGTTGGCCGCCACCGGCCGACCAGCAGCGTCGGTCGCGGCGTCTCGGGTCGCTCGCCCGCAAACTCGACGGCGAGGTCGAGCTTGTCGAGACGCGCTGCCCCGAGCCGCCCGCGCAGTTGCTCGACGCCCGTCACCATCGCTTTCTGGATCGAGCTGATATCGAGACCTCGATAGGTGTCGAGCTCGAGCCCGCCGTGCTCGTCGAGGCAGCTCGCGGGAACGAGATCGTAATGGGGCACGAGGCGGACATCTGAAACGCCGAGCGGCGCGCTCGGGTCATACGCGCGAAGGACCACCCCCGCGAGATCGAAATATTTCGTGACGAGCTCGCGCTTGCGAATATCCCGGAAGTCATCCCCGAGGAACCACCAGGAGTCCTCGACTTGCTCGAAGGATTCGGCCGTAAAGAAGGTACCGGGCTTGGAGTGTTCCAACGCCGCGAGGCGTTCGTGACCTTGGCGCGAAACGCGCGAGAACAGGACGATCGTTCGCGCACCCGCGTAGATCGATGCCGCCACCGCGAGTGCAACAAAAGGTGCGAGGCGCCGAGGCGTCGTCAGCAAGACATCTGCAACCCCGACGAATCCCGCTAGCAGCAACGACATCGAGAACAAGAAGAAGCGTGGGCCGAGCTTCGGAGACACGAACACGGTGGCCGTGATCGTGGTCGCCGCGACCATCGCGAATCCAACGAGATGAAATGCCCGGCGGCGAGCTACACGCGTTTCGGGATCCGTTTCGTCGGATAGCCCGATCACCGCGGCGATCACGATCAGGCCGAGCAGCGGCGCCGCCGCGAGCAGGAGATCTCGATAGATCTCGAGGTTGCCGATGATCCCACGCTGGAGCAGCCGGCCGAACAAGGAGGTGTGCTGCGCGAGGCCTTCGTAGCGCTCGCCCTGCCCCGGAGCGAAGAAGATCGCGGCAAAGCCGAGGACGGCTCCGGCCGCCCCTGCGAGCACGAAGCGCGACGTCGCCCGAGCGCCGGGATCGTCATGACGACGCCGCAGCAAGACGCCATATCCGACCATGAACAAGCACAGCGTTGGCCCCGTATGCTCGTTACACAGGCCCGCTGCGATCCCGGCGAACAGATAGGCGACACACACCGCGGTCGTCGCGCGAGCTCGCATCAGGCGTAGCGGCACGAGGAACCACAGCTGCAGGACGGCCGTGTAGAGGTAGTTCGCGCCGTACGCTCTCGAGAACACCGTCTTGCCGACCTGCGGCAGCGCGAACCACAAGAACCCGATCGCGATCGCCCAGAGCGCAAGATCACGCCCGCGGCGCCAGGCAGGCCATCGCCCGGTGCCGAGGACGAACACGGCGAGCGACAGCGCGATGACCGCGAGCGGTGTCGCGATCACCGCGAAGTACTCGAGCTTGTAGGCGAGATACGTCAGCGGTTGACCGAGGCGCGGATTCGAGTGCGTGTACTCGAAGGCCCAGTACCCGAAGAACCGGCGAATGCTGAAAGGCTCTGCGTGGGTGTCTTTCGCGACGTTCCAGGCGTCAAACGAGAATGGCTCGTGAGCCAGGAGCCATCCGATGTGCAGGGCCGTGGCCGCGACGTATGCGACGAACACCACGCGAAGGATCCGGGACAAGCTCACGAGGAGTGCACGATTACACCGTCTGCCCGTCGTCGCAAGCTGCGGCGGATTCGCGTGCGACCTACTCGACGCGGCGAGTCGGTTTTGGCAGCTCCGAGCGGGGCTTGTCGGCGGTGGCCTGCGGCTGCTCCATGACGAGCGCCGCGCCTGTCGCGACCGGTAATGACGGGCGCGCTGCAGGGGCCTCGCCGAACCCGAAGGTTCGGCCGATCACGTACAGCGGGCGCCCTTTCACCTCCTCAAAGATCCGCGCGATGTACTCCCCCTGGATGCCATTGCTGATCAGCAACAGGCCGTTGAAGAACAGGACGACGATCAACAGCGAGGCGTAGCCCGGTGCGGAGATCCCCCAGAATAGCTTCTGGATGATCGTGATCATCATGTAGATGAACGCGATGCCGGCCGACAGCGCGCCGATGTACGTCCACAGCTTGAGCGGCGCGGTCGAGAACGAGAACAGGCCATCGAGCGCGAAGCGCCACAGCTTGAAGAAGCTCCAGGAGGTCTGGGTGTCGTTCGCCCGCTGCCGAGCTTGAAATTCGAGCGATGCGACCTTGAACCCGGGCCACGCGAAGATGCCCTTCATGAAGCGATGGCGCTCCGGCATCTGGTTGATGACGTCGAGGATCTTGCGGTCGATCAACCGAAAATCTCCGGCGTTCGGCGGAATCTCGACGCTGGTCATGAACCGCATCACCTTGTAGTAGGTCTTGGACAGGTTGCGCCGAACAAATCCCTCCTCGTCGCGTTTGCTGCGCACGCCGAGGACCATGTCGAAGCCCTCTCGCCACTTCGCGACGAATTGTGGGATCAGCTCGACGGGATGTTGGAGGTCGCAGTCGATCGGGATGATCGCGAGCCCCGAGGCATGCGCGAGGCCCGCCGAGAGCGCGATGTCTTTTCCGAAATTGCGCGCGAGCCCGACCACCTTGATGCGCGGATCTTGCGAGGCAGCCGCGGCGAGCATGCCGAGTGTGCCGTCTCGGCTGCCGTCGTCCACGAACACGATCTCGAACGTCTCGCCGAGTCCCTCGAGGACAGGAACGATCGCCGCGAGAAACGCGGGCAGATTGCGCTCCTCGTTGTAGGCCGGTGCCACGATCGACAGGGTCGGCGAAACCATGGCTCCTCATACCACGCAGGCCAAAGCCGCCGCACCTGGCGTTCGCTCGGGCGATACCAGGTGGGATGTGTATATAGTCCGCTCGTCGTGGGATCGGCTCGGCTCGTACGCATGATCGCTGCGAATCTTTGGCAGTGGCTGAGCGAGCTCCGGCCGCTCGTCATCCTCGCCGCCGGGTGGATGCTGCTCGTCCTCTACGCTTTCCCGGGCATCATGACGATGGACTCGTTCGACCAGTTGCGCGAAGGACGCGAGTGGTTCTTCACGGATAGCCACCCTCCGGCGATGGCCGCGCTGTGGGGAATTGTCGATCGGATCGTGCCCGGTCCGATCGGGATGCTCGCGATCCACAGCACCGCGTTCGTCTCCGGTCTCTATCTGATCTTCAAACGCGTGATGAGGCCGCGCCGCGCTGCATGGTGCGCCTGCGCCGTCTCGCTGTTTCCGCCGGTCCTCGTGCCGCTGGCCGCGGTCTGGAAGGACTGCCTGATGGCCGGCTTTCTCGTGCTAGGGACGGCCGCAATCCTCGATTCGAGACGATCGTTCCGGCTCGTCGGTCTCGGGTGCTTCGTCGTCGCGACTGCGATGCGCTACAACGCACCCGCCGCGACGCTGCCGCTGGTCCTGATGCTGTTCGAGTGGCTTCCCGTTCAGGTGCCCGCAACCTGGCGACGCGTGTGCGTGCGTTACGCCGCGGCACTTGCCGCCTGGCTGGCGGTCACGATCCTCGCGTTCGGCATCAATGCCGCATTGACCAAGCAGAAGATGCACTTCTGGCATTCCTCGCTCGCGATCCTCGACATCGTGGGAACGCTCGCGAACGTCGACACGGACATTCCGGATGACGATCTCCGACCCGAGCTCGCCCCGACCGGAATCCTCGTCGACAAGAATTTTCACGCGGCCGTTCGCGCCAAGTACCTCCGCTATGACTTTCAGCAGCTCGTGAGCGGTGACGGGCACCTCTGGGATCTGCCCCTCGGGGGTATCGTGCCGGCGCCGGAGGCACAACGCGACGCGATCGAACGCGCGTGGTGGAACATCGTGACCGCTCACCCCGCCGCGTACCTCCGTCACCGGTTGTCCGCGTTTGGCGAGGCACTCGGGATGTATCGCCGGTTTCAAGGAGCGGTCGTCGTGCCTCACGATGCGCAGTACCCGGGCATGCTCGCGTACATGGGGCTCGGGAACCGAGCATCGAGATTTCAGGAGCTCGGCGAGACGGCGACGATGTTTCTCGCGAAGAAGACGCGGCTGTTTCGGCCGCATGTCTACGCGCTGCTCTCGATCTTGCTGCTCGGCTTGTGTTGGCGCGAGCGCCTGGCCGCTGCGATCCTGCTGAGCGGCATCGGAGCAGAGCTGTCGCTGTTGCCGCTCACCCAGACGCCGGATTATCGCTACTCGCACTGGATGATCGTGTGCACGTGCATCGCGCTCATCATGTTGTGCGCGCGGCGAATGCGGGCGTCGTCGTGAATCGCGTGTCGGCGTGGCTTGCCGATCGAACACCGGTGCAGATCCTCGCCGTCGGATGGCTCGTGTTCGCGGCGTATGCCTATCCGGGCTTGATGTCGCACGACTCCTTCGATCAGCTCGATCAAGCGCGTGCGCTTCTGTACTCGGATGAGCAGCCGCCGGCGATGGCCGCGCTGTGGAACGTCGTCGACTTCGTGATCGCAGGTCCGTTCGGGATGCTCGTGCTGCAGAGCGTGACGTTCGTGGCAGGCACGTATCTCGTGCTGGGCCGTGTGCTACGGCCGAGGCGCGCCGCGGTTGCGGCCGTCGGTGTGCTGCTGTTCCCTCCGATTTTCGCGCTGATGGCAGTCGTCTGGAAGGACTGCTTGATGTCGGGCTTGCTGGCGCTCGGCCTCGGCCTCGTGCTCGGCGATAGCCGGCGGCAACGGATCGCCGGCGTCGCGATGGTGTTCGCGGCGAACCTCGTCTGCTATCACGCCGTGGCGGCGACGCTGCCGATCCTCGTCTTGCTGTGGTGGCGTGAACCGGCGGCTGTCGGGTGGAGCGCGCATCTCCGGATGTCTGGGCGCGGTCTCGCCGTGTGGCTCGCGGTCACCGCCGCGGCATCGGGTGCGAATGCGGCACTGACGCAGCGACCGGCGGCACACTGGTCGGGGCTCAGCGCGAGCCGCTTGGTCACGCACGCTACGCAGCCATCGGACCTCCTCGCACACGCGCACGTCGGGCTGGGTTATTCGTGGTTTCAGGATCACGTCGGCGCGATCCTCGAGTGGACGAGTCACACGCTCCTGTTCCGGCCCCTCGCCTACGCAGCGGTCACCCTGCTCCTGCTCGGGGCGGCACGACGTCAGCGCGATGTGCTCGCGCTCTTGCTCTCGGGCCTCGCGTTCGAGGGCTCACGCCATGTCATCGGCCCGAGCGCAGATGATGGCTATTCGCTGTGGCTCGTGATCGCGACCGTGATCGGCATCGTGATGTTCACGACACGACGCGGTCGCGTGCGAAGCAATCACGACAGCGAACCATGACGTGCAGGTCAGATCCGTACGCCGATGCGCTTGCGCACGAGCCACCGCAACAACATCGCAGAGCTCGCGAGGGCAGCCGCGCTGCCGATCGCCGCGCCGGCGAGGCCGAATCGAGGGACGAGCGCGAGGTTGGTCATGCAGTTGATCGCGAGCACGACCACGACGTATCCCGTCTGCCATCCCGGCAGCCCGGCCATCAGCGGGATCGTATTGAACGGCAAGTAGGCACAGGACAGCGCGATACCGCCCATCAGGATCGCGAACGGCAAGGCTCCCGCGATGAACTCGTGCTTGCGGATCACCCACGGGATCGTCACCGGGTAGAGGCACGAGGCGACGATGCAGATCGCGACGAGCGCCGGGACGAACCAGCGGCGCGTGCGCCGGACGAGCTCCTCGACCGCGGTCTTGCGACCCTCGGCCAGATCGCGGGCAATCAGCGGGTTCACATTGTTCTGTACGACGACAGATAGCTGCAGCGCGCCTTCCGCGAGCGCCGCGGCGAGGCTGTAGATCCCTACCTGCGCATCCGAGAGCGCGACCCCGAGCAGCCACACGTCGAGCTTCTGGTTGACCTCGAACGCGAGGGTCGCGACGACGCCGCGGGCACCGTAGCTCAGATGTTCCCGCGTCCACGCCGTCCAACCCGCGCAGCACCGCAACGCCACGGTCGACAAGAGCTCGACGATGAGCACGAGCAGGAGCCCGCCTTCGGAGAACGCCCAGATCCCTGCGAGGTGATTGGACTCGAGGTGACCCACCCACGCCGCCACCAGCCCGATCGCGATCAACGAGTAGCGCAGTGAGGTGTACACGGCGAACGCGCGCATCCGCCTCAAGCCGTTGACGACCCCGAGTAGCACCTTGTTGATCCCGAAGAACAGAAGACCCGGCGCCGACCACAACATGCCGGTAGCGACATCATCGCTGTCGAGCCAGCGCGCGACGGGCCAGCGCAGGACGACGAATGCAACACTGCAGAGACTGCCGAGCACGACCGTCGGGACGAGCGCACCGACGACCACGGCCGCGACGCGCGCGGGATCCTCGGGCTTCGCGGCGACGGCGCGCAGCACGGAAAATTGCAAGCCGCCTGCGGCGAGCACGGCCATGATGAAGAAGGCGGCGGTGACCTGATTGAACACGCCGAGCGCCGCGGCATCCCACCAGGCTGCGATCGCGAAGTTGAGCCCGAGCCCGACCACGCCGAGCAGCACGACCGGAACGAGGTTCCAGACGATGTCGCGCTGGAGCCGCCGATCCGTCACGCTACGCTCGCTCGATCAATAGAGCTTGGGCGTCGCGTTGATGATCTGCAGCGCCTCTTCAGCGGAGAACCCGATGAGCTGGGCGTACTCGCGAATCGACGCCCACCGCGGCTTCGAGTACTCGCGGCCGCGAATCAGCGCTTCTTCGCGGGTCAGATGACCCTCGCGGACCATGTTCGACAGCATCGATTCATCTTCGGTGAAGCCGGCGATCGTCCCGTAGATATAATTGTAGAACGCCGCGGTGCCGTCGCCGATCCGCCAGGTCGTCTGCGTGTCGGTCGCGACCTCCCAGTCGTATTCGCGGCGGATCGTGCCGACGATCTCGTCCTCGTGCCACGGCAGGTAGTGATAGAGGTAGAGGAAGTCGTCCTTGACCATGAACGTTTGATAAAACGCGTTCGCGGTGTCGAGGAGCGACTCGTTGATGTACGCCGGATTCTTCAAGTAGTTCTTCGCGAAGTACCACAGCATCCCGGCCTTGTTCCGCAGCGACATGTTCGTCAGGACCATGTCGTCGTCGTCCTGCGGCACGCCCATGAGCCCGGTCTTGTAGCGGGCCTCCTCGATCAAGTTGCCGGTGCAGAAGATCACGAGCTTGATGCCGGTCTCTTTGCGGAGCTGGCGGGCGTGCGCGTAGAACTCCTTGTCTCCGGCCATGAACAGCGTGACCATGCCGAGCTCTGGCTTCTTCAGCCACGCCTCGATGTTCTTGCGGACGTAGCGGCGCTTCGCCGTGATGTCGGCCGAGCGAATGATGTGCTCGACGCCGAGCTTGCCGCATACGCGCGCGCAATTCCGCCGCGCGAGATCGGTGACCATGCCCCAGTCGTATGTGAACGCGATCGGGTTCATCCCGAGCACCTTCTTGACGTAGTGCAGGCCATACGACGAGTCGCGTCCGCCCGAGAACGCAACGATCACATCCGGGCTGCCGTCCTTGGACCGATAAGGCTCGACGAGCTCCTCGAGCGCCTTTGCGCCCTTGGGCTGGATCGTCTTCCACGTCCGGCAATACGCGCACACGCCGTTCTCGTCGAAGGCGACGTACGGAAACGTCGACGGCAGAATGCACTTCGTGCAGCGCTTGAGACGGTCGACGTGCGAGCTGTAGTCGACGATCTCGACGTGATGACCGTTGGGCGCGTCGCCGAACGGACGCTCGTCATTGGCGGGCGCCAACGAGAACGCGCGGCGCTTCAGGCCCTCGAGCTGGATCGCGAGCGCGTGCCCAGCACGGATCTGCTCGAGCCGGCAGGTGCCGAGCTTGGCACTGAGCTGTTTCTCTTCGAGCACGCGCTGCAGGATGAACCGCTCCGACGCAAACGCGATCACGTTGCCCGCCTCGTTCGAAAGCTGGAACAGCGATCCGGTGTTGGTCGCGAGCAGCATGACGTCGAGGTTATCGAACAGCATCGCGATCGACGCCGAGCCTTCGATCTCCGCGAACGTCTCGCGCGTGGCCGCGACGAGATCGTGCGACACGTCGAGCTTCGTCCGCAACAGGCCGGCGAGGACCTCGGTATCGAGCTCGCTCCGCGGCGCGATGGTCGGATAGCGCGCGGACAGCACGCGATCGTTGACGACGATGCCGTTGTGCAGCGCGACCGAGCCGTGAGTGATCACCGGCTGATTGTTGTCGACGTTTGACTGGGCGCCATTCGTCGCGAGTCGCGAGTGACCGGTGATCGCGACCGTCCTGCCGTGCTCGAACTTCGCGAGTGCACGATCGAGGAGCTCGTGCAGCTTCGGGTTCGCGAGAAACTCGCTGACCGAGCCGCCTTGCTTGAGCACCTGGATGTGCTCGCCGTCGTGCACCGCGATCCCGGCAGCCTCACGCCCGCGGGTTTCGGAGTGACGGAGCAGTGAGATCGCGAGCGCGCGTGCGAGGTCGCGATCGACGCCTTGCTCGCTCGAACAGATGACACCGAAGATGCCGCACATGACGTTTAGACGTGACCATACACGCCTCTGCCGCCATTGTGGATCCGTGGCGTGCGACCGGTCGCGGCAGCTCTCGAACGGGTACCGGCACAGGCGATCCTCGCAGTCGGCTGGATCCCGTTCATCGCGTACGCGTGCCGGGGTCTCCGCGCACGAGACAACGATCTCCACATTCGATGCGCGGACATGTATGGTCACGCGCAACGTCATGGCATCATCGGTGTGAGCGGTCGGTCGGTCGATTGCGATCTCCCCCGCACCCTTGCCACGTCGCTGGTGAGGCAGCCCGAGACTCGCAACGCCGCGGAAAGGTGTCGTGTCTAGCCTGCGCGACGGGGTGCGGTATGCGGCCTATCACGCCGCGTTGCTCGTCGCGATCTGGCTGTTCGCGATCCAGGTCTACGCCGTCGCGTTTACGGCCAGCGCGAGCGTCGCCTGGCTCGCGCTCGACCTGGCGGTGATCGCGGGCACGCTCGTGGTGGTGCACCGGAACCGCGAGCACCTGGGGCTCGGTTCGCTCGGCGAGGCCAAGCTCGTCAAGCTCGCCGGACTCGTCTGCGTCTCGCTCGCCTGTGTCGCGGCATCGCAGTGGGTCATTGTCGATCTCGACGTCCGGTCACTCGACGAGAACAACTACCTCTCGACGCTACGTGCCGGCCACATCGTGCGCGACGGCTTCGCGCCGTTCAACATGCGGTGGCTCGAACCCGTGCTCGCCGGCGTCGGCGTGCTGCCGGTCGGCGACGCCGACGCCCTGAAGGCGATGAACTTCGGCGCGCTCGTCGTGACCTGTGTCTACCTCGCGCTCTTGCTGATCCGCATGCGGGTGCGCTTCAGCCATGCTGCGTTCGCGCCGGTGTTCCTGGTGTGCTCGTACCTTGGCACCTACGCGGGCACGAATCGGCTCGTCCTCGATCCGTTCAACTACGCGATGTTCGTGGTGCTGTTCCACGTGCTGCTTCGCCGCGAGCACTGGAAATACTTTCCGTGGCTTCTGCTGATCGCGGCGTTCAACTCCGAGAAGGCGATCTACTGGGTGCCGGTGTTCGGCGCGGTCGCCTGGCTCGATACCCGACGCCTGCGCGATGCCGTGGTGTTGACGCTGCGCTACGGCACGCCGACCGTGCTCTACCTGGTCACACTCGCCTTCTACGTGCGTCGTTCGCAGACGGAGAACGGCCCGTTATTCTTGCAGAACGTCTACTTCATGTCGTTCACGTGGCTCCATCCGAAGATCACGAACGAAACCGTCCGCGCGAACAACTTCCAGATCCTGTGGTTTCCTTTCGGAGCGTTCACGATGTACACGTTGCTCGGGCTCGCGTCGTGCAAGCGTGCGCTGCGACCGTTCGTGTTGCTGCTGATCCCGGTATTCTTGCAAGCGCTGATCGGGCACGACACGTCGCGCATGATCGCGTACGCGTTCATCGTCTACCTGCCGTTCGGGTACCTGTACCTCGCCCGCGCGCTGCATGACCTGCCGCGCATCATCGGAAGGATCGCGTTCGCGCTCCTCGTCGTGCTCGCGATCGCAGAGTCGTATCTGCTGCCACTCGCGGACAAGCTCGGTCGCACCGTTGTAGGAGCCAAGTTCTACTTGTCGTTCGCCGACGTGATCGTCGCCGCCGCATTCGTAGCGCTGCATCTGCTCGTCTATGACGAGTAACTGCCGCGAAATGCGGTATAGCTCGCCAAACTTTGTGACATGCGGCTCCTGATCATCATCCCCGCGTTCAACGAGCAGCAGGCGCTCAGCGGGGTGATCGCCGAGATTCGCGCGCTTCCACCCGAGGACGGCGTGGAGATCGCGATCGTCGTGATCGACGACGGCTCGAATGATCGCACGACCGAAGTGGCCCATGCGGCAGGCGCGCGCGTGGTGCGGCTGTGCCGGAACCTCGGGATTGGCGGCGCTGTTCAATCGGGCCTGCGGATCGCCCACCGCGAAGCGTTCGACTTCGCGGTTCAGCTCGACGGCGACGGCCAACATCCGCCCTCGGAGCTGCGTCGGCTTATCGGACCTGCACTCTCGGCGTCGCCGCCCGATCTGATCGTCGGCACGCGCTATCGCGACAAGGACGGTTTTCAATCGACCACCTTGCGACGGCTTGGTAGCTGGTGGTTGCGGATGATCCTTCGGATCGTCGCGCGACTTCGAATCAGCGACCCAACATCTGGCTTTCGCGTGTACGGGCGGCGCGCACTTCGCCTGTTCGACGAAACCTACCCGTATGATTTTCCGGAACCCGAATCCCTCGCGATCGCACGCGCTGCCGGCCTCCAGATCACGGAAGTGTCGGTGACGATGAGAGAACGCCAAGGTGGCACGTCGAGCATCGCCGGCTTTCGCTCTATCTATTACATGTTGAAGGTGACGATCGCGGTCGCACTCACATACATACGTGCGCGCGGCCGTGTTCCTAGTGACGAGGTACCCGATGCAGCAAAGTGAAGAATATTATCGGTTCCGCGACGGCCCCGGAAACTGGGTATTCGCCGGTGTGTGTCTCGTGATCGCACTCGTCCTGTTTCGCCTGATCGTGCGAGAGCGCATCACCCTGCAAGGCAGCATGTCGTATCTCGCGTTCGTGCTGGTGCTTGGCGCGATGGCGGTATTTCCCGACGAAGCCGGCCAGGTCGCGCACGCGCTGGGCTTCTCGACGCTCGCGAACTTCTTCTTCTGCACTGCAATCGCTGCACTCGCGATCCTCCATCTGCGCGCGCTGGTCACGTTGTCGAGCGTGCACCTGCGGTCGATCGTGCTGACCCAGGAGCTCGCGATCCTGCAAGAGAAGCTCGAACGCTCGTTGAAGGATCGCTGATACACCACCGCGGTCAGACCGTTCTTGAGGCGAGGCACCAGCCGGAATGGTAACTTCAGGCATGCGAACGGCGCCACTCCTGCTCGCGTGTGCGTGCTCGTGCTCTGACGCGGTCGACGGTCGCGGACGCGGCGGTCGCGGACGGCGCGGCGATCGCGGACGCGGATTCGTGCGCGGGCGTGGTGACGAACGGGCCGGTGGCGGGCTGCGTGCAGAATGGGCTAGCGAGCCTGTCGCTCGACGGCATGTGGACGCTAACCGGCACGATCTCGAGCTTCGGTGGTGGGATGGGGACCCTGTACTCGGCGACGATGTGGATGGCGCGTTCAGGCAGCGGCAGATGCGTGTTTGAAATCGCGTCCGCCCCGATCACCGTCATCCCCCGAGATTCGAATGTCTACATCGACGATACCTTCGCCTTTTACTCCTCGCACACGTTCTATCCCCATACGCATACGCTCGACTGGCAACTCTGCGTGAGCGCGACGGACGGCACGCTCATATATCGCGAGCACGAGACGCTCTCGATGCCCATGAGGGATACAACCATTGATGGCGTGCTAACGCGGTAGACACCGTCAACGACCCCCATTCAGTAGATCTCGGGCTGGAAGTCACCATCCGCAAAGCGTCCGCAGTGACAGTCTCAAACCGTTAGATTGTGCCGCGGGCAGGACAACGATCGACGCTGGCTGTCTCAGGTAGGGCTAGGGGCGAGAGAATGGCGGATGAGACCTTTCTGGTGCCAGCCCCTGCGTGGCCGGCCCTCCGCGATCGATGACCATTCACCCGGCACACCGCTACGCGTCTATGACGGCGTCGCGGGATCGGTTACACGTTGGCTGGTGAAGGCTGACCGCTCGACACTCATCGGGATCGCGCTGCTGTGCTCCGCCAACCTCCTCTTGGAGGTGCTGATCACCCGGTTGTTCTCGGCCACCATGTTTTACCACTTCACGTTCATGGCGGTCGGACTCGCCATGTTCGGGGTCGCTGCCAGCGGCGTCTACGTGTTCCTGC
>JAQBQF010000011.1 GCA_028287115.1 Myxococcales bacterium
ATCCTTGTAGTCGAGGTAGAAGTTCGCAACGATGTCCATGATCCGCGTCTGCTTCGGCGAGAATGCTCGTCGGCTGACGCCCACGGCTTTGCCGCCTTTGAAACGTACGGTCACCTCGTGGTCGCCGGCGCCGAGCTCGGGCATGACGGTTGCGAGAAGCGCAGTTGCAAGGTCGATGACCTTCCCCTCTGCCGCGAGATCCGCTCGCACGTCGCGCGGGGAGCTGCCGCCGATCGGCGAGCTCGGGACATTTGCGTTCTGGGGCCGAGCCTCGAGCTGGTTACGGGGCGCCGCCGGTCCGCGGCCGCGTTGCGTGGATCGTTGGGGTTGCAGCGTTCGCCGCCGAATCGTTCGTGGCTGATTCTTCTGGTTTGTCTTCACGTTGTTCTCCTTTGCCTGCGTTGCCTACGCGCCTCGTAGCCGCACGTTCGCGGCCTCCGGCGCATCTGGTCGGGGTCGCGCGGCTCGAGCTCGTGGCGTAGCTGCCGAGCTCCGGCTCGAACGCGCGCGCGTACATATGCAGTCCACTGCATTCGCGCGACCAAGTGGTCGATTTGTCATCGGTCACCAATCTCTGCGAGTAAGCGGACAAGGTCCTGGCGTAGCCGCTCGGTGTCGCGACGTTCCGCCCATGTCCGACGTGCGGCATCGAGGGCTGTGATCACTGGGTCGAGCTGCACCACGCTTGGTGCGCGGCTCGCGATCTCGGTGATACTCGGTGACACATCAGCGTCAGCGGTGCGGGCTATCCGAGCGTCACCGGATGCGCTCTTCGTGCTATTCCCCACGCCCGTGGAGACCGTCGCGTTTCTCGAGACCACCGCAGACCGACACACGCACGTGGTCGGCGGTTTGACGGTCCTCGAGCGCCGGATTCGCGAGGTCGCGAAGGCCGGTGCGACACGCGCGGTGGTTGCCGCGGAGCGCATCGAGCTGTCGCGGCCGATGCCGATTCCGGTCGAGTTCGTGGCGCCCGGAACGCCGGCGCCCGACGGTGCGCGGCGCGAACGCGCGGATGTCGTCGCGGGGGTCGAGCTCGTCGACGATGCGTCACGCGGCAAGGCCGAGTGGGCGCTGATCCGGCGGATGAACAAGTCGTTCGAGGGCCCGGTCGACGCGCTCATCAACTGGCGGTTCTCGATGCGGATCACGCGCCTGCTCGCGCGTCGGTCGCTCGCGCTGACGCCGAACCACGTGACGATCTGCGCGATCTTGGTCGGGCTCACGGCGTCGCTGCTCGCGAGCCGCGGGACGTATGTCGCGGTTGCGATCGCGGGTGTGCTGCTCGAGGTCAACTCGATCCTCGACTCGTGCGACGGCGAGCTCGCGCGCCTGCGCTATCAGTACAGCAAGCTCGGGCAGTGGCTCGATAACCTGTCCGACGACATCGTCGACAACTTGTTCCTCGTCGCCATCGGATACGGGCTCGGCGGAATCTGGCAGTGGCTTGGCGCCGCCGCGGCGGGTGGGCGGCTGTTGACGTCGATCACGCAGTACCTCGACGTCTATCGCAGAACGCGCACCGGCGACGTGTTCGCGTTTCGGTTCTGGTTCGAGACCGACAAGGTGACCGCGGACGACGTCTACGATCCGAAGGCGATCACGACGTGGCTGCGGTCGTTCGGTCGCCGTGACACGTTCGTGTTCATCTGGATGATCGCGTGCGTCGCGGGATTCCCGTACTGGGTGATCGGGCACGGGCTCGTGATCGCCGCGGTGAACGTCAGCCTGCTACTCGCTCACTTCACGGTGTTTCGTAACCGGCGGGCTACCAGCCCGTAGCCGCTCGGATCGCCGGTACGAGCACGTCCGCCATCTTGCGATCGGTGACCTCGCTCGGGTGGTAATCGCAGCCGTAGCCGTCACCTGAGAGTTGCTCGGCGATCTCGACGACACGCACGTCCGGATCCGCGAGCGTCGCGGCGATCTGATCGAGGTAGCCGCGCGCCTTCGTGCGCGACATCGCGCCGGCTGGATACGAGTCCGCGAGCATCGGGCTCGTCGCGAGCAGGATCTTCGCGTTCGCGTAGTGGCTACGCAACATGTGGGTGAACGCGACGTACGTGGTTACGAACGCCGATCCGGGATCGCCCATGGCGAAGTCGTTCGTGCCGAGATCGATCACGATCACGTCGGGCGAATAGCTAAACGCCCACGTGCTGGCGCCATCGTCGGCAAACGTCCGGAGATAGCGCTCCGGCATCGTGTCGCTGGTCGAGCCATCGCCGTTACGCGACATGCCGATTCCCGAGTATGCGATCGAGACGTGAGCGGCGCCGAGCCGCGTCGCCGCAAAGCTTCCCCACGCATGGGTCTCGGCCTCGGTTGCGGCGGTGAAGCCGCACGTGGGACCGACGCCGAGCACGCCGTAGCCGCACGTGATGGAATCGCCGATCATCTCGACGAGTCGCGCCGGACGCGGTGTCGCGATCAGCGGCGATCCGGAGAATCCGAAGAACGTCGTCGGTCCGAAGAACGATTCCGTGCGCCGGGCGAGGGCGAGATCATGCGGCTCCGGAGACAGTCCGGTCGCGAGCGGGTAGGTCGCACGCCCCGAACCCGGATGCAGAGGCGCTCGTGCCGTACCGTCGATCGTGACCTCGAACCAGTTTTGACCGTTGTCGTCGAGCTCGATCGAGATCGCGGTGCCGTCGAACCGGGTCACGATCTGCGTGCCGGGCCACGCGAACCGATGATTCTGATCGAACCGACCGATCAGGTGAACATCTTCGAGGACGATCTGTGCGTCGGCCGCCGGCGCGTCCGCCGAGGCAGCGATCGGCGTGGTTGCGCCTCCGTTGCAAGAGGCACAGACGAGCGCCAGGACCCAGCTACGCCTCACTCCTCGACTTAGCCACGACTTCGTATGCCACGTCGAGGGCGATCGCTCTTATGATCGCACGATGCGATCAATCCTCGTGGGTGTGATGATCACCTGCGCGTGTGGTGGAGGCGGCGGCGGCAACCAGGGCGATGCGACGGTCACCGGCGACGGCAACGGCTCGCAGACGCTGCGCGACCGACAGCGCCAGCTCGCGATCGATCTGCGCGGCAAAGGCGACTTCATGATCGGCGTCGGCAACGACAACACCGGGCCTTATACCCGCGGCGTGCCGATCGACCTCCATTACGCGTATCTCGTCGGATACGGCGATCAGACTGGCTGGCCGACGTGGAATGCCAACGGCGATTATCCGAAGCTGTTCGCGCAGACGGCGGCGTCTCACACGGTGACGCCGATGTTCACTTATTACCAGCTCGCGCTCGAGCTCGAGAATCACAACGATGCGGTGCTCGCGGACGCGACGCGGATGCATCAATACCTCGCCGACATCCGGTTGTTGTTTCAGCGGATCTCCGACAAACCCGCCGCGGTCCAGATCGAACCCGACTTCTTCGGTTACCTGATGCAACGCGCCGCCGCCGGAACGCCACCCGAGACCCTGCCGGCGAAGACACACTTCGCGGATGTTCCCGAGTGCAGCGCGTTGCCGGAGACCGCGGCCGGCTTGACGCGATGTATCGTAGCGATCGGCCGGGCGAACGCGCCGCTCGCACGCATTGGCTTTCACGCCTCGATGTGGGGCTCGTACTTCGACGTCATGGATCCGAATGCAGATGTCGACGCCTCGGGCCGCGCGGTCGCGGCGTTCCTCGACACCGTCGGAGCGGCGGGGACCGACTTCGTCACCGTCGAGACCCTCGATCGCGATGCCGGGTTCTGGGAGACTAGCGGTGGCGGTGCAACATGCTCGGTGACGGGCGGCTCGCGCGGCGCGGTCTACTGGGACGAGAGCAACGTCGCGCTGCCGAACTTTTCGCAGCACGTGCGATGGGTCAAGGCGCTCACCGGCGCGTTGCAGCGGCCCGCGCTCGAGTGGCAGACGCCGATGGGCGTGCCTGCGACGACGTGCGGCGGCAGCGACACGCATTGGCGCGACAATCGCGTTCACTATTTCTTCGCGCACGTCGCGGACCTCGTCGATGCAGGCGTCGCCGGCATGACGTTCGGCACCGGCGCAGGCGGCCAGACGGATCTGTCGACCGATGGCGATCAGCTGAAGACGGCAGCGACCGCGTACCGAGTGACGCCGTTCCCGCTGTGAGCGATCATGGCGTGCGCGCAGCGCCGAGCGCTTCTCGGCGCTTCAGCTGCCACATGTAGTGATACGGGTTCTCGCGAACGAAGCCGCGCGACACCACGTCCATGTGCTTCGCGATCAGCTTCGTGACCTTGCGTGCCGTCAGCGGGAAGCCCATCTCCCAGTGATGCTCGGGGATCGGCTTGTGACGCCACGGCAGCATGAACTTGTGGCCGAACGTCAGGTGGTGGTCGCCCCACCAGAAACCGAATCGGACGCGCAGCCCGCGATATGGCAGCGACACGAACACGTGAGGCCTTGCGCGTTGCGCGAGGTTCGCGAGGCAGGTCTCGAACTCCGCGAACGGTAGATGCTCGAGTACTTGAAACGCGCAGATCGCATCGAACGTGACGCCGGCTGGGAGCACCGCGTCGAGCTTGGTGATGTCCGCGACGTAGTCGACCGTGCGGCTCGGATCGATATCGAGGGTCTTGACCTCGACGCCGGCGGAGCGCAGGTAATTGCGAAATACTCCCGATCCGGGACCGATCTCGAGCACGGTCTTCGGCCGAACCGCGAGGACGGCCCGGATCTGATGCCAGTACGACATCCATCTCTCGGCGTCGTCGTAGCGTTCGAAGTCGTAATGCTCCGGCGCGACTTGCACCTCGCGGTCAATTTGCGCGTCGCCCGACGGCATCGCAGCGCACGCTAGCACGTCTCATGGTATCAGCGAGGCAGTGTCGGCCCCCGACGCGCCGCTGAGCACCAAGGTCGCGCGCGGAGTCGCGTGGGCCGCAGGCGCGCAAGCGATCATCGCGGTCGCGGACATCGTCTCGATGTTGTTCGCGACGATGTGGGTCGGGACCGAGGAGATCGGCATCGCGGCGCTCGCGTTCCCGTTCTACACGATGCTCGACACCGCCGCGGATCTCGGCGTCACCTCATCGTTGATTCAACGTGACGACCACACGCCAGACCGGGTCTCGACCGTGTTCTGGTTCAACATGCTGATCTCGAGCGGCCTGCTCGGTGTTCTGCTCGTGATCGGTCCGCTGTATGCGCGTGCCTTGGGCCACCCGGTTGTCGGGTGGTTGCTGATCGTATACGGCGGCAAGCTGATCTTTCAGAACGTCTACGCGATCCCATTTGCGTTATTGCGGAAAGAGCTTCGGTTCTCCGAGATCGCCGTTGCGAGGGTGATCGCGCACCTCGCGGAGTCGGCTTCGCGGGTGATCTACGCGATGCTCGGCGCTTCGGTCTGGGTGTTTACGCTCGCCGCGCTGACCCGAGCGTTCACGTTCGGCGTGATCATGCAGATCCGCCATCCATTTATCCCGAAGCTCGTATTTCGGCCGCGCGAGGTCGTGCACTACGTGACCTTTGGCGTGAGAAGTGCCGCGAGTCAGTTCCTGTACCAGCTGTACACGAACCTCGACTATCCGGTCGTCTCGCACTACTTCGGTGATGTCGCGAACGGCGTCTACTGGCTCGCGTATTACATCGTCCTCGAGCCGGTGAAGACGATCGCCAATGTCGTGATCGACGTCGCGTTCCCGACGTTCGCGCGCCTGCGCAATGATCGCGCGCAGCTGATCGATCAGTTCATCAAGTTCACGCGTCTCAATTTGATCGCGGTCCTGCCCTTCGTCGTCCTGATCTTGCTGTGCATTCCCGAGTTTCTGCAGATCTTCTATGGCGGGAAGGACGGCTGGACGGTTCAGCATTACGAGCAGTGTGCCGATGCGGCGCGGATCCTGTGCATCGTCGGCATGCTGCGAGCGCTTGGCTTCATCGGGCCGCCGCTCCTCGATGGGTATGGCAAACCGGAGCTGACGTTGCGCTACATGATCATCGCGACGCTTGTCGTGCCGGCATCGTTCGTCGCGGGCGCCAAGTTGCTGCCGCAGCTCGGTTTGCTCTCGGTGGCGGTCGCATGGGCCGTGGGTTATCCGCTCGCCTTCGCGGTGCTCATGTACCTGATCGTCAAGACGATCGATCTTCCGCTCGGCGCGTACCTCAAGGCCGCGTGGGGAATCATCGGCTCTTGCATCGCGGGTGGGCTCGCGGGCTTCGGCGTCTCGCTCGCGTTGCCTCACGAGAGTGCCGGCGTTCGCCTGATCGCGGTCGGCGGCACGGCGATCGCCGTGATGCTCACGTTGTTCGCGACGTGGCAGAAGATCACGCCGAAATCGATCGCGAAGTCGCTGAAGGGTTGATCACATCGCGAACGAGACTGCGCGAGGTCGTCGCCCTTCGGTCGCGAGTTGGCCGATGAGCTCCGCGTGATGCACGAGCCGTGACGGATGATCGCCATCGTCGTGGCGCGGCGACTCGGACGAAGGCGTCGGCCTTTGCGTCTTGATGAAGGACTTCGCGGCTTCGATCACCGACAGCAGATAGTCGCGCACCTCCCGAGAGAACCCCGCGTGGGGAGCGCTGTGCGATGCGGCCGGCGCCTCGTCCATGGCGGTCAGCGTGGCAGAGAGCCTGCGTACATACGTCACGAGAAACATCGCCTCGCTCGCGCCCCGGCGGAGAGGCCTCGGCTCGGTGAGCATGCGCTCGAGCGATGCCTCCGCATCTTCGAGTGCGATGCCGACCTCGCGGCGCGCGGCGGGCAGCATCCTCCGGTCACGGCCGCGTTCGAAGACTTCGTAGGCGAGCTGCACGTAGTGCGCGATCGCATCGAGGGCGGTGGCGAGTGCATCCGGCAAGTGCCTGCGCTCCCACGATGGAATGACGATCGCCGCGACGAGCGCGATCGCGCCTCCGAGCGCGACATCGGCGATCCGGATGATCGCGGTCGACGTACCGGGATGCCCGTGGTCCGCGACGAGCAAGAACAGCGGCGTGAGGAACACCACGAACAGGCGGTAGCTGCGAGGACGCGTCACGACCGCGGCGATCGAGAGAGGGAACATGATCGCCGCCAGCGCGAGCGGGCTGCGCAGCATCGAGATCACGATCACCGCGAGCACGCCGCCGAGCACGGTGCCGACGACCCGCTCGATCACGCGAACAAACGTCGAGCCGAGCTGAGGCTGAAGGACTGCGATCGTCGTCACCGTCACCCATTGGCCGTGAACCGGCGACACCGCATGCGCGATCATCATCGCAGCCGCGGCAGCGCCGGCAACTCGGACCGCGTGCCGCAAGATCGGAGATCGCCAGGACAACGCATCGCGCAGCTCGAGCGTAGCGGAATGCACGAGCTGGCTCGCGCGACGCGAGTGCGTTGACGGTTGGCCAGCGCCCGAGCTCGGTAGCCCGTGTTCGATATCCGGGGACCGGTCGGCGTCGACCTCGAGATCGCGAGACACCTCCAGCGCCTCGCGACTGGCCTCGAGCAAGCGGTGAGCGAGCGGCACGGTCGACGCGGTCGGAAGCTCGCGGGGCGCGGCGGGACGCAAGGTCAGCAACTGAGCCCGGATGGCTCGATACGCCGACGCGAGCTCGGTCAACGCCGGTACGACTTCACGCCGTAACCTGGAGGCTTCGACTTCTTCGGCGAGCGCGATCAGGCGAAAGAACTGCGAGCTCGCGTCGCCGAGGAGCAGGCGAAGGTTCGCGCCGACGGTGCTCTCACCCGAACGCCGCGCACGCAACGCGAGCATCGTGGTGGTCGCCTGTTCGATCGCCGCGCGCACGGCTCGCTGATGGGTTCGCGCGCTCGCCGACCAGGCAGCTGCGCGGGATTCGGGGTCATTCGCGAGGTTCGCGGTGGTCTCCGCGTACTCGGCGAGCTCGGCGAACACGCGCGCGACCGCGTATCGAGCCGGACGATGCGGCCACACGGGCCACATGATCGACGACAGCGCGACCGCCCATAGCGCGCCGCCGGCGAACAGCAGCCCATCGCGTAACGCATGGCCGTCGTTCGTGGTGGCGGCGATCGCACTCGTCACCGCCACGAGCGTTCCGACGATTCCGCTGGTGCTGCCGAGCACGCCCGCGAACGAGGCCAGGAATGAGATCGAAGCCACGAGGGCCGTCGCGACGAGCGGTGTACGTGAGCTCGCGTCCGCGACGACGACCGCGACCCCGCCGAACGCGACGAAGCACGCCATGGCGAACGCACGTGCGTGGCGCGAGCCACCTGGATCCGCGAGCGAGCCGAGCCAGCCGCCGAGCGCGACCCATGCGAGCTCGGGCCGCCGGAGTGCGATTGCGAGGTAGAACGGAACCACGGTCGCGATCGCCGCGCGCAACCCCTTCGTGAGGTCAGGCGCTACGATCGCGAGCCGCATTTCCACGAGCTAGACCGGTGCAGCAGTGCGCAAGATCTTCATGAACGCTCGCATCCACTGCGGATGATCGGGCCACGCGCGCGCGGAGACCATCACGCCATCGACCACGTCCGGTGCGTCGACGTACTCGCCGCCGCCCGCTTGGACGTCGAGTTTGAGGGCGGGGTACGCCGCAGTCGACCGGCCTTTGAGCAGACCCAGGGGCGCGAGGATCAGCGGTGCGTGGCAAAGGTGGGCCAGCGGCTTCTTCGCCGCGACGAACGCTTTGACGATGCGCTGGACGTGCGCGTCGTTGCGGATGTACTCGGGTGCGCGGCCGCCCGGGATCACGAGCGCGACGTACTGCGCGGGATCGACTTCAGAGAACGCGAGATCGGCGTTCCACGTGTAGCCGAGCTTCTCGGTATACGTGTCGAATCCGTCGACGAAATCGTGCACGACGAACTGCAGCTTCTTCTTGGATGGACCTGCGAGGTGGACCTCGTAGCCCTCCTCGAGCAAGCGCTGGTACGGATACATCACTTCGAGAGACTCGGCGGCATCGCCGGTGAGGATCAGGACTTTTGGCATGACGGTCTCCTGTTACCTGATCACGTGCAGGTCGCGGACCGGATCCTCGATCAGACGATGCTGTAGGAGAGCGCTCGCTCTCTGATCACAGCGGGTTTGCGTAAGTCGAGACCGTCCCTGCCGCAGCAAGAAGTTTCACAGGCTTGCAGCACAACTCGCAACATCCGTTACCGTCGGCCATTGCTCGTCTGGGAGTAGACGAACGTGACGCCGGTGCAGATGCTGATCGGCTTGTCGTTCTCGTCGAGGACGGGTCGATACACCCAGTGCGAGATCTGGGTTCGCAACTGGGTGTCGTACGGAGGAAGGCCGGTCGAGCGGATCGTCTCGACCCTGCCGACATGGCCGGTCTCGTTGAGGCAAAGCTTGAACGACCCGATCACGCGCGTGATGCCGGCCGCCGACATGGCCTTCTTGGTGGAGTCGTCGGGGGGAATGATGGTTTCACCGGCGGTTCGGTTGAGAGCTCGACTCAGCAGGATCGCCTCCGGAGCCGATGGGTCCATCGGGACCGGAAGGATTTCCCGATCGTCGTGGGGTCGAGGTGGATACGTCATGCGCACCATCGAGCACGCGGGGACCGCCTGACCGGTCGGTACGAACGGTCGAAACGTCCAGGCCTTTGCAGCGTCGGTGAAGATCCGTGCGGCTCGCAGCGAGGTGGCTTCTCTTGCGTCTACGCCGGTGACGACTCCGGTCCCGTCGATGCAGACCCTGACCCATGCGTAGGCCAGCGCTTCGTCCGGTATGACGTCGAGCTCGAGCTTGCTCGCCTCCGCAGGCGCCAGCGGTCCATTCCGATCGCCGGTGATGCGCAGCGCCTCGAACGCCTCCCGGGAAATCGAAGGCAGTCCATCGGGCACATCACGATGAGACTCGTACCCGATCCACGACAACCGAGCTCCATGTCCGTCGTCGAGGATCCGCGCTTCGATCTCGATTCCCGGCGCGTACGTCAAGACCACGGTATCCGGCAACGGATCCACGCGCACGCTCGCTTGAAGCTTCAGCCCTGCCAGGCAGACCGCGAAGGCGTGGAATCGATCCGGCCGAAGCGCCGACGCAGCCGGAAATTGCTTCGTGCACTCGGGATCGTTGAACCAGAGTCCGCCGTTGAAGACGGTCTCGTGCAACAGGCCCTCGATCGCGGCGACATCGCCGACCGTGGTTGCCTGCGTGAGTCGAGATGCGTAGTCCGTCGTGCTAGCCGCAGGCACCGTGCACGAAGCCAAGAGGATCGCCAAGCACGCGCGCTTCATCTCGGAGTCATAACCCGGCGGGATCCCGTTTGGCCGCTCCCGAAAATGAATTCGCGCGACCCGGTTGCCGCGGGCCGCGCGAATAAGTTAACTGAAGCCTCAGTTCTTCTTGCCGACCAGGTCGAAGCTGGAGGTCGCCGCATAGCCGCGCACCATCACGTTGATCGTCGCCGGTTGCGCGAGCGTGACGCTGCACGTCTCGTTTGTTCCGGTCTTGTAGGGGCGGCAGTCGTACGCGGTCGTCGTCGGCGCCTTGCCGATGCGGACGTAGAGGTCGGCGTCGCCGGTGCCCGTCATCGCGAAGCTGTACGTGCCGGCGGCGAGGGTCGGGGTCGCAAATTTCTTGGACACGGTGCGAGCGACGGTACCGGTCGCGGTGAGTCCCGCCCACGCTTGTGGCTGACCGCCGCCGCCGGGCGTGAACACGTTGTCTTGCTCGCCGGTCACCATGACGATCTGCGAGCTATCGACGGTCGCGAAGATCTGCTCGTAGGTCTTCGGGTTGTCGTACGCGAGCAGGCCGCGGAACATCGACATCGTCGCGCCCGCCATCGAGGCGAAGAAGGCCGGCATGCCGTTGTTGACGATGTCGATGTACTTGAAGCCGGTGGTGTCGTCCGAGTTGAGGGCCTTGTGTGCCGACGACAGCGAGCCATCGACGTACGCGAACGTGTCGCAACCGTTCATGAACACGACGACGTACTGACCGGCGACCCACTTGCCCGCGGAGGCGAGCGCGCGGATGTTGCTGCCGAGGCCCGCGTGGCCGTTGTAGACGATGAAGTCGGCGCGCGTCGAGAGCGTCTCGTAGCGCGTGCGGAATGCGGGCTCCTGGAGACCCTTGTTGACGTTGTCGGTGAGCAGCGCGACGACGTGAATCTTCTTGCCATCGGCGAGCGTCGCGTTGAACTCGATGTCGGGTGCCGCGACGCCGGGGCTCGCGGGAACGGACGTCGGGATCGTGGTGAGACCGTGCGTGCCGAGCTCGGTCTTCATCGACGCGACGAACTCGTTGAAGCCGTCGATGCCGGCGTCGCCGCTCGTCGCGCCGTCTTC
>JAQBQF010000018.1 GCA_028287115.1 Myxococcales bacterium
GTGAACGTCGTCGACACGATGCGCTGCCCGAACGCGTCGTACAGCGTGTCGTCGAGCGCTTGCGCGGACACGCCGAGCCGCGAAGCCGAGTCGCGATCGACATCGAGGTGGAGCTCGAGCCCTGCGCTCTGCTGATCCGAGGTCACGTCGCGCAGCTCGGGCAACTCGCGCATCGTCTCGAGCAAGCGAGTCGCCCAGCTCGCGAGCTCGGCAGGATCCGGATCTTCGATCGTGTATTGATACGGCGTGCGACTGATCCGTGCATCGACCGTCAGATCCTGGACCGGTTGCAGGTAGACCGTGATGCCCTGGACCTGCGCGAGCTTCGGCGCGAGGCGATCGATGATCTCGGTGACGCTCGCACTCCGGTCGTCGTGCCGCTTGAGCGCGACCGAGAACCGTCCGCTGTTCGTCGTCGGGTTGACGCCGTCGGCGCCGATGAACGACGAGACGGTCGCGACGTCTGGGTCCGACAGCAGCACGTCCGCGGCGCGCTGTTGCAGCTCCATCATCTTCGAGAACGAGACATCCGGGGCGGCCTCCGAAACGCCCGTGATGAGCCCGGTGTCCTGCACTGGAAAGAAGCCCTTGGGCACGTGGATGGCGAGGACCACGGTCGTCGCGACCGTCGCGAGCGTGACGAGCAGCGTCGTCGTCTGATGCCGGAGCACGACCTTGAGGGTCCGGTCGTAGAATCGGGTGACGCCGGCGAACCCGCGTTCGAACCCTCTGGCGATCTTGAACATGTCTGCGATCCGCAGCACGGACTCCATCAGGCCCACGCCGTGCGGTACGCGCGGCGCTTCCGAGCCCGCGTGTGTCGGATGCGGCTTCAAGATCCACGCGCACATCATCGCGGTCAGCGTCAGGGACAGCACGGCGGAGATCGCGATCGCCATCGCGAGCGTCACCGCGAACTCGCGGAACAGCCGGCCGACGAGCCCACTCATGAACAGCAGCGGGATCAGCACCGCGACGAGCGAAACCGTGAGCGAGATGATCGTGAAGCCGATCTGCTTCGCGCCGGCGAGTGCCGCTTCGAACGGCGGTGTGCCGCCCTCGATGTAACGCGAGATGTTCTCGACCATCACGATCGCGTCATCGACGACGAAGCCCGTCGAGATCGTGAGCGCCATCAGCGATAGGTTGTCGAGCGAGAAGCTCATCCAGCCGAGCGTCCCGAACAGCTTCATCAGGCCGAACGTGCCGATCAGCGAGAGCGGCACGGCGACGCCGGGAATCACGGTCGCGCGTACGTTGCCGAGGAACAGATAGATCACCGCGACGACCAGCAAGATCGTCAGCACGAGCGTGAACTTCACGTCCGCGACCGACGCGCGCACGGTCTCGGTGCGGTCGGACACGACCGTGACATCGATCGCCTGCGGCATCGACGCCTTGAGCTGCGGCAACAGGTCCTTGATGTGATCGGTGACCTCGATGATGTTCGCGCCGGGCTGCCGCTGGACGTTGACGATGATCGCGCGGTCCTTGCCGTTCCAGCCGGCGAGTTGTTCGTTCTCGACGCCGTTCTCGACGCTCGCGATCTCCGAAAGCCGGATCGCCGCGCCGTTCCTGTAAGCGATGATCAGCGGCCGGAAGCTCTCGGCGTTCGTCAGCTGATCGTTGGTCGCGAGCGCCCAATCCTGCCGGGGTCCGTCGAGGTTGCCCTTCGGCTGGTTGACGTTCGCGGCGGCGAGCACCGCGCGGACATCTTCGAGCGACAGGTTTGCACCCGCGAGTGCTTCGGGATCGACCTTGACGCGCACCGCGGGTTTCTGTCCACCGCCGATCGTCACGAGCCCGACGCCCGAGACCTGGGAGATCTTTTGCGCGAGCACCGAGTCGGCGAAGTCGTCGACCTGCGCGAGAGGTAGCGTCTTCGAGCTCACCGCGAGCGTCAGGATCGGTTGATCCGCGGGATTGCTCTTCGAGTACGTCGGCGGTGCCGGCAGCGTGCGCGGCAACAAGTTCGATGCGGCGTTGATCGCAGCCTGGACATCTTGTTCCGCCGCGTCGATGTCGCGATCGAGCGTGAACTGCAGCGTGATCTGCGAGCTGCCGAAGCTCGACACGGAAGTCATCTGCGCGAGCGACGGAACCTGACCGAACTGGCGCTCGAGCGGCGTCGTGACCGCCGCCGCCATCGTCTCGCCGCTCGCGCCGGGCAGCATCGTCGCGACGACGATCGTCGGATAGTCGACCTGCGGCAGCGCCGCGACCGGCAGTTGCTCGTACCCGGTGATTCCAGCGAGTAAGAGGCCCACCATCAGCAGGGTCGTCGCGACAGGTCTGCGGATAAACGGCTCGGAGATACTCACGGAGCCGCGGACTCCTCGGTCTTTGCGGTCGGCCCCACGGAGGATCCGGCGGATGCCGAAGGAGTCGGTGGGCGCGTCGGATGCGGCTCGCCTGAACCGTGCGTCGCTCCGGGACCTCCAGACTTTCCGGTCGAAACTTTGCTGCCCGGCCGCAGCTGATTTTGTCCCTCGATCACGACCTGCTCGCCGCCGCCGAGCCCCTTCTCGATCAGCGTTTGTTCACCGGTGGTGATCGAGACCGTGATGGGGCGTAGCTGCGCCGTGCCGTCGGCTCCGACGACATACACGAACGGACCCTGCGGCCCGTGTTGGACCGCGACCGTGGGGACCACGATCGCGTTCTCGCGCGTCTCGACGAGCATCCGTGCCTTGACGAACTCGTTGGGCCACAGGGTTCGACTGCTGTTCGGCACGAGGGCCTTGAGGCGCAGCGTCGCGGTGGTCTGGTTGATCGTGTTATCGACGACCGCGAGGGTTCCGGCGCCGAGCTGTTGCGTGCCGTCGCGATTCCAGGCCTCGACCGGAACTTCGCCGCGACCCTGCGCCGCGACGATCAGCGGGAGATTGTCCTGCGGTACGGTGAAGAACATCGCCGCCGGATCGATGGCGGTGATCACGACGAGACCGCCGGCGTCACTCGCGTGCACGATGTTGCCCGCGTCGACCTGGCGGATGCCGGTGATCCCATCGAGCGGTGCCTTGACCTGCGCATAGTCGACTTGCAGCTGCGCGTTCTCGACCTGCGCCTCGTCCATCCTGATCGCACCTTCGAACTGGCCGACCTGACCCTGGAACTGTTCGACCTGTTGTGCCGAGACGAGGTTCTGTTCCTTGAGGCTCCTGTAGCGCTCGTAGCTCTGCTTGGCGGTCAGGAGCTGGGCGCGGTCGCGCGCGAGTGCACCTTGCGCTTGATGAAGCTGGACGATGAAAGGCCGCGGATCGATCTGCGCCACGATGTCGCCGCGCTTGACCGGCTGGCCTTCGGTGAACAGCACCTTCTCGAGTCTTCCGTCGACCTGCGGGCGCACGGTGACCTGTTGAAAGGCCGCGATCGATCCCAGCCCGTCGATCCAGATCGGTACGTTCTTGCGCTCGACGGTGGCGACCTGAACCGGAACAACTCGATCGGCGCTACCTGCGCCGGCGGAGCGAGCGCTGGGCGAATCGCCTCGTCCCTTCAGCCACCACACGAGCACGCCGATGACCGCGACCGCGACCGCGATACGGAATAACACCGAGCGAGATCGAGGGGTCACGATGTTCGGATACCACGAGCATCGGTGACGTCATGTTGCGCCAACATGAAGGAGTGTTAACCGTTGCGAACTGTGGCACGGACGCTCACACGCGTGCCGACCGCACCCCACCGTTTCAGGCTCAAGTGCGTCGCGCCGGCGCCGGGCTATCCGCGTAGCTCGTCGAGAAACGCCGCCGCCCATGCCGATGCGGTGTCTTTCCAGACCCTCGCGCGCAACGCGCCGTGACGCGCGATTCGTTCGTCGCGCGGCATCCGTAGCGCGGCATCGAGGTCGGTCGCGACGCCGTCGGCGTGATAGGGGTTCGTGAGGAGCGCGAGCGTCATGTGCTCCGCGGCGCCCGCAAACCGTGACAACACCAAGACGCCCGGATCATCCGGATCCTGCGACGCGACATATTCCTTGGCGACCAGGTTCATGCCGTCGCGGAGCGGCGTGACGAGCCCGACGGCCGCTTGGCGATACAGCCGGGCGAGGGTGTCTTGATCGTACGACCGATACAGATACCGGACCGGCACCCAGTCCGCTTCGCCGTACGTGCCGTTGATGCGTCCGACGAGCGCTTCGACCCGCGACCGGAGCTCTGCGTATTCCGGAACCTCGGAGCGCGTCGGGACGGAGACCTGGACGAGCGAGACTTGATTGCGCCATTCCGGGAAGCGCTCGAGGAGACGCGCGAACGCTTCGAGCCGCTCGGGAATCCCTTTCGAGTAGTCGAGCCGATCGACGCCGAGCACGAGCTTGCGTCCACCGAGCATCGCTTCGAGGCCGGCGTCACCAGGGCTGCCGGTCGAGCTCGCGGCGCGAAACCGATCGGGATCGATGCCGACGGGAATGATGCGCACGCGCGCCTTGGCGCGCGCCTCGGCCTCGGTACCGAGTAAGCCGCGGGCAGACGCGATGAAGTTCGCGGACCATCGTTCGGTCTGCAGCCCGATCAGATCGTAGTCGAGGATCGCCGCCATGATCTCGGTCGCCCACGGCATCGTCTCGAACACGTCGAGTGCGGGAAACGGAACATGGAGGTACATCCCGAGCCGACCGCGATGGCCGGCACGGCGCAGCTCGCGCGCGACGAGAAACAGGTGGAAGTCCTGGACCCACGCCTCGGCCTCGTTGCCGCCGACCTCTTGCAACATGCGCGCGTACCCGCGATTCGCGTCGACGTATGCACTCCATTCGCTGTCGACGTAGCGCACGCGTTCGGAAAATCCGTGAAGCACGGGCCATAGGCTTCGGTTGCAGAATCCGCTGTAGAAGCGCTCGCGCCAGGTCGCCGGATAATCGAACTGCGCGCGCGTCATCGTGTCGGTCTGCTCGACACGCAGCTTGAGCCCCGGATCGCGCTCTGCGCCGCTCCACCCGAGCCACACGCCGTGGGTTTCGGCGAGCACCGGCAGCAGCGCCGACACGAGACCACCGACCTCTTGCTTCCGGTCGCCCGTCGGCACCGCCGGCAAGCGATTCGAGGCGACGATCAATTGGGGCGGCGTCGGCGGGCGCCACGATCGTGCGGCGACGAGCTCTTCGGGTGCCATGGTCGGGCGACTCGTGCGCGCCTCGATCAGCCAGCGCAGGAACCGATGGACCGCCGCGACCGACGGCAGCCGCAGACCGGCTTGGGTCCGCCGCGGCGACGCAGCGACGAGGATCCCGACGTCCGCATCGCGCAAGCTGACGAACATGTCCTCGTCGGTGATGTCATCGCCGATCGCGAGCAATACCGCGCCTTGGGTGCCGCGGGTCCGCAACCAGCCGAGCGCTTGACCTTTGTGCGCGGCGCGATCGCGTACCTCGAGTGCCTCGACACCCGGCAGACGCTCGAGCCGCGGCCTGGTCTCGAGCCACTCGTCGACGATCACCTCGGCCGCGGCAGCGATCCCGCGGTGATGTGCGGCGTCGACCTGCCGGTAATGCAGGCACACAGAGCACGACTTGCGTTCGACCAGCGCGCCGGGATGTCGCTGCGCCAAGCCGGTCAACGAGCGTTCGATCTCGTCGAGCTCGGGGACCGCCGGTAGCGCTGCCTGCCATGCCCCATCCGCGAAGAGCCACGCACCGTGCTCGGCGGCGAACGCCAGCGTCGGGAATCGTCGTACGGCATCCTCCATCAACTCCCGCGGCCGGCCCGAGATGATCCCGGTGGTTACGTTGGGGACGGCGCCGAGCACCTGGAGGAGCTCGGCGGTGGCGTCGTCGATCACGGCGTCGTGCGGGGTCGGCGCGAACGGGAGCAGGGTGCCGTCGAGATCGAGGGCAACGACCAGAGAGGCAGCCGAGGCGAGATGCTGCCACTCGGCGTGCATGAACAGACCTTAGCAATCAGGTTCATCAAGGCGGCCCACCCGCCCCATCTGTAGTGCGAGGGATTCCTCACGCCGGCCGGACTATTGCCAAACACGCAGTACGCTTGGAGGAGTGAAGCCGCCGTGCCTCGACCATGGAGTGATTGGCAACGGGAGGGTGCTCGCCCTCGTTGCGCCCAACAGCGGGATCGAGTGGCTGTGCCTCCCGCGATTTGATTCGCCATCCATCTTCGGGGCACTCCTCGATCAGCAGCGCGGTGGCGTCTTTCGGTTCCTCAGCGGCAATCACGCGATCGAGGGCCGCGCCGGTTACCTGCCGAACACCAACGTCCTGCGCACGGAGTACGAGGCAGGCGATGCGAGATGGGAAGTCATCGACTTCGCGCCGAGACTCCCACTCGCGAGTGGCCGGATCGATGCGCCGCACGAGCTCGTGAGGATCGTCCGTCCGATCGCGGGTACACCGCGGATCACGATCGACTTTTCGCCGCGGCCTGATTACGCGCGGTCGGCGGGCCGGATGATCGCGACCGCTCACGGTGTCGAAGTCCTCGATGCCGGCGCGCCGCTCTATCTCTACAGTAACGTGCCGGGCGATCAGATCGTCGGCCGCGGCGAGATCGCGGTCCGGCACCCGCTGTACTTCATGCTCGCCTACGGCAATCGGCCGTCGCCGCCGGGGATCGCGGACATCAACTATCTTCTTGACGAGACGACGCGCGGCTGGCGGATGTTTGCGAAGACCTGCGCGTTGCCGAGCTTCGCCGCCGAGCACGTGCTGCGCTCCGCGCTGTGCCTCAAGCTCCACGCGTACGTCGACACCGGCGCGATCATCGCGGCCGCCACGACGAGCATTCCCGAAGCACTCGGCACGCAGCGCACGTGGGACTATCGCTACTGTTGGTTGCGCGATGCCGCGTTTGTCGTCGAAGCGCTGCGACGGCTCTCGCACCTGAACGAAGGCGAGCAGTTCATCGCATTCCTTCGCGATGTCGCGGAGTCCGGACCGTTGCAGCCGCTCTATGGCATCGCAGGTGAGCGCGATCTCCCGGAGTTCGTGCTCGATCATCTGGCCGGATTCGCCGGCAACGGGCCGGTCCGGATCGGTAACGCCGCCGCCGAGCAGCAACAAAACGATCTCAACGGCGAATTGATCTTGTGCTTGCAGACCGTGCTCGCCGATCCGCGGATCGTGATCGATAAGCCGCGCAGCTTCTTTCCGATGATCCAGCGCCTGGTCGAGCAAGCGATCGCGCTCGCGCCGCTCGCGGACACCGGGATCTGGGAGTTCCGCAACTTGCCGCGGCACTACACGTTCTCGCGCGCGATGTGTTGGGCGGCGATCGATCGCGGCGCACAGATCGCAGCGCACTTCGGCGAGCACGAGCTCGCGACCCGTTGGCGAGAGATCGCGCTCGAAGAGCGGCGGATCGTGCTCGAGCGCGGGTTCAACGCGAAGGTCGGTGCGTTCACGCAGTCGCTCGACGGCGAGAGCGGCGATGCGTCGAATCTGCTGCTGCCCTCGATCGGGATCATCGACGCGCGCGATCCTCGCTTCTTGTCGACGCTCGACGACTACGCCCATCGCATGACGCGACACGGCCTCATGCAGCGCTATACGAACCTCGACGACTTCGGCGTCACCACGAGCGCGTTCACGATGTGCTCGTTCTGGTGGGCCGAAGCCCTCGCACTCGCCGGTCGGCTCGAAGAGGCGGTTGCCGTGTTCAATCGCGTCGTGCGCTACGCGAATCCACTCGGATTGTTCTCCGAGGACATCGACCCAGAGACCGGCACGCTGCTCGGTAACTTCCCGCAGGCGTATACGCACGTCGGGCTCGTGCACGCCGCGATGACCATCGGCGAGCTGCTCGACGCGCGCGACGGCCGCGTCCGGGCCTGGGTCTAGACAGCTAGCGATCTGCGAGGCTAGCCGTGCGATTGATCCGGGCTCATCGTCGCGGCGGTCATCGCACGCATCACGTCGTGTTGATCGATCATGCCGACGACGCGGCCGAGCTTGTCGAGCACGGGCGCGGCGCGGAGATCGCGGCGGACGAGCGCGAGGGCAGCGGTGCGCACGTCGTCGCTCTCGTTGAACGTCAGCGGCGCGACGGCGACGTCGGCGACGATCGAGACCTCGTGCGCCTCGCGATGCGCGACGAACCCGCGCAGCGATTCCGCGGACAACAGGCCCACGACCCTCTCGACATCATCGACGACCGGGAACACGTCTTGATCGGGTGCGGCATCGATGGCGCCTGCGGCCTCGCCGATCGTCTGGCGCTGGCGCAGCAGCACGGTCTTGCGCTCGCGACCGATCACGTCTCCGCACATCACGCTCATCAAAGGATTTGCATGCACCGGCGACTGCTTGGTGGTGCGAGGTTGCGAGTGATACAGGTTGACCCTGCGCAGCGCGATCATCGCGACTGCCTCGGTCAGCATCAGCGGCACGAGCAGGTCATAGCTGCCCGCGACCTCGCTCACCATGACCAGCGCCGCGAGCGGCACGTTCGCGATGCCTGCGTAGAACGCCGCCATGCCGACGAGCGCGAAGCCGCCCGGTTGAATCGATGGATCATCGAGCAACAAGCGGGCGGCGAGTCCAAAGGCACCGCCGAGCAGGCCGCCGATCGCGATCGATGGCGCGAAGTCTCCGGCGGCCCCACCAGATCCGATCGTCAGGCTCGCGGCCACGATCTTGGCCGCCGCGAGGATCAGCAGCAGCTCGACCATGGTCCATCCGGGCTTGACCCAGTCCGCGCCCGAGATCGCGATCTGCCCCGCGCCGTAGCCGCCGCCGAGCACGCCCATGCCGCGATGTCCGTTGCCGATCCACGGGTCGAGCGTGAACAACAGCACGACGACGAACACGCCGAGGCCGAGTCCACCGAACGCGGGCCGGATCCATTCGGGTCCGGGGAGCTTGGCGAACAGTCGTCGCGCCGTGCTCATCGAGGTCTCGAACAGCTTGGCGCCCACCGAAACGAGCAGCGCGAGGCCGAGGTACAGCGGCAGCTGCCGCGGATGAAACGGAAAGTGCGGTAGCGTCCCGAACAACGGCTCGGTGCCGAACACGCTGAGCGCGACCGAGTACGCGATCACGCTCGCGAGCACCGCCGGGATCAACGCCTCCGATTCGAAGTCGTCTCGATACAGCACCTCGATCGCGAGGAGTGCGGCGCCGAGTGGCGTGCGAAAGACTGCCGAGATTCCGGCCGCAATGCCCGCGACCATCAGCGTGCGCCGTTCGCGCGCAGATAGCATCAGGTACCGCCCGACGACGGAGCCAAGCGCTGCGCCGATCTGCATGGTCGGTCCCTCGCGCCCGCCGGCGCCGCCGGTCCCGAGCGTCGCGATCGACGCCGCAAACTTCACCGACAGCACGCGCGGTCTGATCTGGCCTCCGTGCTCATGAAATGCCTCGATCGCTGCGTCGCCGCCGCCGCCGCGCGTCTCCGGCGCGAATCGCGAGAGATAGCCGCAGACCACTCCGCCGAGCGCCGGAATGAACAGCAGGAAATACCAGCGTAGCGGCGCGTCTGGCGCGGTCGGATGGTGGAGCTCGCCGGCGGCGCGCAGCGGATCGTAACCCGAGAGATCCTGTAGCAGCACGCTTTGCAGCTGCTCTGCGAGATACAGAAACGCACTGCCGATGATTCCCGCCACGAACCCGACGAGCGCCGCGTGCAGGAGCGTCCGTCCGATGATCTGCAGCTCGAGCGGCGGCTCATCCGGGACGATCAGCGCCAAGATGTTGCGGACCGGCCGCAGCAAGACTCCGCGCGGCGGCGTCTTACCGGGAGGTGCCGTCACGCGGCGATCATCGCACCGCGCTCGGGGGTTGGCCGCGTGAACGGCCACAAAAAAGGTCGGCACGTATCAAGCGCAGGATTCTCGTGACCTCGCCATCGTGAATCTCCGCATCGCGTGACCTTCGTCCCGCGATCTGAAAAGCGTTTCAGCCAAACTGTTTGCGCTTTTCTATCTTGAACGTGCCTGCATCGAGCTAATGCGATCGATGTGCCAACGCTAGAGCCAGTCGAGGAAGGCCGGCGAATCCGCGTCCTGCTCCGCTTCAGCGATCTTCGCGAGCTCTTGTTCCGCGAACCAGCCGAGCTGTGCTTCGACGCGCGCCACGAGTGTGCGGCGTGCGCTCAGCCAGTCGTCACACCATCGAATGATTCCGAACAATCCCTCCAGCCGCGAGATCTCTCGCAGCACACGGACCACTTCGAGGCCGTGCCGCAGATCGAGTAACGCACCGCGATACGCGCGTTCGGCGTCTTGCACGTGATCGGCGACAAAGTGGCGAAGATTGTTGAGCGTGGCGCTGATCCCACCGCGGCCGACAGGAACCGCGTAGGCCTCGAGCGCCTGCTGGAGGCGGGGCTGCATCGCGTGGGCGTGGGCGCCGACCTCGCGCAAGGCGCTCACCGGTGGACACTCTCCGATCCGCTTCGCCTCGCGTGGCGCGTGCTCGACCGCCTGCGTCTCGGAACGCACGGCTTCTCGAACGAGCTTGTCGAGGAGTCGGCGCCGATCACTCGTTTGCTTCCCCAGTTCCATGCGCTCGGTGGAGTGCAGCGGTTGTGCCTGGCGCCGCACGCGATTCGTTGCGTGAGCGCACGGCATACGTGCCGCTTCGCGCCGCTGTGCGTGCGTGCCACGCGCCGTTATTATTTCGGGCGAGTCAATCGGCTCGCGATCAACGCACCAAATAACATCCCGAGCATCACGAACAAGAAGCCGACGTGCGCGCTGATCGGCACGAAGCTCGCCGGCGCATCGTGCGCGCGCGCACCGACACTGCGCGGCACGAGGAACGTACCGGCGGTCTGCAGGACAAAACCTCCGAAGACCGCGCCGAGCCCGCCGGCCGATGCGACGAGCCCGAGAGTCGATGGTCGATCCGGGTCGAGCTCGTACGCGTGCATCTAGATCGCCGAAGTTGCAACCGATATGCCCGCGGCTCAGACGTGCTCTGATGCGGCACCGGCGCAGCGGCGCACGGCGGTGGATGGCATGGCCGATGCTCCTCGATGACCCAGGAACACACGCCATGAAGCTCTACTACTCCCCCGGAGCCTGTTCGCTCTCGCCGCATATCGTGCTCCGCGAAGCTGGACGTACGTTCGAGCTGGAACGAGTGGATCTGAAGACGCACCGAACGGCGACCGGCGTCGACTTCTACACGATCAACCCGAAGGGCTACGTGCCCGCGCTCCAGCTCGATGGACCCGGCAGCGACATCCTCACGGAGGGACCGGCGGTCGTGCAGTACATCGCGGATCTGGTGCCGTACTCGCACCTCGCGCCACCCAACGGAACGTTCGCTCGCTACCACATGCAGGAGCTGCTCAACTTCATCAGCACGGAGATCCACAAGCAGTTCAGTCCGCTGTTCTTGCCCGATACGCCGGAGCCGATAAAGGAGCGGCAGCGCGGCAAGCTCTCCGAGCGGTTCCTCTACATCTCGCAGAATCTGATCGACAAGGGTTACCTCACCGGCGAATCGTTCACCGTCGCGGACGCGTATCTGTTCACGATGCTTCGCTGGTGTGGCCGATTCGACATCGATCTCGCGATCTGGCCAAACCTTAATGATTATTTTCATCGCGTTGAGGAACGGCCTGCGGTTCAAGCGGCGCTCGCCGCCGAGGGCCTCGAATCGAAGCGAGTGCGTCGCAGTGCGT
This sequence comes from Myxococcales bacterium, assembly GCA_028287115.1. Lineage (GTDB taxonomy): Bacteria > Myxococcota_A > Polyangia > Haliangiales > Haliangiaceae > JABFXX01. The sequence goes on from JAQBQF010000018.1 coordinate 11,583, forward strand.
GATACTCAGGTGGCGTGAGACTCGTCGCGATCTGTGCGATCGGCGTTGCCGCATGTAGCCGACCGGCTCCCGTGCCGGCTGCGCGGCACGACCTCGGACCGCTCGCCAGCAACGTGCTGCGTAATGACTACGTTGGCTCGCAGGCCTGCGCGGACTGTCACGGCGCGCTCTACGCGACCTGGGCGAAGTCGCCGATGCGCAACATGACGCGCGATGCCAAGACCGCGAAGATCCGCGCACCGTTCGACGGCGCGACGCTGCACGTCGGTGCCGATACCTGCACGATGGAGATGGCAGGCGGCGAGCGGTTCATGCGCGTCGATTCGCCGAAGGGAACGTTTCGATTCCGGATCACGAAGGTGATCGGCGGTCGCTATCGCGAGGACTTCGTCGGCGACAACGGCGATGGCGTCGAGCACGTGCTGCCGGCGACCTTCGTGTTCTCGACGCAGTCATGGCGGTACAAAGGCTACTCGGTGATGGTCAAAGAGCGTCCGGCGATGTCGTGGCGCGGCGTGTGGTCGAGAGAGTGCATCGGCTGTCACAACACGCTGCCGCTCGCGACAATGCTCTACGACGATCTGTTTGGGCCGGCGCTGCCGCCGTATCAAGGCAAGATGTCCGATCGCGTGCTGCCCGAAACCCGGAAGTGGGGCGCGCGCTCGCTCGACGATCGCGGGCTCGCAAGCGCGCTCGCCGACGAGATCCGATATCTCGGCGAGCAGCCGCCGCCACACGGCGATCTGCAGGCGCTGCTACCGGCGGCCGCAACGACGATGGAGCACCGGCTCGATGGCTCGCATCTCGTCGAGCTCGGGATCGGGTGCGAGGCCTGCCACAACGGTGCGCGCCTGCATGCAGCGACGCCCGAGATCAAGCCGACGTTCGAGGCGCGGAGCTCGGTCCTCGGCGTCACTCCACCGCATGGCCAGAGTGGGACGCGCGCGCAATGGATCAACCACACGTGCGCGAAGTGCCACACGGTCTTGTTCACCCAATATCCGTGGACCTGGGAAGGAGGGATGCGCACGAAGCGGCAGGGCGGCAGCTCGATCAGCTCGGGCGAAGGTCGCGATTATCAGCTCGGCGGCTGTGCCTCGGAGATGGCGTGCACGACCTGCCACGACCCGCACGACGAGGATCCGTCCGCGAAGCTGCGTGCGCTCGGCACGACCGAAGGCAATCACGTGTGCCTGACCTGTCACGAGCAGTTCGCGGCGAAGGGCGCGGTCGAGCGTCACTCGCACCATGCTGCCGGCAGCGCGGGGACATCGTGCATCGCGTGCCACATGGCGAAGAAGAACATGGGGCTCGACTACGTCTTGAATCGCTACCACCGGATCGGCTCGCCGACCGAGCCGCGGCGCGTGCTCGGCGACAGGCCGCTCGAGTGCGCGCTGTGCCACGCGGACAAGTCGGTCGAGACGATCGTGAAGACGATGGAAGACTGGTGGGGCAAGCAATACGATCGCACCAAGCTGCGCGCGCTCTACGGCGATGATCTCTCGGTCAACGTGATGCGCGCGACGCTCGTGCGCGGCAAGGCGCACGAGCAAGCGGTCGCGATCTCCGTGTTCGGGGAAGCCCGCGATAGGTCCGCGGTCGCCGCGATCGTCCCGATGCTGTCGCACGAATATCCGCTCGTTCGGTTCTTTGCACAGAGAGCACTTCAGACGATCACCGGAGATCCGGTCGCGATCGATGTCGGCGGTGCGGCCGCGGACGTCGCGCGCGCGGCCGATGCGTGGCTCAAAGCAGCGGCAGCTCGCCCGTGATCGCATCGACTTCGTCGCTCACCGGCTGCCCGCTGGTCGGGCCGGGGTGCAGCTGCTATCCCTATTCGTGCAAAGGCTGCACAACTAGGTGATCTCAAAGGCTGGCACGTATCCTGAGTTAACCGACGTCACATGCGCTCGAACATCCAAGCCGCCCAGTTGTTTCGCACGGTTGGCCAGTTGATCGTGGGGCTCTCGATGGGGCTTGTCACCTCATGCGTGACCGGCCCCGAGCAGTCAGACGACCCGAACGCGGATCCGGCCGCGACCGCCGTCGCGCATGACAATGACGCGCTGTTGTTGGCGCAACCCGCGCAGATGGCGCTCGACCCGGTCGATCTCGATGCGCAGCAGACCGGGAGCGTCTGTACCTCGGGCCGATTTCGTTGCCACGCGCACGCGCATGCGACGCACACCGGCCACGTCGTCTCGCACGCGGCACCGATGGGTGTGACGCCGGCCGATCTTCAGTCCGCCTACAAGATCCCCACGACCATCACCGGCACTCCGACGATCGCGATCGTCGATGCGTACGGTTATCCGGCGCTCGAGAGTGATCTCGCAATGTACCGCACCACGTTCGGCTTGCCGGCGTGCACGATCGCGAGCGGTTGTCTCAAGGTCGTGAACTCGAACGGCGCCGCGTCGCCACTTCCTGCGGCCCCACCGGCGAACGACGACTGGACGCTCGAGACGGCACTCGACGTCGACATGGCGAGCGCCGCGTGTCCGAAGTGCAAGATCCTCGTCGTTCAGGCGCCGGACAGCTCGGGCAACGGCCTGTTCGACGCGCAGAACGCGGCGGCGACGCTCGGCGCGACCGTGATCAGCAATAGCTGGGGCGGTCCCGAACAGCCGGGCGTCCCGCTCACGGCCGAAGAGGGCTTCTTCGATCACACGGGCATCGCGATCTTCGTGTCTTCCGGTGACAGCGGCTACAACGACGCAGGGCAGGGCCCCGACTATCCCGGGACCTCGACGCACGTGATCGCCGTCGGCGGTACGAAGCTCGTCAAGGATGGTAGCGCGCGTGGCTGGGCCGAGACCGCGTGGTCGATGGGCGGCAGCGCGTGCAGTCTCTCGATCACGAAGCCGGCGTATCAGTCGAGCTCCCCTTGCCAGTTCAAGGCGACGACCGACATCGCCGCGGTCGGCGATCCGTCGACGGGCGTCGCGGTCTACAACGCGCGCAACGGAGGCTGGACTGTCGTCGGTGGCACGAGCGCCTCGTCGCCGCTCGTCGCCGCGATCTTCGCTGCAACCGGTAACGGTGCGCAGAGCTCGGGCTCGTTCGTGCGCGACAACGCCGCCAAGCTCTACGACGTGACGAGCGGCTCGAACGGCGCTTGCGGTAACGCGCTGTGCACCGCGGGTACCGGCTGGGACGGACCGACCGGATACGGCACGCCGAACGCGAGCGCGATCGTCCCCGCAGGCGCCGGTGGCGGCAGCGGCAGTGGTAGCGGCAGCGGTTCCGGCAGCGGCGGCGGCGGCGGTGGCGGCGGGAGCGGAATGGGCGGCGTCAATGCGCCGGAGGATGTGACCGGCGGCTGCGCCGCGGGCGGGTCGGGTGCAAGCCTTGGCTTCGCGCTCGGTCTGGTCGCGGTCCTCGTCGGTCGCCGTCGTCGCGCGGTAGTCGCGTAAACGTCGACGTAGCCGAATTCTGCGGAGCGCTGTTCCGAGCTCGGCATGCTCGGATCCGGCCGCGATCGAGGATTCCGCGGCGGCCGTTTACGTTTACGAGGCCGGACTTCCTCTACTCGCGCATGCGTTCGCGCGCGAGCGCCGCGAGGTACTGACCCGCGCCTCGCACGATCGCGAGCTTCGAGAGCGGCCGGCCCGCGAAGTCCTGCACGCCGAGTTTGAACAGCGACTGCATCTTCGGCAGCATCCGCTCGAGCGAGTCGCGCCGCTCGCTGAAGAACGCGCGATAACACGCGTGGCGTACGCGCAGCTGCCAGCCGAGGTGGCGGCCGTGGACGTGACTCGTCCAGTCGGAGAATCCGAAGTCGCCACGCTCGACGGCGCGCGCGAGATATGGACCGGCGACGTAGCCGTACTCGATCGCCTGCGCGATGCCCTCGCCGGTCGCGATGTCGATGCCGGCCGCCTCGCCGACGAGCAGCACGCGCGGGCGTGCGATCGGCGCACCGGGCTGCCAGCCACGCTCGGCGAATTGCTTGAGCTTGTACCGAGAGAGCGGAAGACCGCGTTCCGCGAGGTAGTGCTCGATCCGCGCCTTGGGCGAATCGGGCCCGAGGTTGTGAATTACATAGGCGCCGCGACACACGAGCGGCTTGCCACCGACGATCGTGGGAAAGTCCCACGCGTAGCCATGAAGATCGCGCACGGTGAAGTCGAACACGATCGTGTCGCGCGGCTGGTCGCCCGGATGCTCTTCGGTATCGAGCTCGACCACCTGAGCACGCAGCTCGCCGCGCGCAAATCCGGTTGCGCGGCGCACGATACCGCCGACGCCGTCCGCGCCGACGATCGCACGCGCGGTGAAGCTGTCGCCGCCCTCGGTCTCGACGCGGACCTGCTCGTCTTGGATCGTGATCGCCGTGACGGGACAGCCATCGCGGACCTCGATGCCGCGCGCGATCGCCTGCTTCGCAAACGCATGGTCGAACTCGACGCGACGCACGACGACCCCGAGCCGCGGCTCGCGGCTGACCAGCATCTCGCCGCCAATTCGCAGCGCGACCGCGTTCAACGTGACCATCGGGCACTCGACCGTGACGCCGATCCGCTCGAGCTTGCGAAACGCGCGGGCACCGATGCCGCCGGCGCAGATCTTCTCGCGAGGATAGCGTTTCGCTTCGAGCACGATCATCTTCGTGTGGGGCGCCACGGCGTGAACGTGCAGTGCCGTGGAGATGCCCGAGGCGCCACCGCCGATGATGACCAAGTCGTACGTGGCGCTCACCAGGGTAGTCTACACGGCGCGCTGTACGAACCTCGCGGTCAAGGCGCCACCGGCGATCACGAGCGCGCCGCCGATCGATAGCATCGCCGACAGCGTCAGGACGACCACCGGGCCGACCGCTAGGAGCGCGAGGATCCCGAGCGTCGCGGCGGCAATCCCGACGAGCACCATCACACCAGCCGATGCCTGGATCGCATCGCGCGTGATCCGCCGATATCGAGGATCGGACTGCGGTACGAGCTCGACGAGCTCGGGCTGCGCGGCGCCACCGAGCAGCAGCGAGCCGCCGTAGACGATCGCGGCGACCGGCATGAGGACAAACGGCAAGACGTGCGAGAGAGCGAGCACGCCGAGGATCAGTCCGACCGTGCCTCCGAAGACTTCGGTGCTGACGCCGCCGATCACCTCACCGCGATCGTAACGACTGCCGGCGAGCCTCCGCGCGGCGTGTTCCCAGCGGGCGATCACGCTCAGCCCGTGCGCCAGAAATGCCACACCGATCGCGATCGTGGCGACCGCGCACATATAGAAGGGCAGATAGCTCGACAGCCCGATCACGGAGACGACGGTTGCAGCAAGCCCGCCGACGAGCTCGAGCGAAGTGCCACTCGCGAGCACGCCGTTGGTGACCTTATCGTCGTGTGACAGCTCGCGCGCCGCGTCTTCGCGGCTATCGCGAAACCCACGCTCGTCGGGTGGATAGAGCGTCTCTCGGTGTCGAAGATCGAGCTTGGGATCTTTGCGGGTCCTGACGTATCCCATGGGCAGTCACGTTGCATTCGACGTGCCTCGGAATCGGCGAAACATGGACGAAAAGCACTGAGCGCTGGTCGACCCGTGGACCGTTCGTTCGACTCAGCCGGCTGCGCCGCTCGCCTGAATCACGAACGTGTTGAGGACCGCGTGGGTCATGTAGTCGTATGCGGTGACCGTGAGGGTCCCGGTGACGTTACGGCTGACGATCACGTACCCGTAGTTGGTGCCGCTCGTCAGCGGAGCGCCGCCGTTTCCGACGATGATCTCCTTGTCGCTCGCGTAGTGCGCGTACGTATGGGTGTGACCAGAGATCAGGAGCGTCAGCGGATGGGCGGTGATGATCGATTGGCTCGCGGCGCACGGCGGAGTAGGCGAGCTCGTCAGCGACGCGACACCTTCGTGCCGTACGACGAAGGTGTAGGTCGTCGACTCGGCGAGCGCGGTGCTAAGCCAGCTCGACTGCGTCGTGCTCCACGCGTTGCATGCGACGAACACGAACTTCGCGGTCCAGCTGTTATCGCTCGCCGCGAAGTGCTCGACGTAGTAGGGCTTCGACACGCCGATCGGTCCGAGCATCGTCGAGATGAAGTCGGAGTAGTTCTTCGTCAGGCCATCTATAGCGCCGGGTCCACAGTTCGAATTGGTTCCACCGGTGCACTCGTGGTTGCCGAGTGCCGGATACACGAGCCCGGAGAACGCGGCGCGCGCTGCCATATACTTGGCGAGCTGCGGCTGTTGCTGCGTACCTTGCGGGCTCGCGAACATGTAGTCGCCGGTCGTGACCGCGAACTGCGGCTTGGGTGACTCGGCCGCAACGTCCTGCCAGATCTTCGTGATGATCGCGGTCGGATAGCCGGTGGTGTCGTCGTTCGCCGGTGGTCGCGTATCGCCGATGACCGCGAACCGGAGCTCGCTCAGCGCGCCGCCTCCGACGTCGCCGGTCGGAGCATCCTTGTAGACGCCCGCATCGCTGTGGCTGCCGCCGGCGTCATCAGCTGGGTTGCTGTTATTCGAGGAACACGCCGCCACCACCGCCAACATCACGATCGAGGAACTGCGCATGGTGCGGACGTTAACGGCGTCGCTGCCGGCCGCGAAGCGAAATCGTCGGCGCAACAACATGAAGGGTTCATGAACGCGTGCCCGTAGCTCCGCGCGTACCGTTGTTGCGCAGCTTCGAGGCAAAATGGGTCTCGATCGCTCGAATCAAATCGTGTTACGCGCTCGGGCTCACGACGAGGAGCATTCGATGCATAAGATTTTGTTCACGCTGATCTTGGGATTCACTGTCGGATGCGGCCGTGGTGATAGCAACTCGGTCGACGCGCCGAAGCCCGGCGATGGCGGCGGTGGTGGTGGTGACGGCGCCGCCACCGCGACCACGGTCAAGGCCATCCGAATGACCCAGCCGACGACCGGCGCGATGGTGTCGCTGTCGAACGTCGTCGTCGTCACTCACGTGTCTTCGACGAAGTCCGGATCGATCTACGTCCAGGACGCCGGAGGGGGCATGTACAGCGGCATCAAGGTGTTCTGCAACTACGGCAGCACACCGCCGAAGTGCGCGATGACGAGAGCGCAGATCGACGCGCTCGCCGTCGGCACGGTCGTCAACCTGACCGGCGCTTTCAACAGCTTCTTGCTCTCGACCGCGCCGACGGGCGCGCAGCCGGTGTTCGAGATCGAGAACCCGACGATCACCGCGACGGGCGCGATGATGACGCCCGTGGCCGTTGACGTCGCCGCCAGCGTGATCGCGAAAGCGCAGCTCGCATCGCCAGCCGCCGATCCGTACAAAGGTACCTACGTGCACGTCACGGGCGCCGCGTCCTACACGGTCTCGAGCGTGATGGCTCCCGAGTTCATGTCGACGTGCACGGGCATGGGATCTCCCGGTGCGTCGGGCACCACGTACAACGGCTTCGAAGCGACCGGTGGTGGCCAGACGCTGGCGATCGGTCTCAACTTTTACCACACGCTGACCTATTGCCTACCGTGCTCGGCCGCGATGCCGTATCCGTGCGCGAACCCGGTCACGAACCAGGCGTTCTCGTCCGTACGAGGCATCCCGGAGCCCGACTACAACGGCACGGCGGTGTTCATGCGGCTATCGCCGGTCGTCGATGCCGACCTGACGCACCCGTAGCGGCTACTCTTCTTCGATGAACTTGCCGTCCTCGGCGAAGGTCGCTTCCTTCTTGCCGCCGCCGTCGACGGTGAACGCGATCTCGTAGCTGGTCGACTTCTCGGCCGATTGCTTCTCGGCCCCGGTGGCCTTCGCCTTCGGGTACTTCGTCGAGAACGCCTTCATCACGGCGGCCGGGACCTTGTCGATGGCGATCTTCTCTTCGGTCTGGAGGATCTTTCCGTCGGTTCCGACATCGACCTCGACCTTGCTGCCGTCTTTGCGGGTCAGCTTGACCTCGACGAGATTCTTGCCGTGATCGTTCTCTGCCTTGCAGCGATCGATCGTGCTGTCCGGGAATGCCTTGGCGACCGCCGACTTCACGTCCGCGGTGCACGCGGCCATGGGATCTTGAGTGCCGGCTGATTTTTTCTTGGCTTCTGCGGCCGTTCCGAACAATGCGACCGCGAGCGCAACGACAACGATACGGAGGTTCTTCATGATGCGCGCAAGCTAGCGCATCGAGATGAAGTCTTGGTGAAACCCATGACAGCTGGCTATCTTATGGCAATGCCTACATTGATAAGCCGACACAGGGGTCGATCCTAAGATCATGGGGCATCCGAATACCCGCAGCCGTCAGGGCCCGCCTCGGACCGAGCTCGCACGTGTGCTCGTGTTCGCACCGGAGCCGACACGGGCCGCCTGGATCGAAGAAGAGCTCGCAAAGGAGGCGTTGACCGTTCAGGTCACCCGGACCGTGGAGCAAACCGTGGCGGCGCTGATCGAAGATCCACCGCCGCGCGCGCAGATCCTGATCGCGGACTTCAACGCGATGTCCCCGGCGGATCTGCTGCGCCTGCACGCGATTCGCGAGCAGGGCTGGTTCGGGACGGTGATCGGCCTTGGCACCGTTTCGATGGCGGTACGCAAGTCACTCAATATCGATCGCGTCTTGTCGCCGCCGTTCGTCCGCAATTCGCTCCGCAACGCGGTCGATGGCATCGGTGTGCTGATGGCGACCACGCGGATCCCGAAAATCGTCCGTTAGCTCTTCGGCGCGAGCCCACTCGGTGCGCCCGCCAGGATCGCGCCTGCCTCGAGGCACAACATCCGAACCCGGCCCGTCGCCGCGAGCTTGCCGGTGTCGTCGGACACGGTGACCTCCCAAACTTGCGAGCGGCGGCCGCGATGGATTGGCTTGGCGATTCCGACGAGCTTGCCCGAACGCACCGCGTGAACGAATGAGGTCGAGTTCTCGAGTCCGACTGCCGACTGACCACGGGGCAAGGCATCGAGCGCGGCGCCCACGCTCGCCAGGGTTTCGATGATCGAAGCGTAGACGCCGCCGTGCACGATCCCGTACGGCTGCGTCAGGTTCGGACCGACCGGAACTTCGCCGACGACCTCGTCGGGCGTGACTCGGGTGAACACCAGTCCGAGCGCGACCTCGAAGCCACCGCGATGAGCATTGAGTTGCGCGATGAGATCGGCGCCCGGAGTAAACGGTTCGGACATGATGCGAAGCTAGCCCGGCGGACACAACCGCACACGCTTGCGAGTGCAGCCCGTGCGCTATCGCCCGATCTTGGCGAGGCGCAGTCCATGCAGCGGGTTGGCGCGGTGACTGCACTCCTGTGATGGACGCACCATGCGCTATCACGCCCTCGCAGCCGACTTCGACGGAACGCTGGCTCACCACGGTAAGATCGAGGAGACGACCTGGGCGGCGCTCCGCCGTCTGCGCGAGTCGGGGCGCAAGGTGATCATGGTGACGGGTCGCGTGATCGAAGAGGTCCTCACGCTCGTACGTAACCCCAACGCGTTCGACCGGATTGTCGCGGAAAACGGCGCGGTGCTCTACGACCCGACGACCAAGGAACTTCGTACGGTGTGCCCCGAGCCGCCGGAAGAATTCGTGGCGGAGCTCCGGCGCCGCGGTGTCGATCGGATCGCAGTCGGCCACGTGATCGTCGCATCGTGGGAACCGCATCAAGACACGATTCTCCACGTCATTCACGATCTCGGCCTCGAGCTGCAGGTCATCTTCAACAAGGGTGCGGTGATGGTGTTGCCCTCCGGCGTCAACAAAGCGACCGGTCTCGAGACTGCGCTCGTCGAGCTCGACCTGTCGCCGCACAACGTCGTCGGGGTCGGCGATGCCGAGAACGATCACGCACTCCTCGAGCGGTGCGAGTGCGGTATCGCGGTCGCCAACGCGATTCCCAGCCTCAAGGCGCGCGCGGATCTCGTGACGACAAGCCCGCACGGCCAAGGGGTCACCGAGCTGGTCGATCATCTCGTGACCGACGACCTCGCGGCGATCGCGCCGAAGCTCGTTCGGCATTACATCGTCGTTGGGAAATCCGATGGCGAGACGATCGGCGTCGATCCGTACGCGACAAACATCCTGCTATGCGGGACGTCGGGTAGCGGCAAGTCGACGCTAACGACAGGGCTACTCGAGCGGCTGTGTCGGGCGGTCTATCAGTTCGCGGTTGTCGATCCCGAGGGTGACTACTCTGCGATCGAGCTCGCGGTCGTCCTCGGCGGCTCGCATCGCGCGCCGATGGTCGAGGAGGTCCTCGACGTGCTGCGCGAGCCGCATCGCAATGTCGTCGCGAACATGCTCGGGATCTCCGTCGAGCATCGCCCCGAGTTCTTCACGCAGCTCTTGCCGGCGCTCTCCGATCTGCGCGCGCGCAGCGGCCGGCCGCACTGGCTCGTGATCGACGAAGCTCATCATCTGTTACCGGCGAGCTGGGAGCCGGTAGCGGAGCTCACGCTGCGGCCGCGCGGCACGCTCTACGTCACGGTGCACCCGGGCAGCGTGGCACCTGCGGTCCTTCGAACGATCGATACGTTGATCGCGACCGGCGAGCATCCCGAGCAGCGAGTACGCGAATTCTGCAAAGCCGCGGGCGTCTCGAGTCCGCGGATCGCGGCGGTCGAGCGGTTGCCGCCGGGACAAGCGCTGTACTGGAAGGTCGGCACGAAGCATGCGCGGCCGATGCAGACGGAGCCGCCGAAGATCGAGCGCAAGCGTCATTCGCGCAAGTACATCGAGGGCAACCTCGGAAGCACGCACAGCTTCTATTTCCACGGGCCGCTCGGCAAGCTGAACCTCAAGGCGCACAACCTTCAGATGTTCATGCATCTCGCCGACGGCGTCGACGACGAGACGTGGCTCTGGCACCTGCGCAAAGGCGACTACTCTCGGTGGTTTCGCACCGACGTCAAAGATCAGGAGCTCGCCGACCAGGTGCATCGGATCGAGCAAGACATCATGCTCGAGCCCGTCGCGAGCCGCGAGGCGGTGAGGGGCGCGATCTCGAGGCGATACACGCTGCCCGCCGATGACCCGAGCGGGCTCGTCGACGATTAGCGAGCTTGGACGGTTAGCGCGTTTGGACGGTTAGCGCGTTTGGACGGTTAGCGCGTTTGGACGGTTAGCGCGTTTGGACGGTTAGCGCGTTTGGACGGTTAGCGC
>JAQBQF010000041.1 GCA_028287115.1 Myxococcales bacterium
CCTAACCCGGTGCCCTTGCCGTCGGGTTTCGTCGTAAAGAACGGCTCGAAGATTCTCTCGCGGTCCTCGTCCGGCACACCGGGACCCGAATCGGCGACCTCGATCAGCACGGACGACGGCCCTTCCAGCTGCGCGCGGACGACGACCTTGCCGCCGCTCTCGACCGCATGCACCGCGTTGGTGATCAGGTTGATCAGCACCTGTTCGAGCTGACCGCCGATCGCTTGTACGACGGGCAACTGAGGATCGACCTCGATGCCAAGCTCGATGCCGCCGCGCTCGACCAGGTGCTCGCAGATCGACACCGACTGCCTGACCACCGCGGCGAGATCGATCCGCTCGATATCCTTGGCGCTCGGGCGCGCGTACTGCACGAGATCGCGCGAGAACCGCAAGATGCGCTGCGCGCTCGCACCGATCCGGCGCAGCTTCTCGACGTCCGGCTCTTCGGCACCTTGTGATTCGAGCTTGCGAACGAGGTACTCGGCGTAGACCGTGATCGAGGTCAGCGGGTTGTTGAGCTCGTGGACGACGCCGGCGGCGAGCTCGCCGAGGGTGGCGAGGCGTTCGGCGCGGACGATCTGTTGTTGCAGCAGATCGATCTTCGATTGGTCCTGGCCGATCGCGACGACCGCCTCGATCGGCCCGCCGGGCTGACCTGCACGACCGACGGGCGCGATCGTCCACACGCTGCGCACCGGGCCCTTCTTCGTCGGCAACATCACGGTGACCGCAGCGTGATGTTGACCGGCAAGCGCCGCGGCGAAGGCGGTCGTCAGCGGCTGCCGCTGGTCGCTCGAGATGAAGTCGCGAATGTCGCGGCCGAGCACTTCGTCGCGAGACATCCCGACCAGATCGAGCAGCGCACGGTTGCACACGGTGATCCGCCACGATCGATCGATGCCGAGGATCAGCGCGTTCGCGCTGTCGAGCAGGCGCGCCTGATAATCGCGCAGGCCGGTCGCATCCTCTTGCAGCCGGATCGTGCGCAGGGCACCGGCGATCAAGCTCCCGAGCGTGTAGAGCGCGGGCTCGTCGCTGGATCGCGCGTCATCGCCTGGGAGATAGCCGACATCGAGGACGCCGTAGAGCTCGCCCGTCGCGGCGAGCGGGATCGCAAACCCGGTGGCGATCCCCGTGAACGGCGAGTCCCAACGCTCGCGGACCAAGATCCGCGCGCTCGCGGCAACCGCGGTCTTGAGCTTGGCGCGCGACAGCGTGTCCTGCGAGATCGTGACGCCATCGTTGCCGACCCCGTCGCGCAAGGCCGCACCTTGCACGTAGCCGCGCGCGGGCTCGCGATTGCGCACGTCGATCACCCGGATCGCGATCGCGCGCCCCGGCAGGAGGCGCGACAACACCGACAACGTGCGGTCGACGAGCGCAGGCTCGTTCCCGCTGTTCGGTAGCTCGGTCGCGAGCTCGCGCAGTGCGACGAGCTGGGCCGCTTCACTTGGTGGAGCCAGGCTCACGGCTTGTCACCTTGCCGATCTTGCAGATCGCTCAGATCGGCGAGCGAGGGCGTGTTGCCGACGACATCCGGCCCCGGCGTCACCGACGGGAACTCGCCGGTCTGCCCATCCTCGACGGCATCCCGGATCGCGAGCTGGGTGACCGCCTCGTCGTGTTGGCGGTCTAGAGGTTCCATCTCTGCTGTCGATCGTTCGATGTCGAGCATCTTCGCAGACCCGACGTAGTCCGTCGTCTCGTATTTGGTGATCTTTCCGATCTTCTTGACGATACCTGCCATCCGCTCGGCCTCGGACAGGATCACGCCAACCGCGCGCAGGTGAGCCGCGTCCTTGGCGCTCTGGCGCTCGATCAGCTGCGCGTACCCGAGGATCGAAGTCAGCGGCTGGTTCAGCTCGTGTGCCGCGGCGCCGGCAAGCTCGGCGACGAGCGCCTGCTTCTCGGAGAGCTGCAGCTTCTGTTGCGCGTCGAGGAGCCGCTGCTCCATGCGAATCCGATCGCGCAAGTCCGTCAGGATGCCGACGGTCGCGACCTCGCGATCGCCTTCGTACACGATCGAGGCCGTCATGCTGACCGGGACCAGATCGCCCGTCGAGAGCTTGACCTCGCGCCTGGTCTGTTCGAGGCGCCCGACCCCGCCGTAGGACGTCGCGCGCAGCATGCGCATGATGTGGCGCGCGCCGCCGTCTTCGTAGAGCTGCCACACCCCCATCTTGCCGATCACGTCGCGCGCGCGATAACCGAACAGGCGCTCCGCGCCCTGATTGAACAGGATGATCTGGCCGCGCAGATCGGCGGCGATGATCGCATCGACCGTCGAGTCGATCAGCCGCTCGAGGAATTCCTTGGTCGACCGCAGCTCGAGCTCGAGCGCGCGCTCCGCGGTGACGTCGCGGAAGGCAAGGATCACGGCGCCGGTACCGGCGAGCACCGTCGACGTGGACACCGAAGCCCACACCGGAGAGCCCGAGGTCGTCAGCAGCTCGAGATCGAACGAGTCGACGTTGACGCCCGCGAGGACGCGCGAGATCGCCCCGCGGATCTCGTCGCGCTGATTGTTCGGGACGAGATCGACGAGCTCGCTGCCGAGCAGACCGTCGCGTGCGAAGCCGGTGATCTGCTCGGCCGCGCGGTTGACGAACAAGATCCGCCCCGCGTCGTCGAGCACGACCACGCCATCGGCACCGGCCTCGAAGTGCTCCTTGAGCGAATCGATACCGCGCAGCCGGCGCTCCGCCTCGTACCGCGCGCGAGAGATCCGATGCGTCTGATCGCGCAGGCTCTCGAGCACGGCGCCGTGGCGCAGGTGCGCGGCGGTGATGCTCGCGATCAGCTTCCCGAGCTCGATGCCACGCTGACCGACGTGCTGGACGCCGGGCACGCGCTTCCGCAGTAGGATCGCGCCGAGCGAGCGGCCGCGCCATTGCACCGGGAACACCGCGATGCCGCGGACCTTGCGGGAAGCGAGCGTCTCGGCGAGCTGCGACGTCAGCACGTGCGTCGGTGCGTCGTCGATCATGACCGGAGCAGCGGTGCGCATCGCTTCGACGACTTCAGGGTACTCGGCGATCACGAGCGTGAACCGCATCAGCGGCTCCGCGTCGCTCGCGGCGATCACGAACGCATGATCGGAGCCTTCGATGTGCGCGATCAGCGACGCGCGATCGAAGCCGAGCACCGATGCGGTGATCTGCAACATCTGCACGAGCGCCTCGGCATCATCTCCCTCGGCGGTCAGCACTTCGTTGATCCGCGTCAGCGCCTGCGCACCGGCCGCTTCGCGGCGCGATAGCTTCAGGAGATTCCGGCACCGCACGACGAGCACGGCCGGCGCCACCGGCTGCGATGCGATGTCGGTCGCACCGGCGCTCAGCGCGCCAGCCGCGGCGGCCTGCGGAATCAGCGGGACGAGCGCGAGGATCGGGACCTCCGCGAGCGCGGGGACATCGCGTGCTTCGGTGACGATCTGCGTCGCGTCGTCGCCGGTGACGACGATCAGCGCCGGCATCCCATCGGCCGTCGAGATCTGCGTGGAACCGCGCGCGGGAAGTCCGCTCGCGCCAAGCTGCGCGACCAACGCGGAGCGATCCTCTTCGCTGCCGCCGAGGACGACGATCAGTGGACTATCCACGGAGATCGACACGGTATCACCAACGTCTACGGTGTGGCATCGCGACCGCAGGCAGGCCGGTCTTACGCGTCGGTCTCCGCCTCGTAGGCGGCCAGCGCGGCGGCGAATACGAGCTTTACGGGCACGCCGAACGTTCGTGCCGCCAGCGCACACGCCTCGTACTCGGGCGCGACGTTTCGCACGCCTTCGCCGTCGCGCGCGACCTTGATCGGCAACGTGCCGTACTTCGTCGTGACCATCAGCATCGATCGCTCGAGGACGGTCCGCTGCAGCTGGGCGTAACGCACGCCGATCGTCGTCGTCTCGCGCAGGATCGCAGCGATCACCTGATCGCGCTCGGGCTCGTCGGCAAGCGCCGAGAGTGTCAGCGCCGGGCGGCCCTTCTTCATCGTGATCGGTGTCCACCACACATCGAGTGCGCCGGCCGCGAACAGCGCGTCGCTCGCCGGTCCGCACAGCTCGGGGCTCATGTCGTCGAGGTTCGCATCGATCTGCCAGACGTTGTCGGTCCCTGCGCTTGTCTTCACCGCGACGAGCCGCACGACGTTCGCGCGATCCTCGAGATCCGAATCTCCGGCGCCCCACCCCACCGCGATCGGCCGGCCGGTCGGTGCCGGCGTCCAATCGGTCACCGTAGCCGCGAGGATCCCCGCGCCGGTCGGCGTGCACAGCTCGCGCGCGACGCCGCCATCGGACATCACGCCCCCGGCTTCGCGCAGTACCTCGAGCGCCGCGGGCGCCGGCACCGGCAGCACGCCATGCGCGCACGTCAGCGTCCCGTGTCCCATCGCGACGCTCGCGCAGCTGACCTTGGCGGGTTGCAGCCAGTCGAGCGCCGCCGCCGTGCCGACGATGTCGACGATCGAATCGATCGCACCGACCTCGTGAAACGAGACGTCTTCGATCTTCATGCCGTGGAGCTTGGCCTCGGCGCGCGCGATTCGATCGAAGATGTCGAGCGCGCGGCGCTGAGTGCCTTCGGTCAAGCCGGCACGCTCGATCCGCTTGCGAATGTCCGCGTAGTGATAGTGGTCGTGCGCCTGATCGTGGCCGTGTGAATGGTGGCCATGTGAATGAGCGTGGATCGGCGTGGTCTCGATGTGCTTGTCGCCGTGCTCGTCGACGTGGACGTGCAGGTGCTGCGCCTCGCTGCGGAACTTGATCGCGACGAACGAGCCCGATGCGTTGCTCGGCCCTGACTCCGTCGATGCGCGACGGTGTGCGCCCGGTTCGGTCGCTGCGCGCCGCGGTCCGCTCTCGGTCGCCGCACGCCGCGGGACGGCGATCGGCACGCCGGCGGAGACGTGATCGTGCGCTTCGATCACCTGGCCCCCGGTGTCGACCTTGACGTCGACCGCCGCGATGCCGTGCTTCATCACGCGCGTGACGTGTAGGCGGGACCGGCCCGCGCCGATCTTGTCGAGGGCGTCTCCGATGATCGGCAACGGCACGCCGAGATCGATCAGCGCGCCGAGCATCATGTCGCCCGCGATACCGCTCGCACAGTCGACGTGCAGGTGCAGGCCGCGCAGCGCGCTCACGTGCGCACCAACCGCGCGATCTTGACCGCCGCGACCGCCGCACCGACACCGTTATCGATGTTGACGACCGTGATCCCGGGGGCACATGCGGAGAGCAACGCACCGAGCGCGACCAAGCCGTCGACCGACACGCCGTAGCCGACGCTCGTCGGCACCGCGATCATCGGCCGATCGATCAGGCCTCCGAGGACGCTCGGCAACGCGGCTTCCATCCCTGCGACCGCGATCACGACCTGCGCGCCGCGAATGTCATCGAGCCTCGCGAGCAGCCGATGCAAGCCCGCGACACCGACGTCGCTGACCCGGATCACGGAAGCTCCTAGAAATTCCGCGACGAGCGCCGCCTCTTCGGCGACCGGCAAGTCGCTCGTGCCCGCACAGACGACCGCGATCGGCGCCGCCGCAGGCCGCATCGGCGCCTGGCCGAGGATCGCCAGTCGCGCCGCCTCGTGAATCACGACACCGGGTAGCAGCGCGCACAACTCGCGTGCCTTCGCCGCGTCGACCCGCGTCGCGAGCGCACCACCGGCACCGCGTGCGAGCTCGGTGAGGGCGGCCGCGATCTGGGCCGCGGTCTTGCTCGCCCCGAACACGAGCTCGGGGATTCCCGTGCGCAGCTCGCGATGATGATCGATGACGACCGCCTGCGCGACCTCGGCATACGGCAGCTCGCCGAGCCTGCGCGCCGCCACCTCGGGAGACGTCACGCCGGCGCGTACGTCATCGAGCAGCTTGACCAGGTCGGAGCGGTCCACTCGGTACTCGTAGCATGATCGAGGCCGCACGATCACCGGCGACGGCGATCCGCGCACCTACTTCTTGCGCTTGGTGATCCGCACCGCCTCGATCGCGCGGTCGGTCGCCGCGATGATCTCGATGATCAGGTTGCCGATCGAGAGTGTCTCGCCCTTGTCGGGGATCCGCCGGAATTTCTCGATCAAGAGGCCCGCGATCGTTTCGTAGTCGTCGCTCTCGGGGAGCCCGAGATCGAGGTCGCTGTTGACACGCTTGACGTTCGTGCGAGCTTCGATCCGCCAGGTGCCAGGCTTCTCGGGCTTGATCGGCGAGGGCTCGGTATCGTATTCGTCGTCGATGTCACCGACGATGATCTCGAGCAGGTCTTCGATCGTCACGATGCCGACTGCACCGCCGTATTCATCGACGACGATCGCCAGGTGTTGCTGGTCGGTCTGGAGCTGAACCAGCAGATCGCTCGCCTTCATCGTCTCGGGCACGTAGCTCGGGGGATGCGCCAGCTCCTGGACGAGCTTGGGCTTGGACTTATCGTTCGCCGCCTGCAGGATGTCGAACACGTGGACGATGCCGGTGATGTCGTCGACACGCGACTTGTAGATCGGCATGCGCGAGTGCTGCTTGTCGGCGACCTCGAGCGCGGCTTCGGCGACGGACACGTCCTCGGGCAACGCCGTGACCTCGGAGAGCGGAACCATCAGCTCGCCGACCTTGTACTCGGACAGCTCGAATACGTTCGCGATCATCTCGCGCTCGTCCGCGCTGATCTCCGGCTTGTCGGACATCGGCTCGCTCTCGATCAGGAGCGCGAGCTCGTCGCGCGTCACGAACGCCTTCTTGCGATCGGTGTGCATGATCCGCGTCAGCGCGGCCGCGTAGCCGCCGACCCCGAGGACGAGCGGCCGGAGCACGAACGAAGCGAACCGCAACGGCGTCGCGATCAAGTCGATCATCTTGTCCGCATGCGCTTGGACGATCGCCTTGGGCACGAGGTGACCGAGCACGAGCAGCGGTGGCACGAGCACGAGTGGCGCCCACATCGGCGACTGGCCTCGCATCGCGAGCTGCAGCCCCAGGACGATCACGGCGATCAGCGTCGCGAGGTTCGCACCGACGAGCGTCGTCGCGAGCGTCACCTGCGGGACCGCGAGCATCTTCTCGGCGCGTGCCGCTCGCGCCGCACCACCGGCCGCGCGCGCGCGTAGCGCGTTGCGATCGCAGGCCGAGAGCGCGACCTCGGCGCTGACGAAGAACGCCTGCGCCGCCACGCATGCGGCGAGCATCGCGATGAGCTTCGACGTGCTCATCATGCGTCTAACCGCCACGGGTGACCCGAAAAGACCAGATCGGACGAAGCCTGAACGAGGCGGTCCGTCACGACGGCTTGCCTTGGGTGCGAAGGTCTTCGAGATCGATTGCCGGCGGGGTCACTTCGTCGGTCGGGTGGATCGGCCGGATCTGCGGGTTGCCGGTCGCGCGCGCTCTGTCATCGAGCTCTTCGGCGGTATCACGCCCCGTCGGCGCCGCGCGCTCGCGATCGTCGGCTTCTTCGGCGCTCTCCTGCGAGTCTGCCCGTGTCGGCTCGTGCACCGGCACGCTCTGCATGTCGGCGAGCTCGAGCTTGGGCACCGGGCTGGTCTCGATCGCTCCGGGCATGGCCGTCTCGGGAACGCCCATCGCGGGGGTTCGCGCCCGCTTCATGTTCGGCATCGATTGCTGGAGGTCCGCGCGCTCGTCGCGCAGCACGCCGAAGATCTGCGACAGCAAGTCGTCCATCGTCACCAGGCCGAGCACCTTGCCGTACTCGGACACGACGATCGCCATGTGGACTTTCTTCTGCTTGAACTTGAGGAACAGCCGCTTCACCGGCGTCGTGCGCGGGACGAACAGCGGCTCGTGCAGCAGATCGTTCAGCGGCCTGCCGAGCGGCTGGCCTGCGGCGGCGCGCACGAGATCCTTCGCGTTGAGGATGCCTCGCACGTTGTCGAGAGATTTTTGATAGATCGGCACGCGCGAGAACCCGCGCGTCGCGATCTCCTTGACGAGCCGCTGCATCGGCAAGTCGTACGACAGCGCGAAGATCCGATCGCGCGGGGTCATCACCTCGCCGACCTTCTTGTCGGAGAACTCGAACACGCGATGGATCAGGCGCCGCTCGCGCGCGTCGACCTGGCCCTGCGCAGACCCCGCATCCACGAGCGAACGAAACTCCTGCTCCGAGAGATCGCGCGCCGGCCGCGTACGCGCCGCGTCTCCGAGCGGACGCAGCAGGATCTCGCTCGCGAACGCGACGACGATCCGCACCGGGGTCACGAGCAGCGCGAACAGGGAGAGAGGGATCGCGCACGCGCGTGCCCATGCGAGAGGCGCCTTCGCGGCGAGCGTCTTCGCGGTGACCTCCGCGATCAGCACGATCAGCGGCAACGAGATCGCGAGCGCGAGCGCTCCAAGCGCCCAGAACGACGCGGTCGGATGCAGCCGAAACATCACCGCGAGCGCGAGGATCGCGAGGATGCTGTCGAACGCCTCGTGGCCGATCAGCACGGTCGAGATCAGCCGGCGCGGCCGCTCGAGCATCTTGATGATCCGCCGATCGACATAGCGGTCGCTGTTCGAGAGCTGCTCGCGATCGACGCGACGGAGCGTGAACAGCGCCACCTCCGTGCCCGAGAAGAACCCGGAGACGAGCACGCACACGACCGCGAGCGGAATCGCGATGTCGAGGTCGCCGAAGCTCACGAGCGCTCCTCGAGTGCCTGCTCGTCGCGTAGTTGATCGGCGAGCCGGAGTGGGAACGTTGCGATGAACGTCGAGCCCTGGCCGGGTGTCGTGTCGACCCAGATCCGACCTCCGTGTGCTTCGACGTACGCCTTCGCGAGCGTCAAGCCGAGGCCGGTGCCACCGAACGCGCGGGTCGACGACGAATCGACCTGAAAGAACGGCTCGAAGATCTTCGCGACCTGATCGCGCGAGATCCCGATGCCGGAGTCGGTGACGACGAGCTGCACGGCCCGATGCGTCTCGGCTTCGCCGGGAGACAGCGGCCCGGGCCCGAGTGCAACGCCGACGCGACCGCGATCGGGCGTGAACTTCACCGCGTTCGAGAGCAGGCTCGACACGACCTGCCGGAGCTTCTTGCGATCGCCGAGGACCACGCTCTCGCCGCGAATCTCGAGCTGGATCGCGATCCCGCGCTTGTCGGCCTGCGATGCAAACTGAGCGACCTCGCTCGCGACGATCTCCGACAGCGAGATCGCGTTGCGTTCGAGCGCCTGCGGTGTGGACTCGAGCGTCGCGACGTCGAGGACCGCCGTGATCAGGCCGAGCAATTGATCGGCCTTCGACAAGATCGTCGCGAGGTAATCGCCCTGCTCGGTCGTGATCGCACCCGCGAGACCTTCCGCCATCATCTCCGCATATCCGATCACCGACGTCAGCGGCGTCCGCAGCTCGTGCGACATCGTCGCGAGAAAGTTCGACTTCAGCCGGTCGAGCTCTTCAAGACGCGCCACCGCGCGCTGCAGGCGCAGGTTGTGCTCGGTCAGCTCGCCAAAGGTCAGCCGCATCGCTTCTTCGTGGGTCATCGCCGCGAGCTCGCGGGCATTCGCGTGATGAACGAGCAGCCCGAGCGTGTCGGCGAGCAGCGTCAGCGCCGCGGCCGCCTGCGGACCGCTCGCAGCGAGCGTGCCTATCCGTTCGCCATCATGATCGAGGTCTCGGGACGGTGTCCCCGCGTCCTGCGAGCCTGCGAGTAGCTTGCCTCGCGGGTCGTAGACAGCGAGCTCGCCCCCCAAGACGCGGCGAACTGCCTCGAGTAGCTCCTCCAGCTCGCCCGGCCGTACCAGGCGAGCCAGCTCGATTGGTCCATCGAGCGGGCCTCCGGTCACCTCGCTATTGTAGCATTGGGCACCACGCCGACGTGCTCCGCGAGCGCGACGCGGAAAGCCGCAGAATCGATACCGAGTTTGGTCGAGAGCTGTAAGTCCTTATCTAAGTAGTCCCAGGTGCTCCCGACCAGCTCGAAGAAGGTCGGGATCACACCCTCGCCGCTTCGTGCGGTCGCTTCGAGAATGGGCCGCAGCGGGTCTCCGAATCGGTCGCAGTCTTCGAGCGGCACACGGTTCGACAGATCGCGCTTGTTGTACTGGAGGACGACCGGGACTCTCTCGATCGCGGATGCGCGCAGGTTCGCGATCAGGTTCTGCCAGGCGATCCGATTCGCGTCCTGCTGATCGGGGCTCGAGTCCGCGACAAACACCACGCCATCGGCGCCGGCGAGCACGACCTTGCGCGTCGCCTCGTGCACGGGCTGACCCGGCACCGTGTAGACCTTGATCCGAAACGAGAAGCTCGAGGTGCGGAAGAAGATCGGCAGCAGATCGAAGAACAGCGTCCGATCATCGCGCGTGTCGAGCGCCATCAGCCGCCCGCGGTTGAGCTTGTCGACCTTGTCGTGCAGCGCACGCAGGTTCGAGGTCTTTCCCGACAGCGGCGGCCCGTAATAGACGAGCTTCAGCGTGAGCTGCCGCTCTGCAAAGTCGACGAGGGCCACGGGAGAAGAGTAGCTCAGGGATGCAGGGGTTGGCTAACCGCTGGCTTGGCTTGCGTGGTGTTGTCGCGAACCAATGCGTACCCGAGACCGATCGCCATCAGGAGAACCAGCACGACCAGGATCGCGACCGTACTTTGGTAAGGCTTGTTGGCCTTGTCGGGGCGCGGCGTCGCGCTGACGAACAGCGTCGCTTCGGCGGCTCGCCGCACGCGGTCGAGCTGGCGCTCCCCGATCGTGTCGGCTGGGTGCTCGCGCTGCGCGTCGCGGTAGCGGCCGGCGACCCACGCGTAGGCGCTGTGCTGGCCGACGAGCCGGAGGAGCTCGTCGTGCCGCTCGGGCTCCGACCATCCGTCGAGCGTGCGTTGCCAAGCCGTGCGTACGACCTCGGGCACCGCGGCATCGCGCGTCTCGGTGAACGCCTCCATCCGATCGACGGCGAGCCCGCAGCTCGGGCATGCGCTCGCGGACGTCCGCGGTGCTCCGCACTTCGGGCACAAAGGCGCGGGCGCGTTGGTCGCCGTTGCGGTCGCCGCCGCAGGGCGTGTCGTCGCGTGACAGGCGGAGCACGTCGCGACGATCGCGCCGTCGACGATCGCAAACGTCGCGACCGCTAGCTCGCGACACGACTCGCACTCGACGCGCACGTTGCGATTGTGTCACAGAGCCGGACGCATGGGCACCGGCGTCAAGATCAGGAGGAAGATGACGAGCATCGCGAACGCGAGCTTGCGCCGCAGCGGATCGAGCGGGATCTCGCTGACCGGCGGATGATATTCGCCCGCGCTCCGTCGCATCGCGCCGAGTAGCAGTGCCCAGATCGT
>JAQBQF010000079.1 GCA_028287115.1 Myxococcales bacterium
ACTCGCCGAGCCCGACGCTCGCGAGTCGTTGCTGCACGACATCGAGCGCCGTCGCGCGATCACTGACCACGAGCACGGTCTTGCCCTGGCTCGCGCATGACACGACGAGATTCGCGATCGTCTGCGACTTGCCGGTCCCCGGCGGTCCGTGCAGCACGAAGCTCGCACCCGCGCTGGCCGCGGAGATCGCCGCGAGTTGGCTGGCATCGGCCTCGAGGGGCGCGAGCACCTCGGCGGCACCGGCCGGCAGCGCCGGCGCCGGCGCGAGACCCGCGAGCCACGTGATCGGAAGGCTCGACAGCAAGTCGTCACCGCGCGCGGCGAGATCGCAGGCGAGGTCGAAGCGAGCGAACGAGAATGCAGCGAGGCGCGCCGCCCGCTCGACCGACCAGCCGGTGCGTGCGACCGCGGCCGTTTCGGCGGCTTCGAACAGCGCCGCGAGATCGAGGTCGTCGCCGAGCACGAGATCGTAGTCACGCAGCAACATGGCCGCGAGCGCGTGATTGACGCGTGGATCGTGATCGCGTGCGGCCGCGAGGACGACAATACCGGCGCGGCGCTCGAGCGTGACAGGCCACAGTGCGAGCGGTGCGGTGCGCGCAGCACCGTCGAGATCGCAGAACGTCAACAGGCCGATCCCGAGGTGCAGGACGTGCTCGCCCTCCGCGAGCGCGTCGCGCGCGGCACGCCTGAGCGTGGTCAGCTGCCGATCGAGCTCGTCGGTCGCGAGTGGAACCCGCAGGCGTCCGGTCTCGATCGCCTGGTCTCCATGATCGCGCTGACCTCCATCATCGCGCGGACACCCCGCGGCTTCGAACGCGAACACGCCGCCGGTGGCGAGCGCGAACGCGAGCCTCACGGGATCGAGGTTCGCGATCGGAATTCCGCCCTCGCCAACGTCGATCAGCGGATCGGCGGGGCTCAAGAGCGACTGCTTCCAGCATTCGAGGGCAGCGTTGTCGATCACGAAGCCACACTGACGGCAACCGCGCGTAGCTCCAAGAAAACTGCCTAATCGGGAGAGATCCCTACGCCGTCATTTGCACGGTGTATATTGGACACTATAAGCGTCGCCTCGCATGGCCAACGGATCGATATTCCAGGGTTCGGGGAGGTGAGCGAGTGCTCGCCCGAGGCTTGCAAGATCGGCGCATTGCTCGGCCCATCGTCCCCGCCATTTGCTCGTGCTCGCGCGCACGTGAATCCGATGCCTCACTGATACGCTCGGGGCGTGCAGCTCACCGCACCGGTCGCGCCACTCTCGCATTGGGCGCTCTCGCCGGACGTCGTGCACCTCAATCACGGATCGTACGGCGGCTGTCCGCGCGCCGTGTTCGATGCCGCCGCCGCGATCCGCGTCCGCCTCGAAGCCGCGCCGATGCGGTTCCTCGTGCTCGAATGGCAAGCCGAGCTCGATCGTGCGCGCCGGGCTCTCGCGCAGCTCATCCACGCCCCCGAGGACCAGCTCGTGTTCGTGCCGAGCGCCACCACCGGCGTCGCCACCGCGCTCGCATCCGTGTCGCTGGCCGCCGACGACGAGATCATCGCGACGAGTCACGGCTATCGCGCCGTCAAGAACCAGCTCGTTCGACTCGCCGATGCTCGCGGTGCGCGGGTCGTCACGATCCCGATCGCCGTGCCCTATGATCCCGACGCGTTCGTCGCCGACGTTGCCGCTGCGATCACGCCGCGGACCCGGCTCGCCGTCCTCGATCACATCACGAGCCCGACGGCGCTGTGCATTCCTCTCGAGCGGATCATCCCGCTGTTCGCGGCGCGCGGCATTCCCGTCCTGATCGACGGCGCGCACGCGCCCGGTCAGCTCGAGCTCGACCTCCGCAAGCTCGGCGCGACCTGGTACACGGGCAACAATCACAAGTGGCTGTGCGCGCCCAAAGGCACCGGCTTCCTCGTGACGACGACGCCGCTGCGGCCGCTCGTCACGTCCCATGGCGCGAGCCCCGAGTACGGTCCACCGAATCGGTTGCATGCCGAGCTCGACTGGATGGGCACCTACGATCCGACGCCTCATCTCGCCGTGCCGACCGCGATCGCGACGATCGACCAGCTCGGGGGCGGCTGGTCACAGACGATCGCACGCAACCATGCGCTCGCGATCGAGATGCGTCGCCGGCTGATCGATGCGCTCGGCGGCAGCGCCCGCCACGTCCTGGCTCCCGAGGCGTCGCTCGGCTCGATGGCCGCGGTTCCGATCGCGCTACCAGCTGGCATCACGCCGTTCGCGCTGCAGACCCGGCTCCTCACCGACGGCTGGGAGGTGCCGGTCATCGACTTCGCGTCGGGTCCGCTCGTCCGGATCTCCGCGCACCTCTACAACCACGCCGGCCAGGCCGAGGAGCTCGCGCACAAGCTGCGTTCTCTCGGCGTGCAGCTCCGCGACGCGTGATCGATCTAGATCTTCTTGCGACGCTGCTGGAACGAGTACGGCCGATGGCCGCCTTTCTTGTCGTCGTCGCTGTCGCCGTCGACCGGCGTGCCCATCATCGGCTCTTCCGCACCCGGGCGGAACTTGATCGAGACCAGGGGGCTCTCGCCGACGAGCACCTGGTTCTGGCGGCCGAGGACCGCTTCCATGCCTTCGAGCTTGTCGATGTCGTCGAGGATATCGTCGACGGTCGCGTAGCGCTCGGCGCGTGCATCGCGCGTCATCCGATCGAAGATGTCGTCGATGCCGTGCGGCAACGCGGGATTGATCTGCGATGGCATCGGCGAGCGCCGGCCGGGCAACTTCCGAGTCAGCAGCTCGTAGAAGATGATCCCGAGCGCGTAGATATCGCCCTGTGGGCCCGCCGCCATCGGATCGGTGTAGAGCTCCGGCGCCATGTACGCGACGTTGCCCATGCCGACGTAGATCTGGCGAATCACCGCGTGGTCGCGTTCGACGATCCGCGTGAACCCGAAGTCCGAGACCTTCGTGTTCCCGTAAGCATCGATGAGCAGCTGTTCGGGCTTGAGGCCGCGGTGATAGACGCGCTGTGCATGTCCGGCGCGCAACGCGTGCAGCGTCTGCAACAGGTACTTGAACGCGAGCTCGACCGGAATTTCCTCGGCATCGTTGATCAGGCGCCTCGCCGAGCCGTTCGGCGCGAGCTCGGTGACGACGTACGGATACTCGACCCAGATGTTGACGTCGTGGATCGGCAGGATGTTCGGATGCGCGAGGTTGCCCCACGCGCGCACGACATCCGTGAACCGCCGTACGATCTCGTTGCGCTGGTCCTCGCTGAAGAACCCGAACAGATCGCGAATCTCTTTGAGCGCGACCTCGCGATTGAGCGCGATCTGCCGCGCGCGATAGACGGTGCCCATGCCACCGGAGCCGATCGAGGCGAGCTTCTCGTAACGGTTCTCACCGTCGGACATCCCCTGGATCTCGCCGCCGACCGCCGCGGTCGGGCGCCCCCCGGAGCTCGAGACCTTGGGTTCTTTCCGCGGCAGCGGTGATGCGGTCGATCCTTCGGTGCGCATGACCTCGGCCGTGCGGACCGCACCGGTCGCGAGCGCGCCCGACTGCGTTCCCATCGGAACACTGCCGGTCGGTACGGCCATCGCGCGACTCTGGCGCAGCTTCTTGAAGTGCGAGACCGCGCGCTCGGTGAACTCGGTGAGGTTGCCGCCGTTGACGACCGTCTCACCTTCGGGCGTGACCTCGAGGCTCTCGTTGCCGCGATCCTGACGGAGGTAGCCAGACTTCTCCAGGAAGCCGATGTACTCGGCGAACGGGATCGAGACGGCGCCTTCACAGACGCGGCGGATATCGTCGTACCGGTTCTGGCGGCCGTAGCGCGCCTCCGCCATCACGTTCGCGAGAATGAAGCGAGCCTCCTCACAGAGAACTTCCTTCGTGACTTTGGCTCGGCCTTCCATCGCTAGCGATTGTAGGCACCCTCGGAGGAAGGGGTCAAATGGGCGGGCCCTCTGCCGACAGGCGTTCGACCAAAGGGCGATCGGCCGGGAGGATGTCCCAGCGACCGAGCTCCTCGGGACGCGCCCACACGAAGTCGGCAACCTCGACGGCGCGAGGCTCACCTGCGACGATCCGGCACGCATAGACGAGCATCACGAGATCGAACGCGGGATACGCGTGGAACAGCACGTCCCAGATCCGGCCGACCTCGACGATGATCCCGAGCTCCTCGACGAGCTCGCGCGCGAGCGCAGCAGCCGGCGCCTCGCCCGGCTCGACCTTGCCGCCCGGAAACTCCCACTGCAGCGGCAACGCCTGGTCGGCCCGGCGTTGCGAGATCAAGACCCGGCGGTCGCTGCCGATCACGAGACCTGCGACCACGAGGGTCCGCTTGCGCGGCTCGGTCATCCGCCTCCGGGGATTCCGCGGCGTCCTCGCAACAGCTCCGTGCGATCACTCAACGGCGTCACGCAAGGCGAGCCGTCCGCGTGGAGGTACGCGTGCACGGCGCCGTGGTCGATCGCCGCGAGCGTCGCGCTGCGCGTGCCGTAGTGGTCGCTATGGATGCACGTCGCCGTGAGCTCGCGCGACAGCTCGATCGGCAAGTGTGAAGCCGGCACTTGGTCGAGTGGAACGCGCGTGTGATCGCCAAGGCCGCTCGCGAGTGATCGCGATAGCTCCGGCCATGCGCGCGATCGTGCGAGCGCATGAGCGATCGCGGTCGCGAACCGCTCGCCGCGCGGAAACCCGGAGGCGCCGAGGCGGTCGTTGCACAACACGTGGACGCCGTGCGGGAGGCGCTCGACCTCCATGGCGCCATCGCGCCGCGCATACGCGATCGAGACGTGGTCGGCATCGCCCCACACCAAGTTCATGCTCGCGTACCTGCGCGGATCGAGCGCGGCGACATACGCGTCTTGATCATCGGCCGCCGCGAGCTCGCGAACTGCGAGACCGCGCGATCGCAAGCCGGGCGCGATCGGTTCGAGTGCGCGCTGGTTCGTCACGGCGGCAAACCGACCATCGGCACGCAGCGCGAGCCATGTTCCTCCCGACACGACATCGAGACCGCCGACCACGCGCGGCGAGCCCTGCAGGACCGTCGGTCCGCGCGCGTCTCGGGCGTACAGCTCGTCGCGGTTTGCGGCGAGGATCAATGGGTTTTCGGCGACGCCGAACAGGATGGCGATCGTGCACATACGAACCAAAAAGTAAGCGCGAGAACGTGCTCCTTGCCTTGCATACAGAGCAACTGGAACCTACAGTGCCGCGAGAATGAGACTGTATCCAGGCAAGGTCGACACCATCGCCGCGGAGATCATCACCACGCTGACTCAAGCGGGCGATATCGAGGTGGGTGACCATAACGAGGCGCAGACGGACGCCGCCTCGGTCCTCAAGGAATACATCCGCTTGGATAAGGAGCTTACCGAGCGCGCCAAGGACATCCTGGAGATTCGCGGTCTTCCTTATTCGCATCTCGGCCGGACCAAGCGCCAGCTCGCGGAACAGAAGGAATTCGGGCTCGGTGAAGAGGGTCTGTCGTGGATCGCAAATCAGATGCTCGAAGCTTTTATGGCTTCGCGCCATGTCGATGAGGTGTTCGCGGAAGACACGATCTTGCGCCGCAAGATCAAGGACATCTGCAAGAAGCACATGATGGTCGACGAGGCGATGGACCAAGAAGTTCGCGACCGGATCAAGAACCTCGAAGAAGGTACGCAAGCGTGGGAGGTCGAGTACGCGAAGGTTCTCGAGCAGGTCAAAGGTAAGCACGGCATCAAGGAG
>JAQBQF010000081.1 GCA_028287115.1 Myxococcales bacterium
CCATCCGTATCGCTGGCACTCGAGCACGCAGGTCGTGCTGCCGGTCGCGTTCACCGCGTTTGCGCTGCTCGGCTATCTCGTGCGGCGCGCGCGCGTCGCGGTCACGCGCGATGGCGTGCGCTGGGGCTGGGACACGCTCGGGTTCACGCAAGAGGCCGGGCGGATCGTCAAGGCGCACGTGTGGACCGATGGCGTCACGCTCGAGTCGAAGCGCGGCTCGTGGTGGTTTCTTTCAGCGCGCGACTGGGATCGGTTCGACGCGCTCGTGAGGCAACTGCGGCGCGCGGAGCTGCCGATCGAAGATCACGCCGCCAAGGCGCCGCTGCGCGCTCGCATGCAGAGTTACGGCAAGTTCCTCGACGGGTTGCTCGTGGTGTCGCTCGTCAGCGCGTTCGCGGTGATGCTGTGGGCCGTGTAACCGCCAAGACACCGAGAGGTCGCACACGGCTGAGGGCAGAAAAATCGTACGCCAAGGCGCCAACGTCGCTGGCGGGTCAGCGGAGCTCGCGCAGGAGCTCGCTGCCGGTGAAGTCGCGCCGACCGCCGGTTTCGGCTTCGCGGATCAGGCCGATGAGCTTTGCATTGACCGGAGCGGTGAGGCCGAGCTTGTCGGCGAGGGCGACGACCTCGCCCTGGATGTAATCGATCTCGGTCGTGCGCTTGGCCTCGAGGTCGTCCCACATCGACGACCGCGCCTGCGGATCGATCGCGATGATGCGGCGCGCGAGCCGGCGGAAGACTCCATCGGGCGCGGGCAAGAGGCGCGCGATCCAGCCTGCGGGCAGGATCGTGAGCTTCGCGATCGGTAGCTTGGCGGCCGCCAGCACGTCGAGGGCTTCGCGCTGCGCGGCGGCGAGGCAGCGCCGGAAATCGCGGTCGGCGAGCTCTTGCGCGAGCGGCACCCCGGAGAGTGCGTTGATCGCGTTGTTGAGATTCATCAGCAGCTTGGCCCACTGCACGGCCGGCATGTCGTCGCGTTCCTCGAACGGCAACGCGGCCGCGCGACATGCATCGGTGAGGAGCTGCACGCCGCTCTCGAACATCAGCACGCCCGCCGACGCGCGGTGATAGCGACCCGGTTCCGGCCGCACGACGTTAAACGGAACCATCCCCGCGATCACGCGCCTATCCGGCAGAGCTGCCCGCAAGGTGTCAGCGTTGCGCACGCCGTTCTGCATGCTGACGATCACGCCGGTCGCACCGGCAAGCGCTCGTGCCGCTTCCGCGGTCGCGGCCGACTTGACGGTCACGATCACGAGATCCGCGCCGGTCGCGGCGGCGGCCTCTGTTGCGAGCTGCGGCGTGACCGTGAAACCACCGCCATCCATCTCGGAGACGCGTAACCCGCCGCGGAGCTCGTCGATCACGCGCGCGCGGCCGATCAACGTGACGTCGGCTCCGCCGGCGGCGAGTCGCCCGCCGACCCAGCATCCGATCGCACCTGCACCAAACACTGCGATCCGAGGCATACGCGCACACTACGGTACTCGAAGCCGGCACGCGCTCTGCAAATACGTTGGTCATGAACAGCAACCCACAGTCAGGAAAAGCCGGCTGGGCACTCGCGTGGCTGCTCGGAATCCCGCTGCCCGTCCTGCTGGTCGCGTACGTCGTTAGTCACGGGTGCTAACCACACCCCACCGGGCCGCATGGTTCACATGCGGCCCGGTGTGTTTGTTTTGCGCGAAGCGCGACGCGGCGTGCGTTCGAACGATCGCCGGATCGATCGCGACACGGTTTGTCAGTCGCGATCTTCGCGGTCGCGATCTTCGCGGTCGTGATCATCGCCATCGCGGACCACCACGCCGCCGCGCGGACGCCAGGCACCTTCGATCCACTGGTACCGCGCACCGCGGTGCTCCCAGCGTCCTTCGCCGTAAATAAAACCGGCGCGCTCGCGCTCCCAGTGGCCATCGTCCCAGTGCCAGCGATCACCGCCACGCTCCCAATGGCCGTGCACCCAGAAGAATCCGGGGTGATAGGTCACGACCTCCTCGCGCGGCGGCGGCGGCTCGGTGACCACGAGCGACCCCGCTCCAGTCGTCGCACAGCCCATCGGGGCAGACAGCACGGCTCCCGCCATCACGAGAGCGCCGAGCAGGGTCTTGAAACGCATGATGCCTCCGTTGGGATACTCCAACGCAAGCATCGCGCCGCCGCGGGACACCGTGATCTCGACGCGCAGGCAGCCTCGATGACGTGGGTGCGCGGGAGCGCAGCGTGAGCATTTCGCACAGCGTGCGAACAATCCCGAGAGTGGCCATTTCGGCCTGGCTTGATCGTGCACGTGACACGTGGCCACGAGTACGGGGGACAACGCAGGTGGTCTACGGCTTCGCGCCGTTCTTGATCCACAACAGGATCAGCTTGTAGTCGGGATCGTTGATGTCGAGGAAGGTCGCGTTCGGGTGATCCTGCACCGCGGGAGGCAGCTCGTAGAGCGGCTTCTTGAGCAGCAACGAATTCGCGGGCGTCACGAGATCGAGGACGCCCGTGATCGCCTTCATGTTGGTCAGCACGAGATCGGCCGGGTCGTCGTACTTGAGGACGGCGCCGGGTCCGCCGGCCGTATGACAGTTCGCGCAGCCGGAGCCGCCGCTCGCGGCCTTTTGCAGCCGCGGATAGATATCGGTCGAGAATTTTGGATCGAGGGGCGGCTGCGCCGATCCCGCGCCGCCGTTGCCGGTGACGACGATGTTCGCGCCGTCTGCGGCGGCCGTGAACAGCGTCAAGATCTGGGTGTTGCCGGCCATGTTCGGAAACGTCACGGAGATCGTGAACGTGCCCGGAGGGACATCGAGAAACGCGACGCGCGAGCGCGGCGGGGTGCCGTATGCCGTCGCGGTCGTCAGCGCCGGATCGATGTCGCCGACGGCTCCGAAGAAATACGGACCGACGACGCCCGGGACCGGTTGGTTGTTCGCATCGACGAGCGTCACGTTCGCGAGCGGGATGCCGACGATCGGCGTCGCGTTCTGCTTCACCAGGTCGGCGGCGACAAACGCGGTGCCCGCGGTCGGCGCCTTACCGAGCGAGGTGTACTGACGCCTCACGTCGGCGGCCGACATCGCATAGATGTCTTGGGTCAGCGCAACGTCGGCGACCGTGATCGCCGCGCTGCGGGTCGCGCGATAGCTCGTCCGCGACGTGAGGAAGAACAGCTTGCTGCCGGTCGCGATGTTGAGGGAGTACGCGCCGTCGGTCGCGCTCGTCGTCGTGACGGCAGGATCGAGGCCGTCGCTCGCGACGGTCGTGTTGTCGAGCGGGGCTGCGGTGAAGTAGTCCATCACCTTGCCGCTGACGGTCATCCCGACGTTGGCGGGCGCGTCGACGCCGTCGCCCCCGTCCGGGTTGTTCTGGACATCCGGCGGGGCCTTCGCTGCACACGCAGCGAGGAGGAGACTAAGCGAGCTAATGGCTTTGCGCATGGCGTGCACCCGGGGCGTTCTGCATCAACGACCGTGCCACCGTAACACTGGTGATAACGGGCGTTTGCGCGTCGCTGCAGTGGGATTTCACTCCCCTTGCCTGGGGTGGCGCCACTCCAGTCCGTGTCTTGCCAGCGTCATACCTCTCCCGTATGGTCGGCCATGTTTGAGGACCGACTCAGAGAGGCGCTCACCTTCGATGACGTCTTGCTGGTCCCCGCATATAGCGAGGTCATTCCGCGAGATGTCGACGTCGCGACGCGACTGACACCGGCGATTCCGCTGCGGATGCCGCTCGTCAGCTCCGCGATGGACACCGTGACGGAAGCCGCGACGGCGATCCGGATGGCTCGCGAAGGCGGGATCGGATTCATTCACAAGAACCTGACGATCGAAGAGCAGGTGCGTGAAGTGAATCGCGTCAAGAAGGCGCAGTCCGGGATCGTCGTCGACCCCGTGACGATCGCGCCGTCGCGAACGCTCGAAGATGCGCTCGCGATCATGCGCCAGTACCGGATCAGCGGCTTGCCCGTCGTCGACGGCGAGAAGCGGCCGCTCGGCATCCTGACGAACCGCGACGTCCGGTTCGAGAAGCGCCTGACGCTGCAGGTCGGCGAGGTGATGACGAAGAATCCGGTGACCGTGAAGGAGGGCGTCGGGATCGATGAAGCGAAGGAGATCCTGCACAAGCATCGGATCGAGAAGCTGCTCGTCATAGACGGCAGCGGCAAGCTCAAGGGCCTGATCACGATTCGCGATATCGAGCAGGCAGAGGAGCATCCGACCGCTGCGGTCGACGATCTCGGGCGCTTGCGCGTCGGTGCGGCCGTCGGCGTGGGCGGCGATCGCGAGGCGCGGATCGAGGCGCTGCTCTCGGTCGGTTGCGACATCGTCTGCATCGACACCGCGCACGGCCACTCGGCCGGCGTGCTCGAATCCGTGCGGGCGACCCGCAAGCGGTTTCCCAAGCTGCAGCTCGTCGCCGGCAACGTCGCGACCTCCGAGGCGACCAAGGCGCTGATCGAGTGTGGCGTCAATGCCGTCAAGGTCGGCGTCGGTCCCGGATCGATCTGCACGACGCGGATCGTCGCGGGTGTCGGCGTGCCTCAGCTCACCGCGATCTCCGATGCCGTCGCCGCCGCAAAGGGCACCGGCGTCGCGATCATCGCCGACGGCGGG
>JAQBQF010000100.1 GCA_028287115.1 Myxococcales bacterium
GTTCCGGACCATCAAGGAACATGACGTTCGGCGCGTGGTCGTGGATTCGATCGGTGATCTGATCGTGGCGGCGAGCGACTTGAATCGGCTCTACAGCTATCTCTATGCGCTCGTCCAACACTTCATCGCCCGCCGCGTCGTGTGCATGATGACGCTCGAGACTACGAGCACGGGCGTGGTTCCGATGGAGGGCCAGATCAGCGCCCTCACGGATGCGATCATGCGGCTCGGCGTCGAGCTCGATGGCGGCAACGCGCGGCGCACGCTGCAGATCATCAAGGCCCGCGGCACGAATCACGACCTCAACGTTCAGGAGCTGCGCATCACGTCACGTGGCATCGAGGTGGGATGACGTGCTTCGTCCCGACGATCAACGGCTCCAGCAGTTTCGTCGCCTCACGGAAGTGAGTCGTGCGCTCACCTACGCGATCACATCGGAGGAGATCTTGCGGCTCACGACCGAGCGGGCCGCAGAGCTGCTCGAAACGCCGAAGTCGATCCTCTTGCTCGCCGACGAGGAGGGGGCGTTGTCCATACGCGCATCGTTTGGGCTAGACGCTGACGTGACGCGGCGGTACCACGAGCCGCTAACCGAAAGGCTGATCTTCCAGCTGCAGCTGCTGCTCGGGGTCCCGCCCGATCGATTCCTCGGAGTTCCCATGGTGGTCGGTGGAGAGGTCACTGGCCTGCTGGCCGTCGCGCTCCCTGCGGGGGCTACACCCGGCTCACTCGAACACGAGTGGCTGTTGTCCGCCGTGGCAGATCAAGCCGCGGTAGCGCTCGAGAAGACACGATTGGAGGAGCGCGGGAAGTTTCGTGACCGCCTCATCGGGATCGTGAGCCACGACCTGCGAACCCCGATCGGCGTGATCTTGATGGGCACATCGATGCTGCTCGAGGAGGTGGACCAGCTGGACGCGCACGCGATCAAGGTGCTCTCCCGGATCCAATCATCGGCCGAGCGAGCGTCTCGCATGATCGCCGATCTCCTCGATTACACGCAGGCACACCTCGGCGGCGGGATTCATGTCGATCGCAAGTCAGGGGACGTGCACCTGCTCGTCCAACAGGTGGTCACGGACTTCGAGGCGGCTCATCCCGACCGCGACTTCGAGCTCGTCCACGATGGTGACCCGCATGCAGACTTCGACGCGGACAGGATGGCGCAGGTCGTGGGAAATCTCATCTCGAACGCCGTGCAATACGGTGATGCTGGGACGTCGGTCCGAGTGGCGCTGCGAACACAGGACGAGAATGTGCTGGTCAGCGTGCAAAATCGCGGGCGAGTGATTTCCCCGGAGCACCTTCTCAATATCTTCGAGCCGATGCAGCAACTCGATCCGCACGCGAGCCGCAATCGCAGCGTCGGCTTGGGACTGTACATCGTCGAGAACATCGTGACCGCCCACGGCGGCGACATTGCAGTGGAGTCAACCGAGGCGGAGGGCACGACCTTCACGATCCGCTTGCCCCGAGGTAGCGCGGCCCGTCGATGATCGCTCGGTCAGCTTCCTGTCGTAGCGGGCAGATCGATCACGAAGACACATCCGTCCCCGGAACGTCCCGAAGACTCAACGTTCCAAGGTCGACCGCGGCGGGAACCGGTGACGATCGGATTGCGACCTTCGCACGGCACCTCACCGCCAACTCCTCGCGGTTCGCATGCAGAAGTCGTGGAGCATTTCGGGTCCTCCTAGCCCATAAACCGCCCGTCGATGATCCGTGGACATGCCCGCGATTTGCCAGCGCACGCGCAATCGGTCACCTTCGACGCGAACGTTGCGGCGAAGACCGTGCGGGTTCTTACGTAGCCTCGTTTGCCGGCCCGATGGGACTGACCGCGACGTCGAGATCGATCGCGCGATTCGTTACGTCGTGACCCGATCGATGTGCGCGACGATGGCTTCCGCGCACAACACGGTCACGTCCTCGATCTCGATCTTCCGTTCGGTGGCCCAGTGCTCGACGACTGCAGCGATCCGCACGTCGAGATCACGCGGCATCGGTGCACTCGGCGTCTCCCGATCAGCGTGCACAGCTGCACGCGCTTATCGCACAGTGGCCCGAACCGGATCGCGGCGACCTGCTGTGGTTTCTGCGTTCTCAAGGCATTGAGCTTACCGGCTGAAAGGCGACCCTTGCATTGTTCTTGAGGGTCGAGGATCGGCTCGAAAACGAGAGACCGGAATCGCAGATGACGTTACGTAGGGGTTGTGGTTCGATGACGACCTGAAGCTGGATCTGGGTGGGTACGGATCTTCCATCGACCGATCGGCGCGAGAGAAGGATCCAGACACGATTGTCCGAGAGACAAAAGCGTGTGCTCGCGAGCGCTCGAGAGGCGTCAAACCCTTCCGACGTCGCGGTGCTTCACATCCTTGCGTGCGCGCTGGTGCCCGAGGTTCGCCCAATCCATTCGGAAGTGATCGCTCTCTTGCATGCGTGGCTCGGCCGGGATCTGCGCATGTCCACCGTGCTCGTTGGAGAGCTCGCGCATGCGAATCCCGAGTCTGTCGAGAGGCTGTTTGCAGCGCTCGTTTCGGAGCAACCGAGCTCACTGGCTCAGGTGTTTGGCGGGTCCATTTTTCTACCTCAGGCGTACCGCGACCGCGTTCTCGAACGTCTCGCATCCGACCCACGCGAGGCCGTTCGCGAGCATTTCTTCGCGCTCCTTGGTGGGCATCTTCGTCTCGCGCCTCCCGGCTCAATCGAACTGAGGGAAGTAACGCCGGAAGCGTTGGATCGTGTGCTTCGGACGGGGATCGATGACCCCGCCGCGAAGGTTCGCGAGCGTGCCATCGCAGCCGCGTATGGATTAGGGGTCGCCGATCGCGTGCGCCACCAACTGATCGCGCGCGTAGGCGATGAATCGATGGAGGTGCGCCAGTACGCGATCGTTTCGCTCGGCGCGATGCGAGACCAAGCGTCACACAACACTCTTTTGGAAGTGCTGGAGCGCGGGACGGACAAGGAGGTGACATCCGCGATCTGGGCTCTTGCGCGCCGCCCTGACGGAACAGAGCGCCTTCTCGACCTCGCCGGTGATCCGCGGGCTTGGATCGAGAACGAGCTGCTTGGCGCTTTCGCGGAGGTCGCGGCGCCGATGTCGGATGATCAGATCGAGCGGCTAGGGAGCAAGGTGACGAGCTCGGCCTTCTCCCGGTTACGTGCACGCCATCTTCATCGGACGCGAGAGGGAGCTCCCGAGCTGGGGCCAGACGGCCGAATTCAATACACCATGAAGGCGGATGCCAAGAAGGAC
>JAQBQF010000110.1:0-32500 GCA_028287115.1 Myxococcales bacterium
GTCACGAGAAATTCGGGCGCCCAGTACGAGAACGCGCCGATCGCCCACGTATACGCGCAGTAGCCGAGCACCGCGCGCCGAAACAGCGGGATGTTCGCGAGCGTGCGCAGCCCGTCGATCAGCTTGGCCTTCGCGTGGCCGAGCTTGCGCGCGGGCTCCTCGATCAACAGGCACGTCAGCGCGAGGAGCACGCCGGGCCCGCCGGTGATGAAGAACGCGGCGTGCCAGCCCCAATGTTTGTCGAGCGTGCCGCCGATCATGTAGCCGAGCGCGGAGCCGAGCGGGATCGCGAGGTAGAAGATCGCGAGCGCGCGGCCTTTGCCTTCGGGCGGCGTCAGGTCATCGATGATCGTCGGTGCCAGCGTCGCGTAGCTCGCCTCACCGACGCCGACGAACGCGCGCGCGAGGAGCAGCGTCCACAGATCATTCGCGAACCCGGTCGCGGCGGTCGCGAGGCTCCACACGATCACGCCGCCCGCGATCAGCCCTTTGCGACTTCCCTTGTCGGCACGCGCACCGAACAGCGGCGCGGTCGCGAAATATCCGATGAGGAAAGCGCTGGCCGCGAAGCCCGCCTGCGCCTTCGTCAGATCGAGATCCTTCTCGACATGGACCAACACGGCGGCGAGCACCGTGCGATCGATGTAATTGAGGAAGTTCAGTGCCGTGAGGAGCCCGATGATCGCGGTTCGGTTCTTGATCATCGTCCCCTGCTCGAATGTAGACGATTCGATCCGGGCGGTGTCAGTGCCTACACGGTTACTTCACCGCCTCGCGTCGGTTGTCTCGCGAGACGCGCGGGTGCGCGCGGCGGTGGTGAGCGCGAGCGTAGCACCGGCGTTCGCTGTTCATCGATCGAGAATATGGTCGTGAGTTTCAGAGCTCTCTACGTTGTTGCGAAAAGACTCTCGATCTCACGCGCGTCCTTCGCGATACTGCGATCGTGAGCCCGTGGTCAGGTTTCGAATTCATCCACGAGCGTGATTTCGAGGCCGCAGTGTCCTCTACTCCGGAGCTGGAGCTTCGGTTGAGCGGCAACGCCGACAACGCTGCATTGACACCGCTCCGGGAGCTCGTTGGCCGGCTTCATCGAAAGATTTGCGAGGTCGCCACGTGCCAGATCGTCATCGATATCCGCCGGCTCGAATTCATGAGCGCATCGTGCTTCAACGTGCTCGTCTCCTGGATCGCCTTGATCCAGGATCTCGCGCCCGAGGCTCGCTACAAGCTCCGTTTCAAATCTGACCCGGCGATCCCGTGGCAGCGGCGCAGCCTGCGTACGTTGTCATGCTTCGCGACAGACCTGATCACGGTCGAGGCCTGACATGGGAATCTCCGACGAGCTCGTCATGCAGTTCCGCGCCGCCGCACTCGGGCATCTCGATCGCGTCGAATCGGCATGGCAGGCCGTGCTGACGAGCGTCGATGACGAAGCAGCGGCGCTGATTCATCGCGAGATCCACACCCTGAAAGGCGACTCGAGCGTCGTCGGGTTCGCCGACGTCAATCTCGTTTGTCACAAGCTCGAAGATCTACTCGAGGTTGCCCGCAGCCGCGGTTACGCGATCGATGAGGACTTCGATCTCGCGGTGAATATGGCGCTGCGCTTCTTGGCCATGCTCGTCCGCAAGAAAGTAGGTGCTCAACTAAGTGGGATCGATCTGCCCGGGTTCGTACGTCAGATCGATGCGATCCTCGTCGAAGCGAGGGGCGAGGTGTCGGGTCGCCATCGTGTCGCCTCCGGAACGTCGCCGATCGCAAAGCCCAACCCGACGCCGATGCGCATCTCTCCGGCTCTCCGCGCACGTCTCGAAGCGCTCGCCGTCGATGCATTCATCGAGTACGCCCAAGCACAAGGGAACCGTCGTAATCGGTTGCGCGCGTCCTGGCACTCGCTCCGCGAGCTGATCGGTCTCCAGCGCGCGGTGATCGGTCCGGCACAGCTCGCCAAGCACAAGGCCGGCGCACTCGCGCTCGCGCGCGACCTCGGCAAACAAATTGCCGTGAGCTTGGAGCTCGAAACCGCCGAGGTCACCGCCGAGATCCTCACCGCTGCCGATGCAGCGTTGCTGCATCTCGTTCGCAACGCGGTCGACCACGGCATCGAACCTGTCGCGCAGCGCACCGCCGCTGGCAAATCGCCGAGCGGCAAGATCGCGATCTTTAGCGGAGTGCGCGACGGAGCGTACGTGGTGTCGGTCACCGACGATGGTGGCGGAATCGATTTCGGGCGCGTCCACGCGCGAGCCGTCGAGCTCGGTATCGTTTCGTCGCCGATGAGCCAGACGGTCGATCAAGAGCGCTGGATCGAGATCATCTGTCATCCCGGACTCACGACGCGTACTCACGTGAGTGAAGTGTCAGGACGAGGCGTTGGGCTGGATGCGGTGCGCACCGCGATTATCGACCTCGGAGGGGCGCTGACCCTGATGTCGAGTGCAGGGAAGGGCACGACGTGGACCATCACGATCCCCTTGTCGAGCATCAGCGTCAAAGCCCACGTATTTCGCGCCCCAGGATTGTCGTTTCCAGTAGCGATCGACGCCGCATGGAAGCTCTGCGACGGCATCGCAGGTGCGCCGGTCATCGATCTCGCGACCTACGGCTTTGGGATGTCGAGTGAGTCCGCCCCCGGCGCAGATCAGGTGCGTCGCGTGTGGTTCACGCGTGGCGATCAGGAGATCGGGATTGTCGTCGACGAGTTGCCGATCTTGACGATGGTCCGCAGGCTTGTTGTCACTCCCGCGGCCTCGGCGAGCGAGCTCATGAGCCTGGATGCGATCGAAGGTCTCCTCGTGCGTCCCGATCGACTCGTTCGATAACGCCCGCCCAAAATTCGCGAGAGGCTCATCGAGTCGAGGTGTCGCGACTACGTTCAACATGGACGGAATATTCTAAGACTCACTCATCTGCGCCAATTCCACAGTACGTATCCTCATTGACAATTTTTCGACTCACTCGCTACCGTACAACCGCGGGAGATTCTCGAGAGCGTCACCCGCTTTTGTGTGAGGGAGGCCATGGTGCGGAGCTCATTCGATCAGTTGACGGCGAACACGTCGCGCGAGGGCGCCACGATCACCCTTACTTGCAGCGGCTCTGCGGAGACCGATGCGCTGTCTCATTTGAGAGTTGTCCTCTCGACATTGCACGAAGAGGCGTTACGGACCTCGACACGCGATGTGGTCGCCGACATTCGTGCACTCGAGTTCGCGACCTCGTCGTGTCTCAAGGAGCTCGTCACCTGGCTCATGCGCGTCATCGAGCTCGACGATGATCGACGTTACCAGGTGCGGTTCCGCTCGAATCCTCGCCATTCTTGGCAACGGCGCAGCCTCGGCGCTCTCGCAGCCTTCGCGGGCAACGTCGTACAAATCGAGGCGGAGGCTTCATGATGACCGGTCGCCACCTCGAGGTCGATGGAGTGCTGGGCATCAACGATGTTCCCGACGTTCGGCGATTCGTCGCAACCGTCCATCACCGCTTCGTGCCCGATGACGACGATCTCTCACGGGTCGCGATGGCGACTCACGAGCTCCTCGAAAATGCCGTCAAGTTTTCGGTCGACGGGATCGCGACACTGCGAATCGAGCTCCTCGCTAATAACCGGATCAGCATCACCACGCGAAATCGCGCGCATCCCGAGAACGTCGAGGATCTGAAACAACTGGCGCGCGAGATTCACGAGGCCGTCCATCCAATGCTGCATTACCTCGACCTGATGAGACGGTCTCCGAATCGCAGCATGGGCGGGCTCGGCCTCGGCCGTGTCGCGGCGGAAGGCGAGATGCAGATCGACCTCCAGCTCGACGGCGAGTTCGTTCAAGTCCGCGCCGAGACGACGCTGGCGGAACCGCGGTGAGCTGGAAGCGGAGGCTGGTCTACGCTGGGTTGACGTTCTGGTTCGGCGGGTTGCTGGCCGCGTTCTACCTCGTGTGGCGTTACAAGATGAGCCCCGGTCCTCTCGCGGACGCACCGGAGACGTGGCCCGAAGCAAGTGTGCTCCGCTGGTCGCCGGACGTTGCGAACATCGTGATGTTCGCGCACCCGCAATGTCCCTGCACGCGAGCAAGCCTCGTGGAGCTATCGCGGCTCGCGGATGAATTGCGTGGCGAAGCAAAGATCCACGTCGTGATCATTCATCCGGATGACACGCCAAGCGACTTCATCAACGGTGGCATCGCAAATCGAACGGCAGCGATCCCGAATGCCGAGTTGATCATCGATCACGGAGGTAAAGAGGCGGCGCGGTTCGGAGCCGTGGTCTCGGGATCCACGGTCGTCTACAGCCGCGACCGGAAGTTGGTGTTTCGCGGCGGCCTCACGACCGCGCGCGGCCACGAAGGTCGTGGACCGGCCCACGATCGAATCCTAGGGGCGATCGCCGCAAAGCCAGTCGACCGCCACGATGCTCCGACGTTCGGTTGTTCACTCCGGCAAGCCGATCGACCCATCAGCACGGATCACACACCATGAACGCAACGCCCATGATCATCGACGCCGCCGAGCAGACGCAACGTGCGGAGGCGCTGTTCCAGCAACGGAATCTCGACAACCTGCGGCGGGTCGATCGCTGGTTCGCATACCTGATGTTCGGGCAATGGGTGTTTGCGATCGCGTTGGCGCTGTGGATCTCTCCCTATACGTGGGTCGGTACGGTGCAGTCGGTCCACATGCACGTGTTCATCGCGGTCTTTGTCGGCGGCGCGATCTCCGCTGTGCCGATCGCGTTGGCGATCCTCCGGCCGGGATGGATCGTCACTCGCAACGTGATCGCGGTAGCCCAGATGCTGTGGTCGGCGTTGCTGATCCACCTCTCGGGCGGTCGCATCGAGACGCACTTCCACGTGTTCGGCTCGCTCGCGTTCCTCGCGTTTTATCGCGACTGGAAAGTCCTCGTGCCTGCGACCGTTGTCGTTGCTGCCGACCACTTCGTTCGTCAGATGCTGTGGCCCGAATCGGTGTTCGGAATGTCCAACCCAGAATCGTGGCGGTTCCTCGAGCATGCCGGCTGGGTGGTGTTCGAGGACGTGTTCCTCATCATCGCGTGCCTGACGAGCGAGGCCGAGATGCGGAAGATCGCCACTCAACAAGTGGCGGTCGAAAGCACGGAGCGCGCGGCAAAGGAAATGGAGATCGCCGCGTCGATCCAGACATCGATCTTGCCGCGTGACGTTTCGGTGCCGGGGCTCGAGGCAGCCGCGGCCATGCGGCCGGCGGAGCACGTCGGCGGCGACTATTACGACGTGATGCGGGTCAACAACGGCTGCTGGATCGCGATTGGAGATGTCACCGGGCATGGCGTTCGTGCGGGGCTGACGATGCTGCAGGCGCAGAGTGCGTTATCCGCGCTGATCCGTCACGACCCGCAAGCGCGGCCCGCGGATGTCTGGGTCGGCCTCAACCGCGCCTACTTCAACAACGTTCGCGAGCGCCTACACCACGACGACCACATGACGTTTTCCCTGATTCGGTTTCGCGACGATGGCGGGTTCGAGGTGGTCGGAGCCCACGAGGAGATCGTGATCTGGCGCAACCAGAGAGCCACCTGCGAGACGCTGCCCCTGTCGGGTACATGGGTCGGCCTTGCGACCGATGCCAAGGCGCCTGCACAGAGCTTCCGGCTCGGGTTGGGCGATTTGCTCGTGCTCTATACCGACGGCATCATCGAGGCGCGCGACGAGAATGGCCAGATGGTCGGGATCGAAGCCGTCCGCGAGGCGGTCACGCAAAGTCACGCCAAGTCCGTGGAAGAGATTCGCGACGCGATCTTCGCGCTCGGAGGCGGCCGGCGTCGTGATGACGATGCGAGTGTGCTCGTGTTCCGTTACACGGGCGTCGCCGCGAACGAGGCTGCAGCATAATCGCAGGCCGCGAAACGGCAGTGACACGTGAGTGCGCGCAGCTCACCGCAGATCGAGCGAGCGGCTATTTGCTCGTCACTTCGTTGCCGGCGAGCTCCTTGATCGAGAGGATCAACTTGTCGGGCCCATCGGCGAGGCTCCACACGGTCACGGTGTAGGCACCCGGTTTCAGCGTCGTGGTCTTCGTCTTGTAGTCCTCGCTCGCCTTGGTGATTCCGATGTTGATGCCGACGTTCATCGGAAAGCCAAGCGAATTCTCGACGC
Organism: Myxococcales bacterium; assembly: GCA_028287115.1. Classification (GTDB taxonomy): domain Bacteria; phylum Myxococcota_A; class Polyangia; order Haliangiales; family Haliangiaceae; genus JABFXX01. The sequence continues at coordinate 6,129 of JAQBQF010000110.1, forward strand.
CGATCCGCGGATAGGCAGTCTTCTTCTCGCGGGGCAGTGGCTTCGCACCGAGCTCGTACTTGCCGGCCTTGGTGACGTTCCACTTGAATACGTGCTGGTGCGTCTTGCCGGGCTTCGTCGTGCCGTCGGGCTGGAGCTCCTGATAATCCGTGACCGCCGACGTGACGACACACTCGCGCTGCGTACCTTCGAGCGATTCGCCGCAAGGCTTCGCTTCGCCCGGCTTGAGGATCATGACCGGGACGCCTGCCACCGCGACCGCACCGCCGAACGCGAACAAGATCGTCGCCAGCCGCTTCGTCGATCCGAGCAGCGCGTCACGCCCGCGCGTCGAGACCATGAGCTTTCCGCTTTGCGGCTTGCCGAGTTGTCCGCCTTGCAGCTTGCCGAGCGCGAACAACTTCGCATCGGCCGGGATGATCCGCTCGGTCGCGCGGTACTCGAGAACCTCGGGACCGCCCATCACGGCGCCGACGAGGTTCGCGAGCAGACCGAGCCCGGGGCCACCCGGAGGCTGGCCGGAGTACGACTGAACCAGATCGGCATCGAGGGCTTCCTGCGCCTGAACGAAGACCGGTCCCGAGCCGTCGTCGAGCTGGAACACCGAACCGAAGTGCTGATCGCTCGCGGTCTTCCAACTGGTCGTCGTTTGCGTGCCCTTCTTCTCTTTGACCTTCTTCTCGATCTTCAGCGAGTAGTAGACGCAGGGCCGATTCGAGCACGGTGCCATCAGCGGCTGCATCGTCCGCACGGCGCCTTCAATGCCGACCAAGCCCTCGAGGTTCGGGCTCTGTGCCGCCTCGCCGGTTCTACGGAGCGGCGCGGCCAAGATGCGCTTTGCCTTATTTCGTGTGACCAGCCCCATGACCACGATGAGCGATCCGGCGACTAACAATCCGATTCCGAGGTAGAGCATCGACATACGCACTTCCTTGTTGTGTGGGTCGGGCGACTAAGCAATGCGCGGACCAGACAAGGGCGTACGTGTTCAAACGACTTACGAACTGAACCGGGCGTGTTGTGTCGTCACGCGTGTCACTCGCACCGCCTTCGTGGCGACGGCGACGGGCTAACGCTTTGGTGCGTTCGAGACTTCGACCACCGCTTCGGCGAAGGCCATCGCGGCCGCCTCGCAGGCCGAGAGATCGCCGGGCTCGATGCACGTCAGCCACGCGGCCGCGAAGTTCGTCTCGGTCGGCGGCGTCATCACCTTCACCATGCGCACGGCGGCGGCCTTGAGCGCAGCGTCGAGGCCGATCGAGGCTTCCATCGGCGGCGCGACGAGATACGCCATCGGATCGCCCGGTTGCAAGCCGGCTTCGCGCGACAAGTACTCGCCAAGCGAGGTGATCACGTGCGGGAATACGGTCACCGTGCGCTTGCCGTCGGCGTCGTAGAAGCACGCGTCGTGCTCGAGACATCGCACGAGCGCGTCGAGTGCCTGCTCGATCGACTCGGGATCCGCCGCCGCGAGCACGCCGAGGATCTCGCCCGAGAGGCGCCCGCTCGCGTGCGCGGATCCGGCGTAGAAGCTCTTCGCGAAGATCACGTCGACCGGCGCGTGCTTGGTTGCCTCGTCGAGCGCGACGTAGGTCGGATCATCTTGATCGCACGTGATGAGCCCGAGCGAGACGTGCCGTTTGGGATCTCCGCCGTACGCACGCACCATCGCCGGATCGGCGTGCGGCAGGCGGCGCACCGAGAGCACGGTCGGCACGATCGGTTCGAGGATCACGGATGCTCCACGAGCTTCTGGCGCACTTGTGGCGGCCGCGGTGCGCGCTCGCCGGCTTCGCCGAGCTTTGCAAGATCGAGCGTCACGCCGCTCGTCCGCTGTTCGATCATCGCCTTCGCGAACGAGGCGAGCCGGCCGGCGGCGTCTTCGATCGGAATTCCGCGTGGGTGAATGTTGCTGATCATGTTGCGATCGCCGTCGGTCTTGCCGACGCGCGGCTCGTACACGACATACGCGGAGAGCCCATCACCCGTGCCGAGCCCGGGACGTTCGCCGAGCAGGATCATCGCGACCTTCGCGTCGACTTCTTGCCCGATCTCGTCTTCGAGCCAGACGCGCGCGAACCGCGCCGCGACCGGCGTTCCGACGGTGAGACCGCGCGAGCGACAGGCCGCGGCGACCGCATCGTGGAGCGCCTTGCCCGAACCCTCGCACGCGACCGCGGACAACCCGTCGGCGGCGATGAGCTGGACGTCGACGCCGCGCGTGCATTTGTTGCGGATCGCTTCGAGCGATGGCTCGTCGAGTCGCCGTCCGAGATCCGGACGCAACAGGAATTCGCGGTGATCGGTGACGCGCGACTTCACACCGACGAAGCCGTGCTGCGACGCCCAATCATCCGGTAGCAGCGCATCGACGGCGCCTTTGGCGACCGCGAGCTCGGCTTGAAACTGCAACACGACGTCGGTCGCGTAGCGCGTGCCGACGTGTCCGATTCCGACGAGCGCGGTCGTGTGCCGCGCGGCCTCCGCGGCGAACGGCCGCTTCTCGGGTCTCGGCGAATACACGCGCGCGGGGGGCGCGGGAATCACCGGCAGCGGGTCAGGACGCGGCAACGGATCCGCGGAACCGAGCGCATCGCGAAGTGCGGCGACAAGCTGCCTGGTTCGGCTCACTGCGCGTACGTCACCACGTATCGGCGGACCTCTGCAAGTCATCTGAATCGCAGTTGCTTCCGCATCTCCGCAATTACCGTGATCGGGTTTACGATGCGGCCATGCGAGCAGCGATCACGGCAATCTGGTTGGCGGCGTGCTCCTCGAGCCCGGCGGTCACACCCGACGACGTGGCCACGCAGAACGGCGCATGCACCGCGCTCGAGCATCGAACGTTCACATCGGAAGCACCGGGCGAGTGTGGTCTCGGCCCCAACGGGCCGACGTCGTGTCCGTGGACGATCGACGTGCAGCCTTTCGATGCGCAGGCCAGTACGTTTCATTGGCATCACTCGGACGTCGAAGAAGCGGGCGGGGTCAGCTGTCATGGAGCTGTGCTGACGGGCCGGCCGGGCGCTTCGCAAGGGATGCTGCCGGGCAGCTACGACACCGCGACTCACGTCCTCGTGTGGGACGGCGTTCGCTATCTCTAAATCGGCCGCGGCCCGGACGATGTGTCCGCCTCGCGGAACTGTCCGGCCGGACACGAGCACGCCGCTCCAGTGACCTCGCGTAGTTGAGCGCGGCACGTCGACTGCAAGTCGCCGCCGCGAACCTTCGCTGGAGAATGCTCATGTTTCATCGCTTCGCTTTCTGTGTTGTCCTGATCGCGGCTTGCTCGGAGCCGCCCCATGCGTTGCCCGACGGCGGCGTGATCCCGCGCAATCCCTACGGCACCTTCGCGGTGACGAGCGGACTCGATTTCGGCTCACCTCCTGGAACGGCCGCCACGCTCGTGAGCGGCCTCCTCGCGATGACCGACGGCCCCGACGATCCGAGTCGATACATCATCGATCGGCTCGTCGAGTCGATGCCGGATGGAACCGCCAAGACGGCCGCGCGTGCACTCGCACCATTCGTCGCCGCTTACCTCAACGTGCGCGTCATGGCGATCGCTCCGCACTTCGTCGACGGAGTTCGTTCGATCAGCAATGGCCTCGACGGGATCGCGCGGCATGTCACGACGCTCGAGACGCTGCGGATCGCGGCCGACGGCACGACCCGCACGATCGATGGGATTCGCTTCCAGGTTGGTCCGAAGCCGATCGACATCTCTTGGACGGGCAGCGCCGGCGCGTCGCTGACGACGACACTCGACGCGCAGGGTCGCCTCGCGTTCAGCGAGCACGCGATGTCGTTTGCGTATGGCCGGATGCTGCGCACAGGTCTCGAGCTCGCGGTGATCCCGAGCGTCGACCCCGCTGCGCACGATCTCTCGCAAGCGCTCCGCGATCTGGTCGACTGCGCGCAGCTCGGCAAGCTCGTCTCGGACAAGGTCGGCCTCGGCTCACCGGCCCTGTACGAAGCCGCGTGCGCGACCGGCATGACGGCAGCAGCGAGTGATTTCTATGCACGCCTCGCCACGCTCGATGGCTCGTTGCTCCAGCTCCACATGCGCGGCGCAGCGCACGCGCACGATCTCGACGGCAGCGGCACGATGGACACGTTCGACACCGGCGACTGGAAAGGCACCGTCGGTTACGGCGAAGCGCAAACCGCGCTGGGGCCTACGGTGTTCACCGGCACGCGCGAATGATTGGCCTCACTGCACGGCAGCGACGTCGCCGAACCGCGGGCCCGGATCGTTGCCGCGCCAGATCCCGCGCGCGTCGAGCCAGGCGTCGAACTCTGGCGTCGGGCGCTTGTGGAGCAGGCGACGCAATGTCGGGATGTCGTGATAGCTCGTTGACTGGTAGTTGAGCATGATGTCGTCGCCGACCGGCAGCGACATCAGATAGGTGCAGCCGGCGGCGCCGAGCAAGACCTTGAGGCTCTCGAGCTCGTCCTGGCTCATCTTCGCGTGATAGGTGAAGCACGCGTCGCAACCCATCGGTAGGCCGAGCAGCTTGCCCATGAAATGATCCTCGAGCGCCGCGCGCGAGATCTGGGGACCGTCTTCGAGATACTCGGGCCCGATGAAGCCGACGACCGTGTTGACGAGGAACGGCTTGTATCGGCGGGCGAGGCCGTACGCGCGCGCTTCGATCGTGACTTGATCGGCGCCGTGGTTGGTTCCGGAGGACAGCGCCGAGCCTTGCCCGGTCTCGAAGTACATCCGGTTCGGGCCCTTCGCCGTGCCTTTGTCTTTCATCATCGCCCACGCCTCGTCGATCAGCTTCACGCTGATCCCGAAAGCGCGGTTGCCCGCTTCGCTTCCGGCGAGCGACTGGAACATCAGGTCCATCGGGCAGCCGAGCTCGAGCGCCTTCATCTGGACGGTCATGTGCGAGAGCACGCAATGCTGAGTCGGCACCTCGTTGCGCTTCAGCAGATCGTCGATCGCCGTCAGGATCTCGGCGGTCGACTCGGGCGTGTCGGTCGCCGGGTTGATCCCGATCACGGCATCGCCGCAGCCGTACGACAAGCCTTCACGCGCCGAGATCAAGATGCCCTGCACGTCATCGGTCGGATGATTCGGCTGACAGCGCGATGAGAGCCGGCCCGGCAAGCCCAACGTCGAGTTCGCTCGCACGACGACCAGGCACTTCGCGCCCACGGTCATCAGATCGAAGTTCGACATCAGCTTGCACGCCGCGGCCGCCATCTCGGGCGTCAGGCCCGGTGCGACCGCGCGCAGCGTCGGCCCGGTGGTCTCGATATCGAGCAGCCATTCACGAAACTGGCCGACCGTCAGGTGCGAGACCGCTCGATACGCCTGCTCGTCGAGCTCGTCCTCGCAGGTCCGGGTCAGCTCGTCTTGCTCGTACGGGACGACCGGATTCGCGCGCAGATCGGCAAGCGTCAGCTCGGAGAGCACGGCTCGGGCCGCGACGCGTTCGACGGCGTCGCGCGCCGAAACTTCCGCGAGGTCATCACCGCTCTTCGGAGGGTTTGCTTTCGCGAGCACCTCCTTGACGGAGGCGAACCGATAGCGCACGCCTCGGATCGTCGATGACAGCTCCACGGCCGAGCATCCTAGCTGCTCCGCCGCGAGCGCGCTTGGCGCGGATAAAAAAACACCGCCCGCCGGTCGCAGATCCAAGGACCTGTTTCCGACGGGCAGTGGGATTTCAAACTAACTAAATAGGGCGTGTCTGCAAAACTAGTGGCGTAGCGTGACGTTTGGCGGCACCGGTGGCGGCGCCATCCGCTCGGTCGTATGAACGGGCTGGCCGTCGAGAATCTCATCGAGGTCGTCGACCTCGTCGATCGAGCCGTGGACATGCTGGCGAGTGGGCGCGACTCCAACGTGGTGCGTCTGGACCAGCGTCCAGCCGAGGTATCCCGCGATCGCCGTCGAAGCGAGTCCGATCAGACCGAGCACGATCGGCGCTGCAGTATCGAGGACGTAATAGCCCTCCTGCATGTGGCGGGCGAACCAGTTGTTCGCCAGGACGATCGCGCTGATCGCGAACATCACGAGCGATAACGTGTTGAACGCCGCGTGCCGGAGTCCCGTAGCTCGCGCTCGCGAATGCGCGGGAACGTTCAGCAGGTCGATGAGGCCCGGAACCGCTGCTACGACCGCCATCACCACGGCGGCGATGTTCGCGTACGTCGCTGCGCGATACCAAAAATAATCGATGGTGCCGATGAACGCGAACAGCGACACGACCGTCGCGACGTAGAGCGTGATCGGGAACGCGACCAGCATCGGATGAATCGGATGCTCTGCGATGCGTGCCTTGGTGTACATGCCGGCTCCCTTTCTGACGGGAGCTTGGTGCATCGCTCGTGCCGGCATGTGATCACGAAGCGTTACGTGCCTGAATCACCGTCGATCTGACGCGGCGGCGCCCGTGGACGTGCCCTCGCGCGCGTTCGGCACTCCCAACCTCCCGCACCACGCTTCACGAAGAGGAGGAACAGTGATGACAACGCGGACCGCGAAGATCGTTTGCGCCGCGCTCGCCTTCGCGCCGGTCGCCTTTGCCGACGACACGATGAAGACCAAGCCCGCGAGCAATGCAGAGGTCGTCTTTGTCAAAGCGAGCGACATCAAGTGGAGCGACGCCCCGCCCGATCTGCCGAAGGGAGCGCAGGTCGCGGTGCTACGCGGAGATCCGACGAAGGCCGGTGCGTTCACGCTTCGGCTCAAGATGCCCGCCGGCTACAAGATCCCACCTCACTGGCACAGTCAGGACGAGGAGCTGACCGTGCTTTCGGGAACGCTGATGCTGCATATGGGCGACACCATGAAGGCGGAGACCCACGCCCTCGATCCGGGCTCGTACCACTTCCTACCCGCCAAGGTGCATCACGGTGCAGAGGCCAAGGGATCGACCGTGGTCCAGCTCGACGGCCCGGGGCCGTTCGACATTCACTATCTGAATCCCGCCGACAATCCGAATCCGAAGACCGCCACAAAGTAGCTCCGAGACGACCGAAGGCTACGAGCACGTGTTGCGCGGGGATTCTCGGACGGCGGGATTCTCGGAGACGGCTACGTCACGGACATGAGCGCATCTCCGCTCGTCGGGCGACTCCGACACATGACAGCGGAGCTCGAGCGAGGCGCACATACCTTCGAGCACGAGCATCATCGGCTGATGCCGCTCCACAAGAAGTGTCAACTGGGGGCGAAGGCGAGGACAGGCGCCCCAACGGCTCGTCGTGGTCACCGCACGTGCTTGTAAAGCTTGCGCAGCACGCTGCACACGGTGAGCAGACCCGTTCGCCCGTGATGCGCGCATGCGCACGATCGCGATCCCTCGGTGGTTCTTCGCAGCGCGGCACACACGTTGCTCATCGTTTCGCACATGCCGCGGTCCTCCTTGATTCTCTGCTCGCTCGCGGCGATGACGTCGATCGCACTCGCGGAGTCGGGTAGCGAGCGAGCGGCAGCGCCGCCCCAGCAGGACGCGATCCCGGTCGTCGGCGGGACCCAGGTCCCTGCCGGAAAGTGGCCGGATGCGGTTGCCGTGCTCGGTCCGCAAGGCTCGTGCACAGGCACGCTGATCGCCCCCGACGTCGTGATCACCGCGGGCCACTGCAGCGACATCAATCCCAGGCAGGTGATCGTCAATACGATCGATTACGCCGCACAGGGCGGCACGACCTTCAACGTGTTGCGAACGGTCGCGTATCCGAGCTGGCAGACCTCGTATGACATCAGCGTGATCGTGCTCGAACATCCGGTCACCGGCATCGAGCCACGCAAGGTCGGCACGAGCTGCACGTTCCAGGGCTTCTCGAACAACATGCAAGTGCACCTCGTTGGCTTCGGGCTCACGAATCCGGCGGGCACCGGCAACAACAGTGTGCTCAACGAGACGATGGCGCCGATCCTCGATCGCGATTGCAGTGGCGGCCGCGGCTGCAAGACTGCGATCGCACCGGGCGGTGAGTTCGTCGCGGGCGGTAACTCGCACGACTCGTGCTTCGGCGACTCCGGCGGGCCGGTCTATCTCGATACGCCTCGCGGCGTGATCGTGGTCGGTGCCGTCTCGCGCGGTGTCGATGGCTCGGCGATGCCATGCGGCAGCGGCGGCATCTACGTCCGCACGGACAAGACCGTCCAGTGGATCGAGCAGACCACGGGCGAGACGATCGCAAAAGATGATTGCGCCGCCGCTCCGGGCGACGGCTCGAACGCCGGCAGCGGCACTGGCAGCGGCGGCGGCAGCAACGACTACGGCAGCGGGCCGATCGAGACCGGCGGCTGCTCGTCGAGCCGCGACTCGAGCATCGGCGGTCTCGTGTTGATCGCGCTGTTCGCGATCAAGCGCCGCCGCTAGTGGACGGCTGTCCGTCCGAATACCGCGCGACATGAACGACTGCCGGACGCGCCGCTGCGTAGGCCGTTGAAATCACGACGAGCAATTGTGGCCTCGCAGTTGCTGTGTGCCGCGCTCCATGCTGCGAACCATTTCTGTCGTGTTGTTCCTGTCCTCTTCGGCCTTTGCTTCCGGCACGGCCCCGTCACCTGTCGTTGGAGGCACCGCGCCCAGACCTGGTGAATGGCCGGATGCGGTCGTCGTGGTCGCCTCGAATGCGCTGTGTACGGGGACGCTGATCGCCCCCGATGTCGTGCTCACCGCCGGGCATTGCATCGACATCCATCCGCTCGAAGTCGTCGCGAACACGATCGACTACAGCCAGCCCGGCGGCGAAGCGATGCGCGTCAAATCGGCGACCGCGTATCCCGACTGGGAGAATCACTACGACGTCGGCGTGCTCGTCCTCGAGCATCCGCTGTCGGTGAAGCCGCGGGCGGTCGCGAGTGCATGCAAGCTCGCCGGTGCATCGGTGCGGCTCGTCGGATTCGGCCTCACGACGAAGTCCGGCACCGGTCACAACTCGCTGCTCCAACAGGCGATGCTTCCGGTGATCGACTACGCATGTACGAAGGATCCGGGTTGCGCGACGGCGGTCGCTCCGAATGGCGAGTTCACCGCCGGTGGTCGCGGCACCGATTCGTGCTTCGGAGACTCCGGTGGTCCGCTGTACATCGACACGCCGCATGGCGCAGCGGTGATCGGTGTGGTCTCGCGCGGCGAGTCGGCCGCGGGACAACCGTGCGGAGGCGGCGGCATCTACGTGCGCGCCGACAAGGTGATTCCCTGGGTCGAGAAGGTCACCGGGCGCAAGATCGAGCGAGCCGCGTGTGATGCGCCGGCCGACGAGATCGCCGCGGCCGACGAGGCCGGTTGCTCGGTCGGCGGGGGCGCGCTCGGGGGTGGCTTGCTCGTCGTGCTCGGCGTGCTGTGGCTGCTGACGATCCCGCGCAGAGTCCCGCGCTAGCGGATCGGCGGGTGGCGTGGCTGTCGCTCGGTACGTCGGCTACGCGCCCAAACGTCGCAGGCGATCGAGATCCGTCCGATGCCCGCGGGACGCGACCGGATGATACAACCCTCAGCCATGGCGAAGATCAAGGTGAAGAATCCCGTCGTCGAGATGGACGGCGACGAGATGACGCGCATCATCTGGCATTTCATCAAGGACAAACTGATCCTTCCGTATCTCGAGATCGATCTGAAATATTTCGATCTCGGGATCGAGAACCGCGATCGGACCAACGATCAGGTCACGATCGACTCGGCAAACGCGACGAAGCAGTACGGCGTCGCCGTCAAGTGCGCGACGATCACGCCCGACGAAGCGCGCGTCAAAGAGTTCAACCTCAAGGAGATGTGGAAGTCTCCGAACGGGACGATTCGCAACATCATCGGCGGCACGATCTTCCGCGAGCCGATCATCTGCAAGAATGTTCCACGCCTCGTGCCGGGCTGGACGCGGCCGATCGTCGTCGGCCGTCACGCGTTCGGCGATCAGTACAAAGCGACGGACTTCGTCGTTCCGGGTCCGGGCACGCTGACGATGACGTACACGCCGAAAGATGGCGGCAAGCCGACCGAGTACAAGGTCTTCGACTTCCCCGGCGGTGGCGTTGCGCTCGGCATGTACAACCTCGACGACCAGATCGTTGGATTTGCGCGGAGCTGTCTCAACTACGGCCTCAACCGCGGATGGCCGGTGTATCTGTCGACGAAGAACACGATCCTCAAGAAGTACGACGGTCGGTTCAAGGATCTGTTCCAGAAGGTCTTCGACAGCGAGTTCGCCGACAAGTTCAAGGCGAAGGGCATCGTCTACGAGCACCGCTTGATCGACGACATGGTCGCGTCCGCGCTCAAGTGGGACGGCGGGTTCGTGTGGGCGTGCAAGAACTACGACGGCGATGTGCAGTCTGACTCCGTGGCGCAGGGCTTCGGGTCGCTCGGCCTCATGACCTCCGTGCTGATGACGCCCGACGCGAAGACCGTCGAGGCCGAAGCCGCGCACGGCACGGTGACGCGTCACTACCGCGAGCATCAGAAGGGCAAGCCGACGTCGACGAACCCGATCGCCTCGATCTATGCGTGGACGCAGGGGCTCAAGTATCGCGGCAACTTCGACAACACGCCCGAGGTCGTGAAGTTCGCGGACGCGCTCGAGCACGTCTGCATCGATACCGTCGAGTCGGGCAAGATGACGAAGGATCTGGCGGTCTTGATCGGGCCGAATCAGCCGCACCTGACGACCGAGCAGTTTCTCGACGCGCTCGATGCCGGGTTGCGCAAGAAGCTAGGCTGAGCCAAAGGCTCGCGTGATCGAAGAGATCGAGAGTGTCGGTTCGATCTCGCGCGCCGAGCTCGATGCGCGCGATCGCCCCTTACGAATCATCGGCGGCGCACGCGCGATGCGTGCGGTCGCGCGCTGGGGGCCCGGGGATCTCGCCGGCCGCATCGGGGACGTCGAGATCGCGTTCAAGCTCTCGGCGAACGGAAAGCACCCCAACTTTCACGCGCCGACGCTCGCCGAGGCCTTCGCACGCGGCCGTGGCACGGTTCGCGAATTCCTCGCTCTGATCACGGGCGGCCCGCGCGAAGAGCGCGCGCGTTATCTATTCACCGGCGACGAACAGTTCCTGGTCAAGCGCCGCAACGGGATCACCGAGACCAGCCCGCACCTCGCAGCGCTCCTCGAAGACCTCGAGGTGCCGGCGCAGATCTCGCCGGACCGCCTCTACACGATCTGGGCGTGGTTCAGCGGGCCCGGCGTGCGGACCTGGACGCACTACGACAACAACGCCTGTCACAACCTCAACGCGCAGATCACCGGCACCAAGACGTGCCTGCTGTTCGAGCCGCGACAGCTCGCACGGCTCGCTCCGTTTCCGCTCGGCGGCGCGAACCCCGCATATAACTGCAGCCAGCTCGACGCGGACACGCTGCCTCCCGAGATCCCGCGGATCACGACGCGACTCGAGCCCGGTGACCTGCTGTTCATCCCGGCGTGGTGGCTCCACGCGTTCCATCACCTCGGCGACTTCAACAGCAACGTCAACTGGTGGTGGAAGCCAGCGGTGCCGGTTGAAAATCCGGTCTCGCGCCGCCAGCAGCTGATCGATCTCGTCACCGCCGCGGGCGTCAAGCCGTCACCGGGCTCGGCGGAAGCGATCCTGCTCGGCAAGCTCGACGCCGCCGCGATCGCGGATTGATCGGGCGTCGAGTCGTCGCCGGGCTCCGCGGACGCAAATTTGCTCGGCAAGCTCGACGCCGCCGCGATCACGGATTGATCGCGGCTCGTCGATGCTTGCGATCACATCGATCGCGAGCGCCTTACAACAGATGATCGTTTAGCCGAGAAAGCCGCGCGCGATGTTCATCAACTCGGTGTTCGCGGCGACGGACTTGCCGAACGCTTCCTTCTCGGACGGCGACAGCTCGAACTCGTAGATCCGCTCGGCGCCCTTCGCCGAGAGCTTCACGGGCACGCCGACGAAGGCGCCCTTGACGCCGAACTCACCGTTGAGCTCGACCGAGCACGGCAACACGCGGCCCTGGTTGCGCACGATCGCTTCGACCATCAGCGCGGTGCCGGAGCCGGGAGCGAGCCAAGCCGAGGTTCCGATCAGGCCGGTCAGCGTCGCGCCGCCCTTCTTCGTGTTCTCGACGACTTCGTTCAGCTTCTCGGGCGACAGGAACTTGCTGACCGGCACGTTACCGATCGTCGCGGTCGACAGGATCGGCACCATGTCTTTGTCGGTGTGCGCGCCGAGGACGATCGCCTGGACGTCTTCGACCGACACGCCCGCCGCGAGCGCGAGGTACGTGCGGAACCGCGCCGAATCGAGAACGCCGGCAGAGCCGACGACGCGCTCGCGCGGAAACCCCGTCACCTGCTTCGCTACGAACACCATCGCGTCGAGCGGATTCGAGACCACGATGAGCACGCAGTTCGGCGCGTACTTCTTCACGTCGCCGCAGATACCTTTGACGATACCCGCGTTGATGTTGATCAGCTCCTCGCGCGACTGGCCGGGCTTCCGCGGTACGCCGGCCGTCATCACGACGACATCGGCGTCCTGCATCGCTTCGGACTTGTCGGTCGCGACGAAGCTCGTGTTGTTGAAGCCCTCCCACGGGCCGCACTGAGTCAGATCGAGTGCTCGACCTTCGGCGGGACCGGCTTTGATATCGATGAGCACCAGCTCGCCGAGCTCTTTTTGCGCGGCCCACTGAGCGACGGCTGCACCGACGTTGCCGCCGGCTCCAACGATTGCGATCTTCGGACGCTTGATCATGTTGCCGGTTCATACCGCCGGTGCGCGCGCGTTGGCAAGGGAGGGGCGAGGGGGAGTGCGACGCTGCTGCGACGTCACTGCGACGGCATATTTCGTCGCCATGAGACCGGAGTGAGCAACGAAGCCAGGAGGTTTTCGATGGTGCGTATCAGCTCACGTGGTACGCCAACCTCCACTACAGGGAGGTCCAGATGAGGCGTGTGTTCTCGATTCTAGTCATGCTCGCGGCGGTGGCAGGCCCGGCGTCTGCCGACACGGATGCGCGGATCCTTGACGCGATCAAGAAGGTCAAGTCGACCGATTATCCCAGCGCGAACACGCTGACGATCCTCACGGAGCAGGCCGTCGTGTATCAACCGGACGGCCAGTTCACGAACACGCAGCATGACGCGACGCTCGTCCTGACAACGACCGGCAAGTCGGAAGTCGCGAGCCACACGCTTCATTACACGAAAGACGCCGAGAAGATGGAGGTCGTCTCGGCGCAGGTCGTCAAGAAGGACGGCTCGGTCGTCCCGGTCGACAAGAAAGACATCCAGGACGTCGAAGAGAGCGGTGATGCGAACATCTACGACCCGCAAGGCCGCGCCATCAAGATCACGTTCGCCGGGATCGCGGTCGGCGATGTCGTCGAGGTGAGCTCCAAGCTGACGCGGACCTTGCCGACGCGCGTCGGCTACTTCAACGACGCGACCAACTTCCAGTCCGGCGAGCCCGCGCTCGAGCGGACCTACGCGGTCGATGGGCCGGCGTCGCTGCCGCTGACCGTCGAGATCTATCACCCCGATCGCGGCGGCAAGATCGAAGCGACGAAGTCCAAGGTCGGCGACCGCATTCACTACAAGTGGACCGCGAAGAACGTCGCGCAGCTCGTCCCCGAGGCGGCGATGGACGTCACGACCGAAATCCCGATGGTGGTCGTGACGACCGATCCGAGCTGGCAGCACTTCTCGCAGTGGTGGGCGCAGCTCACCGAATCCAAGCTGAAGGTGACACCCGAGCTCAAGAAGAAGGTCGCCGACCTCACCAAAGACGCGAAGACGGAGGACGAGAAGATCAAGGCGCTCTATGACTTCGTCGCGCAGGACATTCGTTATCGCGGTCTCGGCATCGGTCCGCGCACCGGCTACACGCCGCGAACCGCGAACGAGACCTTCACGTCGCGCTGGGGCGTCTGCCGCGATGTCTCGATCCTGCTGACCTCGATGCTGCGTGAAGCGGGCATGGAGGCGTACCCGGTGATCACGAACATGGGCGAGCCGGTGCTGCCGAAGGTCGCGTACGACGGCTTCAACCACGCGATCGTCGCGATGCCGAAGAAGGGCGGCGGCTGGACGTTTCTCGATCCGACCGCGAAGAACAACAACTCGCTACTGCCCGGCTACGAGGCCGAACAGACCACGCTCGTCGCAACCCTCAAGGGCGAGCCCCTCACGGCGACGCCGGCGCTCGATCCCAGCGCGAACATGGGCCACGCGATCGCGACCACCATGATCAACGCCGACGGCTCGATGACGTCGAAGGTCAAGCTCGAGACCAAGGGCATGTTCGATCTGATCGTGCGTACGATCGCCGCGACGATGTCGACGGATCAGCAGAAGGAGATGATCGAGTCGGTCCTCCACTTCTCGTTGCCCGACGCGCAGATCGTCAAACTCGAGATGACGAGCGCCCTCGCGCTGTTCAGCCCGATGCAGATCGATCTCGAGATCAAGGTCCCGAACGCGGTGCCGAAGACCGGCGACTTCCGGCTCGCACGTACGCTCGTCACCTCGGGCGCACTCGGTCTCGTCGAGAACCTCTTGCCGAAGGTGCTCGGCTCGCTCCCGAATCGCAAGTTCGGCCTCGACGCACACGTCACGTTCGCCTACGACCAAGACGAGACGATCACGCTTCCCGCGGACATGAAGATCATCGCGCTTCCGAACGACGCGAAGGCAGTGAACAAGGTCTCGCAGGTGAGCTCGTCCTGCTCGCGCAAGGATGCGACCACGGTGACGTGCCACCGCTCGTTCCAGCTCAAGAGCCGGTTCATCGACACGACGCAATACAAGGAGCTGCGCAGCTCGCTCGCGTCCTTCGGTCAGATCGCGCACCAGCCGGTGATCCTCGCCGGGGGGCGGAGTGAATCCGCCCCCGTTCATCCCGGGGCAGGAGGTGCCAAGTGATCAAGGCCCTCGCGATCGCCATCCTCGCATTGGCGGCGTGCAAGAGCTCCGAGAGCTCGGAGAAGCCCGCCACGCAGAAGACACAGACGCCGGGCGCCGATCCCTGGTCGAAGGACAAGGGCCCGAAGGTCGATCCGAAGACGGCGAAGGATCCGGATCTCGCGACGATGATCGAGCTCGCGAAGAACGGGCCCGATCAAACGGCCTACCCGCAAGCCGATGCGATCGTCGCGCTCGACCGCGATGACATCTCGATCGGGATCGACGGCACGGTCACCGAGCATCACAAATCGATCGTCAAGCTCCTCGATGCGCAACGCGGCAAGGAGAAGTTCGCCGACGTTCACATCGGGTTCGACACGAAGCGGCAACAATTGACGATCCAGACGGCGCGCACGGTCAACGCCGACGGCGAGCCGCACGTCGCGTCGCCCGAAGAGATCGGCGACATCGTGCCTCCGCGTCTCGCCGATGCGACGATCTACTCCGACGTGCGAGAGCGCGTCGTGTCGTTTCCCGCGGTCGACAAAGGCTCGGTCGTCGAGCTCGAGTACACGCGGACGACGCAGGCGACGCCGGATGCGCCGATGGGCGGCGAGCAGATGCTCGGCCAGTGGGATCCGGTGCTCGAGCGCATCGTGACGATCACGGTTGCGACCAGCGCGTCTCCGAAGCTCGAAGTCGTCGGAGCGGATCTCAAAGCGACCGAGTCCTCGACTCCCGACGGCCACATGTGGACGTACAAGCTCGAGAAGCTTCCGGATCAACATCCCGAGCAAGCCTCCCCGGCGGACGCCGCGGTGTTGCCGCGCCTCCTCTACAGCTTTCAGCCGAGCTGGGCGAAGGTGCTCGAGCCGGTCGCAGAGCGGTTCTTGCGCGCGTCGGTTCCAGCGACGCCGACCCCGGCGATCAAGCAAGAAGCCGAACGGATCACCGAAGGTGCGAAGTCCGAGACCGACAAGGCCTCCAAGCTCTATGCGTTCGTCGCGCACGATATTCGCTCGGTCGATCTGCCGCTCGGATGGGCCGGTTACGAGCCGCACGCGCCGGACGTCGTCTTGCAAAATCGTTACGCCGATAATCGCGACAAGGTCGGCCTCCTGCTCGCGCTCGCCGCGGCCCAAGGCATTCAGGGTCGCCCCGTACTCGTGCGAACCGGCCGCGTGCCCGTGATCGCGAGCGTTCCGACGATCGCGCAGTTCGATCACGTGATCGCGAAGCTCACCGTCGACGGCAAAGAAGTTTGGGTCGATCCGAGCGACGAATACGGTCAGTACGGCGTCGCGTTCACCGGCGAAGACAACCTCGTGCTACCGCTCGAGAAGGGCGGCTCCGAGCTCGGCCAACGTCCGCCGCTCGATCCTTCGACGTCGATCTCGCAGGTCAACGCGCAGTTCGCGCTCTCGGCGAACGGAGATCTCGACGCCAAGTACGCGTACGAGATGTCCGGTTGGTACGCGGATCGCGCGACGGAACAGCTGCGACCGCTCAAAGGCGAGCACCTCACGCAGTTCTTCCAGCAGGCTGCCGCGGAGCTGTCCGCCGCCGCGCTCGATAAGGGCCACGACGTCGGCGACACGATGAGCGTCTCCGGCGCTTTCAAGGTGACTCACCACGTATCGGTGCCGGGCTACTCGGCCGCGCAGGGAAATTTCCGCGTGTTCGAGTTGCCGCCCGTGTCGCTCGGTGTCGCCGATGACGCACCGTCGGCGAGCCTCTCGGTCCGCAAGTATCCGCTCAGCATCGGCGTCCCTCGCACCGAGAAATCAGACGTGACGCTCCAGGTCCCGGCGGGATGGAAAGTGTCCTATGTACCGCCCAAGCTCGAAGGCTCGTCGGAAGGGGTCAGCTTCTCCTCGGTCTGTACGACGGCAGGGCAGAGCGTGACGTGTCACGACGAGATCAAGCTCGACAAGCTCGTGCTTCCGGCCGACAAGTACCCGGCATTTCGTGATGCGATCACGAAGCTGCAGGCCTACGAGCGCCGCATCGTGCTGCTGACCAAGGGGTGAGGCGCGTTGGCTGGATTCTGACGTCGCGTGGTACCCTTTAGCGGGTGCGCTGGATCGCGGGCATCTTCGTGATCGCGTCGTGCGGGCGATTCGATTTCGATGTCGTTTCCGATGCGGGCGTTCGTCTGGATGCCGGCGTCCCCGACGCAGGCACCGGGATGCTGCTTCATTTCGCATTCGAGAGCGATGGTCTGCTGCACGATCGCGCAGCGGGCCACGATGCCACGTGCACCGAGTGTCCGATCCAAGCCGCAGGACGCGTCGGTGTGGGCGCGGCGTCGTTCGACGGCACGCAGTGCCTGCACGTCGCCGACGCGCCCGACCTGCGCCCGTCGTCATTCACGTTCGCCGTCTGGGTGCTGCTGCCGATGATCCAGTCCTCCAGCCCGTTCGCCCGTCCGTATCAAGGCGCAACGAGTAGCGTGAATACCTTCGAGGTCTTCGACGATTTGGTGAGCCGCTACGGGATCGGGGTAGGCACCACGAGCGTCAAAGGGCCGCTCACCGCCGGCGTGTGGCATCACCTTGCCGGGACCTATGACGCCACCAGTCTCGTGACCTTTGTCGATGGCAGCGCCGGAACACCGCAACCGGTCGGCCAAGTCGTCTCCTATGCCGCAGACGACATCCTGATCGGCTGTGACGAAGACACCGGTGTCCTGTTCAACAAGGTCAAGGGACTGATCGACGACGTTCGTCTCTACGATCACGCGCTCACACCAGGCGAAGTCGCTGCGCTCGCGTCGATGTGACGATCCGCGGGTTCTCCGACCCGCGAAAAGCCCATGTCTCGACCGTCTTAGGGGTTCACGAAGATCGGGTTGGTCACGCCGAACGGAAGCTCGCCGGGATGCACCGGTTCGAGCGGCTGCTCGCCATACGCAGCGATCACGACGAAACCGCCGGTCGCGCGGACCTGCACGGGAATCGCACCGCGCCACCGGATCACGCGATTCGTCGGGTCGGCGTCCGCGGGCATGATCGGAATCGTATCGACCGTCGTGCCGTCGACGATCACCTCGATCGTCGTGACATCGACCCAGGTCGCCGCTTGGACCACGACGTCTACGGATTGCGGCGTGCCCGCGCCGGTCGTCGTGTCGCCGGGACCGCTCGTGCCGAGCTTGGCGGACACGTAGATGCCGCCGCTGATCGTCGAGTGTCCCGCGGCGAGCTGATCGCGCACGAGGCTCGGCGTCAATGCCCGCGGATCGTCGGTGCCGACCGCGATGCACGTGCGCGGGTAGCCGACGGGGGCGTACGAGATGCCGTGTGAATCCGAGGATCCGACCGCGGAGATCTTGCGGCCCGCTTTCAGCAGACCAAACCAGTCGGCGACCGTTCCGTTGCGGTTGTGCTTCCACCCCGAGTTGTTGAACACCTCGACGAGCGTGAACTTGGTGTCCCAATCGGCGACCGAGCTCGCGAGTCCGGTGGCAGCGTCGTAGCCGACGTACCCGAAATAATCCGTGCTGCCGCGCGGGTGATTGATGATCACGATCGGTGCCTCCGGCCGCGCGCGGACCGCATCGAACACGCTCGGCGGCGACAGCGTCTCGAACTTCGTGTCGGGGTGCTCGGGCGTCGGGAACGTCTGCCACTTCGGCGCGCCCGCGTTGATCTTCGTCGGATCGGGTGTCAGGGGAAACACCCCCATGTGACCCCACACCTCGAACGAGCTCAGCTCGATCGAGCCGATCGACGCGGCAAACTTCTGGACGCCGAGCGCCGCGATCTCCGACGAGAAATCCGCGACGTATTCGTGATCGCTGCGCACCGGCAGCTCGACGCCATCGGCGACCGACTGCGCGATCTTGTCGAGGCCGTCATCGCCCGAGTCGTTCGAGCGCCACGTGTGAACGTGGAAGTCACCACACTGGATGTTCGTGGTGCTGACCGCGCGATCGATCGCCGCATCGACGCGGACGGTGTTGCCGGCGGTCACGAGGACGGTCTGCCGCACCAGCTCGTATTCGTAGCCGCGCGACACGATGACGTCCCAGCGGCCGGGAGGCGCGGGCAGCGTGATGTCGCCGTTGATCGCGTATGCGATGTGCAGCCGACCGGGCGCGATCTTCGCCTCGCCATAGTTGTCGGGCACGCTCGGGATCACTTGGCCCGCGGCGGGGACGATCTGCACGCGGACGGGCACCCCCGCCGCATTCTCCGTCGCGACGACATGAACGAGCCCGGTCGCCGGCAGATCGATCGTCGCGGTCGTGCCGGTGCCGATCGATGCGGTCCCGAGGGCATCGCCCGCGCGAAACGCATCGAGCCGTACGCTCGCCGCTTGCGGTACGTGCAGCGTGAAGTGACCGGCTGGATCGGTCGTCACGCGCGTCAGATAGCGCTCGACACCATTGCCGGTATCGATCGCATGCACGCGAACACCGGGAGCCGGAGCTCCGCCGCGCATCACCGTGCCGGTGATCTCGCGTTGCGATTGGCCGAGCGTGCGCGCGACCGCTTGCTGGATGCCGTCGAGCCCCGGTCCTCCGATCACGATCTGTGCGTGAATCCGATCGAGCGTGCCGCACGCGGGCATCGTGAAACCCGGCGTCACCGCGCCGAGGAACCCGCTGACCGACAGCGACGTCGAGAACATGCCCGAGCCGGGGACGTAGGCCCAGCTCGTCGCGGTATCGTCGATCAGCGCGAGGTAACCCGCGTTGTCGAACGTCTCGTCGAAGCCCTTGTTCGGCTGGAACACCGGCGTCCGCTTCGTGTACATGAACGCGTTCATCACCGACGGCAAGTCCTTCGGGTTCTCGCGGGTCGACGCGTAACGCATTCGCACGTCGACGTGCTCGGAACCCGGCGCGAGCTCGTAGTCGATCGCGGCATCGATGTCGGTCCACGGTTCGCCGTAGAGCACCGCGATCACCGACTCGAAGAACGGTAGCGGGTGCAGCTTGCCGCGTGCTCGCACGATCGCGGGCTTGCCATCGCTGCCGTCGCTGAGCACCGAGACACTGTCGGTGACGACGGTCGATCGTCCGGTTAACAGGAACAGCTCGCCGAAGTTCGTCGGCTCGACGAGTTGTCCGCTCGAGATGCGCGCCATGCCGACCGGCCGGCCACCCCACGGATCGTAGAGATCGCTATCGCCGACATCTTCGATCACGAGCGCGACCTTGTCGTTCGCGAGCACGAAGTCGCCGTCTTTCCACGTGATGAGCCCCGACTTCACGGCCGGAAGATCTGCAGCGTGAATCCGACCGGCGCGCGCTTCACTAGATCCGGCGTGCAACGGATCGGGATGTCCGTCGAGGCTGCCCGCCGCGAAGGGGCCCGGAGGATTCGGACATGCCGGCTTCGGATCATCTCCGCACGCGACGAGGCAAAGTGACACGGCGAGAAAGCGCTTCACGTCGCCGAGTATCGCAGGACTCGGAGAACGATCGTCAAAGTCTTTGCGTCACGAGCGCACGTCACAACGAACAACCACGGTCGGCTCTCCGCGGGCTGCGCACTCGATGGTCTTGGCGCTCGGCGAGCTCGAGATCGTGGCCGTCCGGTGTCCGCCGAATTCCGGTCGTGGTCGCCGCGACGCGGACAATCCGCGAAATCCTCGTCGAGATCACACGCGCTTAGGGCCGGCACGACTCGTGCTCGGCGACGACAGATGAGGTGGTACGATGGAGTTGATGCAGGACGTCGATGTTCCAACCTTCGAGGGGGAGAAGATCCGGCCGCTGCGGCGAGTCGAGTACGACGCACTGGTCGCGAAGGGGTTCTACGAGGACGAACGAGTCGAGTTGCTGTTCGGGATGGTGCTAACGATGGCGCCGATTGATCCTGGACATTCGATGGCCGTGACGCGGATCTCGAACCACTTGGCGTTCTCACTTCACGGTCGAGCCATGGTGTGCACGCAGGCACCGTTCGCGGCGTCAGATCTGTCGGAACCCGAGCCCGATGTGTTCGTGACATCGAAGGATCACGTCTGGAGAGACCATCCAGACCACGCATATCTGATCGTCGAGGTCTCGCGTTCGTCGCTGCAGCGAGATCGTGGACCGAAGCGCAAGCTCTACGGTGCGAGCGCTGTCGAGGAATATTGGATCGTCGATCAGGTCAACGAGCGCGTGCTCGTATTCCGCGATCCACACGAAGGCAGTTGGCGGATCCAGACCACGCACGCGCGCGGGGATTCCATCGCGCTGCTGCGGTTTCCGGACGTGTCGATCGCCGTCGCCGACGTGTTGCCGCCTAAGGCGTGACGACGATCGACCACATCACGTCGCGGCCCACGAGCGTGCCCTTGCTGCCACGGTCGGTGCGCTCGAGCCGGATCAGGTCGCCGCGCTTGAGCGTGACGCTCGCGGCGCCGGGAGTCCGCATCTTGCCGTCTCCGACCCGCCACGCGAGCGGCAGGCCATCGGCGCGGACGACGATCTGATATGCGCCGTCGGCCCCGGTCCACCGCAACACGTCGACGTCTTGCCTCGTGTCGAGGAAGCCGCGCAGCTCGTACGTGGGTTCGAGCGCGTTCGCATCGGCATCGGTGTTGTTCGGCTCGGTCTCGCCTTCGCCGGCGCGTTCTTCGATGACCTCGAGCGTGTACGGATCGCTGACGTTCTCGACCGGATACTTTTGGTCCTTCTGGAGCGTCTGCGCGACGGTGATCACGAGCGGACCGTCGATCGCGCGCCGGTGCATCACTTCACCTTCACCGATGCCGCCTTCGTCGATCGTCGTCCCGTGGAGTCCGTCGCCGTCGTTGACCGAGAGATCGAGATCGATGTTCGGTATCCCGCTGACCTTGACGGTGACGATCCGCCGGGCACCCGTGTCCCACGGCACGACATACGTATCGCGATCACCGGCGGTCACCGACTCGCGGCGTCCGAGATAACCGGTGACCGGTGTGCCCGCTTCGATCCGATTTGCGTGCGCGGCGTCGTCGTTCGGTTCGCGCTCGGTGCCGAGCATCGGCGGATCGCGCGTGATTACGAATCCGGCGACGCCGATCACCGCCGCCACGAACGCACCGGCGAGCGCGAGCGCGATCACGCGTTGCCGCTGAAGCCCGCGTTCGTAGGAATCGATGTCGGACCGCCGGAGCCGTAGCGCGCTGTCGGCATGATCTTCCGCCGGGATCGCGAGGTCCTTGCCGAGTCGCTTGGAAGACGACTTCGCGGATCCGGGCCCGGTGCCCTCTCCGACGGTCTCGGCGTAGACCTCCTCGAGCGCCTCGGCGAACAGCGCGGCACTCTGCCACCGCTCGCTCGGATCCTTCGCGAGCGCTTTGCGACACAGATGATCGACCCGTGGATCGATGCCCATCTTCGGTGCGCGCATCGACGGTGCATCCGGCTCCGTCGTCAGGTGCTTGGTCAACACGCCGACCGCCGTCGAGCCCGCGAACAGATGCTGGCCCGTGAGGACTTCGAACATCATCGCCCCGCACGAGTAGATGTCGCTGCGTGCGTCGACGTCGTCGCCGCGGATCTGTTCGGGCGACATGCAGTACGGCGTTCCGACGATCGCCTGGCGGTCGGTCATATCGCGCGGCGGCTTGGCCTCCTCGAGCTTCGCGAGGCCGAAGTCGAGCACCTTCGCGTAGTCGCGGCCGCGCGTCGTGCGCGTGATCAGGACGTTCTCGGGCTTGAGATCGCGGTGCACGATGCCGAGCTCGTGCGCCTCTTGCAACGCACCGCAGATCTGCGCGAGCAGCGGCGCGGCCCGCGACCACGGCAGCGGACCGTCGCGCTTGATGATGTTGCCGAGGTCGAGACCCCGGACGTACTCCATGATCAGATACAGCGCGTCTTGCGCGGTGCCGAAGTCGAACACCTGCACCGTATGCGGGTGATGCAACTTCGAGACAGCGGCCGCTTCGTGCTCGAACCGCTTGATCACCTCGGGGTCGTTCGCGAGATCGCGATGCAGGACCTTCATCGCGGCGATCTTGCCCATCCTGAGGTGCTCGACCCGATAGACGACGCCCATGCCGCCGCGACCGAGCACCTCGATCACGCGATAGCGGCCATCGACGATCTTGCCGAGCCACTGCTGATTTGAATCCGATAACCGGCGGTCCGCGGTCGGCTGCCCTTCGTCGCCGGGATCACTCGCGCTGGTATCTGCGAGCGCCGGATGGTTCGTGCTCGACCGTGCCGCGGCGTCGAGCGCGCTCGCGCGTGTCATGTCGGCACCACACTCGCGGCAGAAGTGACTCGGCTCCGGAAACGAAGTCCTGCACCGCGGGCACACGAATTTTTGCGCCGGGGTCGACGACACCACTCGCCATGTTACCCGCTCGGCGGCGCGGTGCCCATGTCGTTCAGGGCTGGTCGACGACCGGGCGCCAGCTCCAAGCGTTGCCTCGAATCGAGAGCACGCCCGCGGACGGCAAGGTGGGCTCGGGAAGCCGAGTCATCGCATCACTCGTGCCGGGGGAGAGTGCGACCGCGGCGCCATCGCGAGCTCCGCTGCGCGCGGGCGTCGGGGCGCCGTGCGTGGGAGCATGCAGCGCGACGTCGAAAGCTTGTGTCTTGCCGGCAACGAGCTCGAGCTGGCCGGCCGGATCGCCTCCGACGATCTCGCGCGGCGCCTCGGCCATCGCGGCGACCCGCAAGCCGGGTTTTTCGGACAGCGCGCGATACAGCTTCGCGATGTCGTGGGGGCGCCAGCCGCAGCCGTCGTTGGCGGCGACGAGACGAGTGGCCGCGCCGGAACCCGGGATCGTACCGATCGTGACGCCCGGGATCTCGATCCACCGCGCGAGCCTGCCATCGATCACCGGGTCACCGCGTTTTTGGAGCGTGGCGAGCGCCGCGATCTGCGCCGTTTCGGGCTCGAGATCGCCGGCGAGCGCGATCACGGGCCAGGTCGCGTGATCGGAAAGCGTTCCGAGCGTGCCTTCGAGCTCGCCTTGCGTCGATCCCATGCCGCCGAGCGTGATCACGAGGTCGACCTTGGCGGCTTCGAGCTTGCTCCGGAGTCGGCTCAGCGCAGCGATCGTTCGCGGCGATGCGTTGCCCGCATCGGCGACGACGCCGATCACGAGATCCCCGTCTTTCGCACGGCTCACCGTGTGCTCGACGAGCTTCCAGTCGTGAGCGACCGTGCCGTCGACGAACGCCGGCGTATCGAGCGCGGCACATCGCCACGGCGCCGCGAGGTGATCGGCCGCCGCGATTGCGGCCGCGATCGCCTTGTCAACGCGATGGCTCGCCGGTGGCGGCGATCCCGAGCTGCATGCCGCGAGCGCAGAGAGGGCGATCCGGGCAGCAATCATGTGCGCGCCGGCACCCATATTCCGCTTCGGAGCGGAACCGCAAAGACGCAAAGACGCAACCAGACCGAATCGTGACCTGGCTCCGATTCCGAGGCCGTGTTCGTCCTGCTCCAGCCTTTGCGTCGTTGCGGCTTTGCGGTTCCGCTCTGCCTTGTCGGAACCTCGGGCCGAGATCAGACCGGCAACGCTTGTCGACCCGACGGAGAGCCGGGCGCGGTGAAGCACGCGAGCCAACACACGACGGATGCGCACGGTGTCCACGTTGACAACCGGACGACTACTCGCCCTCGGTGTGTCCGCCGGCCTTCTTCCACGCGGCGACGACCTTGGGCGATTCCCAGTACGTGCTCACCACGTAACGTGGTTTGCGGTTGAGCACTTGCGAAAACTTCTCGACGGCATACGCGGTGTCGTCGTCGGCGAGGTGCGCTCTTGCGAGCAACATGCCGACCTCGACCGCCGAGCTCGTGTCGAGGAAGTCGAGCTCGTCTCCGAACCGCTCGAGCGCCTCCTTGACGCTCTGAAAGTCGCCTTGCAGCCACGCCGTGCGTGCGCGCGGGAGCGCGAGGGCGAGCTCCGCGGATGCTCTGCGCTGCTGATCGCGCCGTGCTTTGGACTCCGCGTCGATCGGCGGCAGCTTGCCCGAACGAACGCGCACGTTGAAGATCGGGACGGCGACGGACTCGCCCTTCTCGAGCTGCGTCTTGTCGAGGAAGTTGTAGCGCTTCAGCATGTCTGCTTGCTTCGATTCGCGGAAGTACGACGCCGCGATACTCGAGAGCGACTCTGTCGCGGCAGCCGTGTGCTGCACCGCAAACGGGATCGTCAGCGCCGTTCCGGTCGCGAGCGTGTCCTCGGCGGACATGCTGTTGAAGTCGGCGAGAAACGGCGCACGCCGCGGATCTCCGAGGTACGTCCCGGCGAGTGTCTCGAACGAATCGCCCTTCTGCGTCGTTACCGTGCGCGTGACCGGGATGCGCAGCCGCTCGCCCGGCTTGAGCGGACGCGCGTGCTGCATCTTGTTCGCGACCATGATGAAGATCGCGAGATCGCGATCGCCGTAGTACTCCGCGGCGAGGAGCTCGAGCGTGTCTTTCTCGTGCACGCGAATCGTCATCGTGTCGCTCGGTGCTTCTTCGGCATGCGCACGCGCCATCGCCAGCGCGACGAGCGCGACGATCACGAGCGCTCTCACGGCTCGCCTCCGCCGCCCGGAGCCGCGGGGTCGACGGGCAGCGCCGGCGGTTTCGTCTTGCCCGGCCGCAGCGGAATCTTCAGCGCATCGAAGTCGATCACGAGCGACGTCGCAGCCGCCGGCGGTCCACCTGCGATCGTCAGCGTGCGTTCGACGGGCTCGTACCAGTCGTGCTCGAGCTTGAACGTGTGCGGACCTTCGATCACCTCGATCGGCTTGGCGATCGGCGTGACACCGACGTCTTTTCCGTCGAGGAACACCCGCGCCCACGGGTGCGCGTTGATCTTCACGTAACCGCGTCCCTGATCTTTGGTCAGCACCGAGCGCGGCGTGGCACCGAGCGGCGCGACGTGGATGAGGCCGAGCATCAGGAGCAACACGCCGAGCGTCACCGCGTGCGCGACGATCCCCGCACGCACGACATTGCGCGCTTGCAGATTGGGCTGCGCACCGCCGGTGCCGATCGCCTGCGGATTCAGATACTCCTCGGCCTCGAGCTCGGTGATCACGCCTTGGCCGCGCAAGAACAACACGAGCCGCGCGTGGTGATTCATCTCGACGTGTTTGCCGAGAAACCGCTCGAGCGCCATCGTCATCTGCTGCGCCGACCGCCAGCGATCACGCGGCTGCTTCTCGAGGCAGCGATCGATGATGTTCGACAGCTCGCGAGGAATCTCGGGATTCACGCGCCGCGCACTCGTGTGCTTCTCGAGGCGGATCTTGTGCATCGCGGACTTCTTCTCGTCCTCGACGAACGGCTTCTTGCCCGTGCACATCTGATACAGCACGACGCCGAGCGAGAAGATGTCGCTGCGTGCGTCGAGCTTGTCGCCGAGCACTTGCTCCGGTGACATGTACGCCGGCGTGCCGATGCCGGTGCCAGCCTCGGTAAGATCGCCGAAGCTCGTGTCGCGCGCGATGCCGAAGTCCATCACCTTGATGCCGCCGGTGCGCGCGATCATGATGTTCGCCGGCTTGATGTCGCGATGAACGATGCCGCGATAGTGAATGTAGTCGAGAGCTCGCGCGACCTGCATCGAGACGATCGCCGCGACGTCGTACGGAAGACGGC
>JAQBQF010000154.1 GCA_028287115.1 Myxococcales bacterium
CGCACCGGTTTGTTCGTGACGAGATCGACGAGGTGCTCGAATGCCGTCCACGTCTCCGTGTTGCACGGCACGTGCGTGGTCGGGGGCTTCGCTACGTCCGCTGTAGCTTTGATCTTGCCGATCGCCATGTCGAGCGCGCCGAGCGTGTGTGGCCCGGCAATGCCGTCGTCATCGACGTCCGGGCGATCTAGTTGGAAAGCGAGCACTGCGGCAGCCGTCTTCTTGCCGTAGTCGCCGTCGATTGCACCAGGGTCGTAGCCGCACGCTTTGAGGTTCAGCTGAAGCGTCTTGACGTCGGGGCCGTTGTCACCTGGGCGAAGAATCATCGTCTACTCCTGGATCGAACCGCTCGTCGATCGGTGTGAGGAACCGTTTCGAGACCGCGCGTCCGTGAACGTCCACGAGCGCGGCGAGTTCAGCGGCGAGCATGTCGGGCGACGTCTTGCCGGTGAGCGCGTCCTGTAAGCTCGCGAGCATCACCTCAACGGTTTGCAGGACGTCCTGTGATCGATCCGGATCCGTGCGTGCGAACGTCCGAATCGTATCGAGCGCGGCGAGCACTGCACGAGTGTCCAAACGCTACGCCTTCGGTTCAGGCGTCGGAGCAGGCGTCGGAACGGTAACCGGCGCGAGAGCTGGCGCGGTAACCGGCGCGGGAGCCGGCGATTCCGGTTCGGACGTACCGCCCTTGAACAGCGCGACAGCACCGGTCAGCGACTTGCCGGTGACGTAGATGCCGAAGATGTAGAGGTTGAAGTCCTTCCACATGTCGATCGACATGTTCCCGAGCGCCGTGAGGACCGTCGACGCGATGACGAGCGCGAGCGCGAAGAAGCCGCGTTCGCTCTTGAGCAGATCGGTAAGTGCACCCATCCGGTGAGCGTATCATGATCACTGCAGCGATCGGATCGTGTACGCGATCAGCGAAGGAGCCGCGCGAAGCGATCGAGCAGGCCGCTCTCGCGCACCGCGTGTCCGAGATCGGACGCGATCCGCCGCCACGGTACGGTCGCCGCCTTCACGAGCATGCTCGGCACGACGGACATCATGTAGGCGACTACGCGATCGGTCTGGTTGTGTACGGTCACGCGACCGGGTTGAGCGTCGAGCAGGATGATGTCGCCCGCGTTCGGTGTGAGCGCTACAGGCTGTTCATTCGGACCCATCGGCGGTTCGATCACAAGAACGAGTGCCTCGCCCGGCCTAAGCAGCCCGCCCACAGGACGGCGCCACGCGCGCTCCGACGTCTTCCGGCGCGGGTACCCCCGGCTAGTTCCCTTGCGCGTTGGCGTCTTTGCTCTCGTCATTACCGTCGTCTTCGTCTTCGTCCTCGTCCTCGTCTTCGCCATCCCAAGGGTCGCCTTCTTCGTCATCGTCTTGGCCCTCTTCGGTTTCGTCTTCAAGTACGTCTTCGCCCTCGCCCTCACCCTCGACCTCGTCATTCGTGTCCTCGTCCGCGTCCTTGTCGTCGGCGTCCTCGTCCAAAGTCTCGCCCGGCGGCGTTTCTTCGACCACACGTAGCTTGGGGACCACCGGTCGCTTGGTGCCTGGCTTGGGACCCGGGCGAACATCGGGAACGGGGATCCCGAGCAGGCGTAGGCGCTCCCCGAGGTAATTCGGCGAGATCCCTAGGATGACGGCCGTGCCGCGAATCGTGATTCCGTGTTCGAGCGCATATTCGATGATGCCCTTCTCGGCGACACGGAGTTGCTGCCAGTACGGGGCCTGTTCATCTCGACGCTTAGGCATTCGCGCTCTCCGATGGCGGATCCACCGCCGTATTGCTCCGTGGATCAGCTACGCCCAGCTGCAATAGGGCCCGTATGTGGATTTCGGCCAGAATGGGGGTCCAGACCATAGATCCCAGCCCGACAACGATGGGTGTGACCCAAAAACGGCCGTCCAGGTCTAGAAACGGTAGTTCCTGCGTCCATCCGATCGCAAGAGCGACTACGCCACCATAGAGGAAGCCCGAGCAGGCCGCACACGACGTGTAGTAGTCGAGCCACGCCGGGTACCGCGACCACAGCGATTTCGTGATCATGGCGCGCGCGAACAGGTAGTACAACGCGGTCGACAAGAGCATGTAGAGGATGAGTGACGTCACGCGCGAACCTACGCCTTCTCGGCGCGGTCATCCGCGATCTCGTGTAGCTCGCCGCCGAGCTTGTCCTCATGACCGCGAGTCATCTCGCCGACGCCCTCAATACCCGTCCAGCGGTCGCACAGGAACTCCGCGTGAACGAAGTCGCCCTCGGGACCGCCATCCTTCGCTGACCGTGCACCCTTCATGCACAGGCCGGCCATGCTGTTGGCGATCATGTGGTCCATCTGCATGAGCTGCTGGAGCCGCGCGTCGTTCTTCTCCGATGGCGACCAGTCTGGCTTTTCCATGTCGGCGAGCCGACTGATCGGCATCGTCTTCAGGTAATCGTCCTGGCGCGCCTTGCGGTGGGTATTCCACTGCTGGTGCGACATCGCACCGGTTTCGAAGGCGGTGCAGTTCGCGCATCGACGTGCGCGGGTGAACGTACGCTCGGGCGCGACGATCGGTAGTCCCATCTCGTTGTCGTACACAGCGATGCGATTCACGTCAATCGCTCATGCGATCGAACCTCCACATCCCCGCGTGACCTCGCGTTGACAACCACGAATCGCACCCTTAGAGTGGCTTCGACCTTTCAAGTAGTCGCATCAGCGATCGAAGTTCGATCGCGCGAGCGATCGCCCACATCCGAGGAGATTTTAGATGGCCGCGCAGAAGACCGAGAAGGAGCAGCGCTTCGATCAGGTGAAGCTGCAAGCAATGCACGAGCCGCTGACCGTTCGCGTCGAGAAGATGCGCGGCAACGTGCGTCAACCGATCGAACTGCCCGCGAAGGGCAGTGAGCAGCAAGGCTTCTCCCCACCCGGTACGAACTGGACTCGTGACGAGGTTCTGCAGCTGGAGAACTTCATTCTCACGAAGTGGGCGGGCGGCGGCTACTACGAGTTCACCGTCACCGATGCGAAGGGTGAGACGATGCGCTGGCAGGGTGTGTGGGATCCGCGCATGTACCCGGAGAAGGTCCCGCCAAACACGGCCGAAGCCGCGCTCGTGGGCGCCGCGACGAACGTCCAACAGGTCAGCGGCCCCGCGAACATCCCGCAGAACGCTCAGCCGCTCGGCATGAACCAGACGAGTGGCTGGCCACCGAACGGCGCGCAGCTCGGCTACGGCAACCCGCCGCACAGCGGTCCCGTGATGGGGCAGCAGCCTGCGCCGCAGATGCCACAACCGCAGTCGCCGCCGATGTGGGCGGCCGGTCCGCAGCCGTGGCCCGGCAACACGATGCAGCCCGGTCCGTGGGGCTACCCGCAGCAGCCGCAACCGTACAACGGTTACCCGCCGCCGGGATACGCGCCGCCCGGCTACGGCGCCGCGCCCGGTTACGGCACGCCGCCGTACGGTGGCCGCACGCGCTTCGGCTACGACGACGATGATCGCAACTCGCGCCGTGGTGCACGCTTCTTCGACAACAACGACGACGACAAGGAGAAGAAGGAGCTGGAGCGCCGCCTCCAACAAGCCGATCTCGATCGTAAGGAGCTGGAGTACAAGCAGGCGCTCGAACGCCAGACGATCGCGCACGAGCAGTCGATGGCCGCGATGCGCGAGGAGATCCGTCGGCTCGGTGAGGGTCGCAACAAGAACGAGGACGACGAAGTTCGTCGCCTGCGCGAGGAGCGCGAGCGCGAGCGCGAGCAGGCACGTACACAGCACGAGAACGCTCAGCGCGAGCTGATGCAACAGCAGCTGCTCGCGATCCGTCAACAGAGCGAGCAGGCGATGCTGCAGCTCCGTGCCGACCTCGCGCGCATGGCCGAGTCGCCCAAGGGTGAGACCGACGAGTTCCGTCGCATCCGCGAGGAGCAGCAGCGTCAGGCGCAGGAGTTCGAGCGCCAGCGCCAGGAGCAGGAGCGCCGCCTCGAAGCGGAGCGTGCCGAGCGTGAGCGCGAGCGCGAGCGTTTCGAGCAGATTCGCCGCGATGAGATGCTGCAGCGCGAGATGAAGGAGACGCGCGAGGCCTCGGAGCGCCGTTTCGAGCAGATGCAGCAGGCGGCGCTGTCGAACCGCCAAGATCCCGTCGTCGAGATGATGAAAGAGAACGCGCGCATGAACGCTGACACGCAGCGTGAGATCGCGCGTATGCAGAACGAATCCAACAAGAGCATGTCGCAGTTCATGGTCTCGCCGGTTCAGCTCGCGCAGCTCATGAAGGACAGCTCGTCAGGCACCGACGGCATGATGCGCGGGATCATCAACTCGGTCGGCGAGATCGGCAACCTCTACAAGAACGCCGCCGAGACGATCATGAACATGTCGGGCGGTGGCGGTGATCCGCCGGCCGCACGTCTGATTCAGGAAGGTCTCGCACGTGGAAGCGAAGTCGCTGAGCGCTTCCTCGCCGTGAAACGTGATCAGGTGATCAGCGAGGGTAAAGTGAAGACGGCCGAGGCAATGCGCGATCAGACGCGTATCCAAGCTGAGGTCGCGATCCGCGCCCAGAACATCGCCGCGTCACAGGGACGCGCACCGGCCGGCTGGTCGCCGCCGCCGCCGATCGTCAACGCGCAGTCACGTCAGCAACAGCCCCAGCAACAGCCGCGTCAGCAACAGCCGCAGCAGGCTGCTGCGGGCGGCGGCCTAAACGGTGCGGCGCCGGTCGCGAACGGCAACGGCGCACCGAAGCCACCGGCCGGTCCGATCGATCCGTACGCGAACATCGCCCAGGCGACACCCGTCGTAAACACTGGCGCGATCGATCCGTACGCGCCGCCGCCGGCACCGCCGAACAACACCGGTCCGAGCGAAGAGGAGATGTTCGGCATCACGCTCGAAAGCGTCCACCGCCTACGTCGCGGTGTTGCCGAGGGCAAGCTCACGCCCGACAAGACGATCGACGCGATCCTGCAGGGTGTCGAGCACGTGGTGACGAATCAGCTCATCGTCCCCGCGTTCGTGTTGTTCCAGACCGAGCGCTGGGCCGATTTCATCGATG
>JAQBQF010000198.1 GCA_028287115.1 Myxococcales bacterium
CGCGCCGCACCGCGTGTTCACGTGCATCTTCGCATTCGCCGATCAGCCGGGTTACGACGAGTATGGAACCCAGTTCGTGCGCCCACGAGATCCTCGAGCCCGCTGCTGGGGCGATCTGCACCACGACGAGGCGAACTTCGAAGTCGCCACCGTAGCGAAGTACGTTCCAAACAGCTTCGTCGTGTTCTTCAAGACTCGGCAGTCCTTCCATTCCGTCAAAGAGCTCCATCAGGAGCTTCCCAACCAGCGATACGGCATGCAACTCGGTTACTACGAGCCGCACGGTGGACTGTTCCGTGATCTGTCCCGACCAGATCTGATGGAGGACCGCACCACAAAGCCGATCGTCAAGTTTACGGCCTTCGGTCGCACGCTTCAGATCAATCGATCTTGAGTCGGCTGTTCGGACGCCGCTGTTCAGATGTTGAACCCTTCGAAAAGCGAACGCTTCGCGGCTCTCGACGCATGGCGTGGCATCTGTGCGCTGCTGGTCGCGCTCGAGCACCTCAACATCGACAGCGTCCTGCATCGCAATGCTTTGATCCACCACGGGTTTCGATTCGTCGATTTCTTTTTCGTGCTCTCTGGGTTCGTGATCGCCCATGCGTACCGCGAGCGCCTTCAGCGCGGCGGCGCCGAGGTCCGTGCATTCTTGGTGCGCCGGATCGGTCGACTGTGGCCGCTGCACATCGTCATGCTCCTCGGGTTCTTCGGGTTCGAGACCTGCGTCTGGCTTGCGAACCACGCCCACATCTCGACGGGACGTGCAGCCTTTGCCGAGCACGACACGCTCGCATCGCTACCTGCGAACATTCTCCTCGTTCACAGCTGGGGCATCCTCGATCATCCAACGTGGAACGTTCCAAGTTGGTCGATCAGCACGGAGGTCTTCGCGTATGGCTTGTTCGCGGCGTTGTGCGCGCTTGTCCCTCGCAAGTGGCTCGATCCGGTGGCATCGGTCCTGCTGGCGGGCTCGGTCGCCGTGATCTTGTTCGTCGCGCCGCTCGGAATGCGATCAACGTTCGACTACGGGCTGTTTCGATGCGTCTTTGGATTCACGATGGGCGTGCTCATCCGACGCGTGTGGCAGCGCTGGCCTCTCAAGCTAGGCACGTTCGGCGAGATCGCCGTGGTGTTGTTGGTCGTTGGAGGCGTGATTCTGATTCCTGACGAATCATCCGTGCTGGTGACCGCGTTGTTCGCCTTGGCTGTTTGGGTATTTGCCGGTGAGGACGGTCTGCTCTCTGGATTGTTGCGGAAGAAATTGCCGCAGGCCCTCGGCAGGTGGTCGTACTCCATCTACATGGTGCATGCGTTGGTCGTACTCGGCATGCTGACGCTCGCGATGGTCGCGACGCAACACGGGCTCCACCTGTTTGGTCGGGTCCGCGATGTCTCCACGATCATCGGACCGCAGTCCGTGACCGCCTCGATCACTCTCGTCTATCTTGCGATCGTCGTCGCGATCGCAAGCTTCTCGTATCGTCATGTAGAGCTCCGTGGCCAACGATTCTTCAATCGATGGGTCAAAGGTGCCGAACCGAGCTCCCTCGCGAAGACATTCTAGCTGTGGTCGACGCCAACTCCTTGGAGTACCTCCATGAAGTCGAACGCGCGCAGGCCAAGTGGCATGAGCAGCGTCTGCGCGAAGATCTTGAAATCGAGGCCGAGACTCCAGCTATCGATGTAGCGGATATCGATCTGGATCCGCTGTTTCCACGGAAGATCGTTGCGGCCAAGCACGACGGCGAGGCTCGTGATTCCCGGGAGCGCTTCGAGCTTGCGATCCTCATCGGCAGAATAGAGTGACCGCTGCGACGCCATGTCGGGCCGTGGACCGATCAGGCTCATGTCGCCGAGCAAGATGTTGATCAGCTGCGGCAGCTCGTCGATCGCACCGCGCAGATACTTTCCAACGCGCGTGACGCGGGCGTCGGCAGCATCGACCCGCGTCGAACCATCCGGGTTGTACATGATGGGCGCTGCCTTCATCGTTCGGAACTTGAGCAGCTTGAACGTCTTGCCGCCCTTGCCCAGACGCTCTTGTACGAACAGCGCGCCGCCCTCGCTCTCCAACCGGATTGCTACGGCGATCGCGAGCATGGCAGGCCCACACGCCAGCAGGCCACCCGTGGCGAACGCGTAGTCGAGAGCGCGTTTCGCGAGATAGCCCGGTCTCATGCCAGTCCCTCGCGCGCAAGGAGACGATCGTAGACTTCGTTGACGAGTGCCACGGAACGTTCGATCGCGTAGAGGTCACGCGCTTGAAGCGCGTTGTCGCGCCCAAGGCGAGCGCGCAGGGCTTCATCGCTCGCCAACGTGTTCATCGCAGCAGCAAGCGCCCTGGCATCGCGAACCGGCACCAGCAAACCATTATTCGGAGGCACCACGATCTCTCGACACCCGCAGACATCGGTCGCAAGCAATGGTCTGCCCATGGCCGCCCCCTCCATGAGCACGCGCGGTAAGCCTTCATGCCAGCTCGGAAGGGTCACGACATCCGAAGCTGCATATAGATCCGGCATGTCTACGCGGCGTCCCAGCAGCAGCACGCCTTCGTCGCGCGCCTTGTCCAGGATCTCTGGACTCAGCGTATCGACGCGCTGGTCCGTCGAGCCCGCAATGGCAAGACGAATTCTCGGATCTTGGCGCCGCGCAATGCGAGTCGCTTCGAAGAGCTCGACAAAACCCTTCTCGACGATCAACCGACCGGCCGAGAAGAACAGGATCTCGTCGCCTTCGAGCCCAAGAGCCTGGCGCACGGCTGCACGATTCGCCGCACTTCCGGTTGGTGATGCAGGATCGAATCGAGAGAGGTCGATGCCGTTCCCGATCAAGACGAGCTTGTCGGCGGCGATCACTTTGGTTGCGAGGTAGGTGTCCCGGTCCTCGCGCGACTGTGACATCACGATGTCGCAACCGAAGCTCGCGATCTTTTCGAGCGTTGCGTGACCGATGCGTTTGAGCCATGGCGTGTCGAGCGAGTAGGCCATCCCGTGAATGGTGTGAACGATGATCGGAACTCGCGTCATGGCCGCTACGACGCGTGCGACGTGACCGACTTTGATGTTGTGCGTGTGGACGATGTCGTACTGACCCTGAAGAAAGTACCGAGCGAGCTGCAGGGTTCCGACGACGTCACTTGAAGTATGCAACTTGCGCTGGAGTGCGAGCGGTAGCCATCGGATGCCGGCCATGCGCCCGGCGGCGACGTGAGGCCCATCCGGCGTGATCAAGGTGATCTCCCAGCCCCGCGCGAGAAGCGGCCGGCAGAACGGCATCAACGCGGGAAATGCGAGATCTGAAGAGCAGACGTGCGCGAGGCGAATGCGCCGCGGAGACGACGCAGCGCTCGACACTGGAAACTCCGTACTCACGGACATGCCTAGAGCCACAGGTGGTACGTCGATTGGCGTTCGGAGGGGATGAAGCCGAATCGTCGGTAGAGGCCGAGCGCGGGATTATCGGACTGTGTACCGACACGCGCATCGAGTTCGGCTCCGCGAACCCACTCGATGAAGCTTTGGAGTAGCGCGCTTCCGACACGACTTCCCCTCCAGGTCGCCTTCACCGCGACGAGATCGATGACCGCGACGCGATCGGAGAGCAGCACGGCGATGTAGCCGACGATCTCGCCCGCGGCACGGGCGAGAATTGTCTTGTGAGCTCGTCCCAGCGCATCGTTGCGTCCCCATGCGGCGTAGAGCCGATTGGTGCGTCCAACGGGAAGGCGCGGGTCAGCGTGAAGATGGGTGCCCGTGATCGCTTCCGCTGTGATCTCACCGATGATCGCCGCCTCGTTCGGCGACAATGTGTCGTGGTGTGAAATCGCGATCGCGGGATTTGTCAGCACGCTTGGTGCCGGCGCTGTTCCGAGTGTGGACGTCACGAGCGTCTCGAGTGGAGCAAGACCCCGTTCGGCGAGCGCGCTTGTCACTGACGAGTTTGCCTCGGACACCCGAAGGAACACGACATCGAGCTGTCGTGCACGTGCTTCAAGGATCGAGGGCTCGAGCTCCTCGCCAGATCCGATCTCGAGCTTGCCGATCGTCAGCTCGTAGTGGGCCGAGTCGAAGGGGCTGTCGTGGATCGTCATGGCGGAGCAAGATCGGTTGCGGTCTCCAGAACTGCAGCGATCACATCGTCGACATCGCGATCACTCATTCGACTGTAGATCGGCAGTGAGATCTCGCGAGAATACTCTCGGTGAGCGACCGGGAAGTCCTCCGGCTTGTATCCGTAGGTGTCTCGGTAGTACGGGTGGATATGTAGCGGAATAAAATGGACGCTGATGCCGATGTTGCGCTTCCGCATCGCTTCCGCAAAGGCATCGCGGCCGCCGCGAATGCGCTCGTTGTCCACGCGCAACATGTACAGGTGCCAGGCGTGCTGATTTCCAGCCGCCCGCGCTGGAATCTGAAGCTCGGGCCGCGCAGCGAACGCCGTATCGAAACGCCCGGCGATTTCGACCCTTCGCTTCCACATGCTCACGAGCTTGCCGAGCTGAACAAGTCCAAGAGCCGCAGCCACGTCGGTAACATTGTATATGTAACCTGGCGCGATGATCTCGTACGCCCACGATCCTTCGGCAGTGTAGCGTTTCCAGGCGTCGCGGCTGATTCCGTGCAAGCTCATGATCCGGCACCGATCGGCCGCCGCGTCATCGTCGGTCGTGATCATGCCACCCTCGCCCGTCGAGAGAGTCTTGGTGGCGTAGAACGAGAAGCACGTGAAGCGCGACAGACTGCCAATGTTGCGACCGCGAAGCTTCGTCGGCAGCGCATGCGCGGCGTCTTCGATGATCGGAATACCGCCCGCTACCTTGTCGAGGGCTTCGACGTCACACGGCTCACCGGCGATGTGCACCGGCATGATCGCGGCGACGTGCTCGCGTTTCAACACGGCACTGACTTGATCGATGTCGATGTTGAGCGTGTCTGGTCGTACGTCGACGAATAACGGATGCGCTCCCATATAGCGGATGACTTCGGCTGTTGCCGCAAACGTGTACGGGGTCGTGATCACCTTGTCCCCGGCCTTCACGCCGAGCGCTTCCAGCGCAAGGTGCATCGCCGCCGTACAAGAATTCACCGCGATTGCGTGACGCGCTCCCACGTATTTCGCAAACGCCGCCTCGAACGCCCGGACCTGAGTGCCCGTTGTGAGCCAACCGGAACGAATCACTTCCGAGACCGCGCTGACTTCGGCCTCGTTTGTATCGGGAAGGGCGAAGGGAAGGAACTTGTCCCGCATTAGTTACGGATCGTCATACCACTCTCGTCGACGACGAGGATGGGCTCGTTCCGGACTTCGGTACGCGGCTCGACAAGCGCCGGCTCGCCGCGGGGGGCGGTGGTCTTCGCGCTGATCGGCCGGGCGATCGCGTATTCCGGCACGAGATCGCCAAGTGCTGCCCTCACTCGATCCATCGCCGTGCCACGCGCAAGCTCGAGCAGCACCTCAATGCCGGTGGTCACCAGTTCCCACTCATGTGGCTTGATCCGGCCGGTGAACACCTTCGGATGTTTCGTCTTTTCTGCGTGCTCCGCGGCCGTGGAGAGCTCTTCAAAGAGCTTCTCCCCAGGTCGTACGCCGCTGAAGCGAATCTCGATATCTTCGTCGGGACGGAGCCCCGAGAGGGTGATGAGGTCGCGCGCGAGATCGACAATCCGCACGGGTTCCCCCATGTCCAGGATGAAGATCTCGCCGCCGTTACCCATCGCGCCCGCCTGAAGCACGAGCTGGCTGGCTTCCGGAATCGTCATGAAGTAACGACGCATTTCGGGATGCGTCACCAGCACGGGGCCACCCCGAGAAATCTGTTCGCGAAAGATCGGGATCACGCTTCCCGCGGACCCGAGGACGTTCCCGAATCGCACCGTCACGAACCGTGTGTTGGAGCGCTGCGAGAGTGCCTGGAGATAGATCTCGGCGACGCGCTTCGTCGCCCCCATCACCGACGTAGGGTTCACAGCCTTGTCCGTGGAGACCAATACGAATCGCTGAACGCCGAACTGGTCGGCGAGATCGGCGACGATGCGCGTGCCGCCGATGTTGTTCTTCACGGCCTCGCCAGGATTCCATTCCATCATCGGAACGTGTTTGTGCGCAGCAGCGTGAAACACGATTTCTGGCTTGCTCGTCTCGAACACCTGCGTCATTCGGAAGACATCACAAACATCCCCGATCCGCGGGTCGATCGGCACCTGGGGGAACGCCGCGGCGAGCTCGCGGTGAATCTCGAACAGCGCGTTCTCAAAGCGGTCGAGAAGGACCAACCGCTCGGGCCCGAATCGGCAAATTTGTCGGCACAGCTCGGAGCCGATGCTCCCGCCGGCTCCGGTGACGAGGACCACTCGACTACGAATGCTCGATCCGACGATCTCCTCATCGAGGAGCACGGGTTCGCGGCCGAGCAAATCCTGGATCGCCACCTCGCGAACCCGCGAAAGGTTCACCTTGTCGCCGACGATTTCGTAGATGCCGGGAATGATCTTGGCTTCGATCCCTGCATCCCGGCACAACTCGGTGATGCGCCGAATCTGTTGACCTGATGCATTCGCGATCGTGATCAGCGCTTTCTTGACGCGTTTGCGCGCCGCGATCTCGGCGACCTCGTGAGTTGCGCCGAGCACCGGAATGCCGCCGATGATCGTCCGCCTCTTGAGGACATCGTCGTCGAGAAAGCCGACCGGTTTGAGCCCGAGGTCTGGACGATTCGCGAGCTCCCTTGCGACGATGACACCCGCCTCGCCCGCGCCGATCAAGAGAACCCGATGGCGCGCGCGTTGGCTGCCGCGCTTGCGGCGATCTTGAAGCTCGCTCCACAGCCGCCAACTTGCACGCGCCCCGACGAGGCCGACGAATGCGAGCACGAAATCCATCGCGAGCACGCCAAGCGGAATCACGCCACCGCTCGTGAGAGGAAGCACCCGGAGGAGTCGGAGCGTGATCAGGAGCGCACTCGATGCGGCGACCGCGATCGAGACCTTGCTCGCATCGCGCATGTTCAGATATCGCCAGGACATGCGCGGGATGCCAAACGCGATCAGCCCGACATAGTGAACGCCGACGATCCAGCCCCAGTTGATCAGCAAGATCTCGACGGCGGGTCGCTGGAGCTGAAACTCGAACCGAAACAGAAAAGCCAACCAGTAGGCCAGCGACATCACGCCGAGATCGAAAACGACTCGGAGGTACTGATTGAGGAAACGTGGCATTCGGGTCTAGGGCTTAGTGAGGAGGAAAACGGCCGGCGTTCACGGGCGCGCGACACTATCCGAAATTCGCGTAAATGATCACATGAATGTTTCCTGAGACCAGGCATATGGGGCCGGTCACGGACAGACGTGAGCTTGCTGCGGAGCCGTTGCCGAATTCTCCGGCGGGGTGCTGCTACGCGAGCACAGCCCGGCTCTCATCACCGTCAATGATGCCAGAACCGGGGCAGTACCACGTGGCGAGCATTGACATCTCGCGCGTGTCTTCGTAGTGGCCGAACGTTCATTTTCGAGATGGAACTATCCTCGCGCTACCCATAACGGTCAGCCCGCGCATTGCCTCACGGAGAGCTGAATCACAGGTTCCTAACGGGGCACCGAAACGGTGTTGACTTGGTAGAGGCGGAAGACGATTCTAAACTCCGATTTCATGTCAACCAAAATACACCTGTCGATGCTGTTCATCGCACTTTTTGGGCTGGGCGGTCTGAGCGGATGTCTCGGCGACGGCAGTGGCAACGCTGACGAGAGCAGCGTTGAGCAGGAGATCGCTCCTCCGCCGCCCAGCGGCTTGGTTGTTACCGTGCTCTCGGCGACTGCGGTGAGCCTGCAATGGAACGCCGTGATCGGTGCGACCTCGTACATCGTGTTGAAAGGGACCGCGCCCGGCAACGAAACGACGCTGACGTCGATCTCTGGCGCCAGCCCGAAATTCGGCGACGGGCACGATCTGCCAGGCGGAACGTATTGCTACGAGGTGAAGGTCTATATCGCCGGCGCCGGCGTGTCGGGTCCATCGAACGAGCAATGCGTCATGACGCCAACCAATACGCTCGTCACGCCAACCAACGTCACGGCGACCGCAACGAGCACGTCGCGGATTAACGTCGCTTGGACTGGATCTCCCGGGGCGACGAAGTACTACGTGTTTCAATCCACGAACGGCGGGACATTCACGCTCGTCAATAGCGTGACGACTACGAGCTATGTCGCGGCCGCCCTCACGACGAACACGAACTACTGCTACGAGATCCAGGCTTCAAGCACGCAGGGCACTTCGGCCGTGTCCTCTCCGCCCGCGTGCGACAGGACTTTCGGAGCATCGCTTGAGGCTTGGTACAAGCTCGACGAGGACATGGGGTTGACGGCGGCCGACTCATCGGGCAACAACCACACCGGTACGCTCGTCGGTGCCGCAGCGTTTTCAAACGATAAAGCACCGATCGCAAATAACCTCAGCACGGTGCTCTCGCCCGGGGCGACGACGGACTCGATCAGTGTTCCCTTCTCCTCGGTCTTCAACTTGAGCAGCGACTTTTCGGTTGCGCTCTGGGTGAAGCTCCCCGCGGCTCCAACGGGGAAAGTCACGCTCCTGGGCGAACGAGCCGCCGGGTGTGGCGCTCTGACCTGGGAGATTGCGCAGGATGCGACGAACGGGCTGTATATCAACGGCGCCACGCTGCGCGGCTTCAACCAGAGTCTTCCGGTAGGGATCTGGACCCACGTAGCGGTGACCAAGCTCAGTGGCAATGCGTCGCTCTACCTGAACGGCACGCTCGTCACTACGGGGACGTTCACGGCTGGCGCGTCAACCTCGGCTCCCTTCCAGATCGGCACCGCCGGTAGTTGTGGCAACGGCGGTGCGGTGATCGTCGATGACGTCAGGATCCTCAGCCGCGCGATGACGACCGCCGAAATCGTGGACATCGGCAAGCAGCCTCCCGCCCCGGCGAATCTCGTGGTGGTAGTGAATAACTCGACGCAGATGAGCCTGAGCTGGACTGCCTCGACGAACCCCACGAAGTACATCATCTTGAAAGGCAGCGCGCCTGGAAACGAGACCTTCTACACGAGCTCGCCGCCGGCCAGCCCGACTTTTGGTGCCGGACACCTGACGCCCGGCACGCAGTATTCGTGGCAGGTGACCCAGGTTGAACACGGCCTGATCTCGAAGCCGTCCAACGAGCAGGTCGCGTCTACGGCGGCCGCTCCCACTGCGCCGACGGGCGTGATGGCAAACGCTGTGTCGAAAGCTCAAATCAATGTTTCGTGGACTGCCGTTACGGGAGCGACCAAATACTTCGTCTATCAGTCAACGAGCGGCGGCCCCTACGTGTTCAAGGGCTCCGCGCTGTCCCCAGCGACGACCTTGGGGGCCGCTGGCTTGACAACGATGACGACGTACTCGTATGAAGTGGCCGCGCAGGACGGTGGAGGAAGCGTCTCTCCAATGTCGACACCTGCATCGGCGACAACGCTGTAAGGGTGCGCGCGAACACGTAGGTCAGCGGGCCCTCACGCGCTCTCAGGCCTCGGCGGACGCTTGCAGGATGCTTCGGGCGCTCGTGGAACGAAGGTGGTGTCGGTCGTGCTCCGCGCCGTTCGAACGCGATTGACAATGAAGCGATGATTAAGGATGTTAGGTCCAATATGCGGACCCGATATCTTGTGATGGTGCTTCTGTCCTCTGCTCTTGCGAGCTGTGGGTTGGATGTAGGTGCGGACGACGAGGACAGCGTCGAGCAAGACGTTCTCGGACCACCGACGGGCGTAACCGCGTCTGCCACTGCACCTGATCGCATCACCGTCAGCTGGAACGCTGTGGCCGGCGCGGTCAAATACTACGTGTACCAATCAGCCAGCAGCGCGGGCCCGTTCACATTCGTGAATACCGAACGCGCACCCGGCACTTCACTCGAGGTCGCTCATCTCAGCGGGAACACTCAGTACTGTTTTGCAGTTCGCACCGACGATCTGACCGGTCCCGGCGGCTTGTCGACGGCAGTATGTACCACCACCCCGACGACCCCGCCTGCCCCGAATTCAGTCGTCGTCAACCAGCTGACACCAACGAGTGTCAAGGTGGAATGGACGGCCGTCACGGGCGCAAGCAAGTACTACGTTTACCAATCGAGCGCGGTGAACGGAACGTACAGCTACGTGGCCACTGCGCTGTCGCCGAACACGAGTCTCAATCGGACCGGTCTCCAAGCGATGACCACCTACTGTTACAAGGTGATCACGCAGAGCTCCAATGGAGCCTCGCCGTTCTCGGTCTCCGGCTGTAACAACTCGCTTCATCCGCCGTCCGCGGTCACGGCGACGAGAACGAGCTCATCTCGTATCCGCGTGGATTGGACCAAGGCGACCGGCGCCGTGAAGTACTACATCTTCGAGTCGAGGGCCGGCGGTGCCCTGATCTTTCGAAGCACTGTCCTCAATACAGCTACCCCAACGTACTCCGCGGCGAGCCTGACCACCGGCGTTCAATATTGTTACCAGCTCAAGACCCAGGGAACGCCAACGACGAACATCTCGAACTATTCGCTGCCGCCCGCCTGCGCAACCCCATAGCC
Source organism: Myxococcales bacterium (assembly GCA_028287115.1). Classification (GTDB taxonomy): domain Bacteria; phylum Myxococcota_A; class Polyangia; order Haliangiales; family Haliangiaceae; genus JABFXX01. The sequence goes on from JAQBQF010000198.1 coordinate 10,577, forward strand.
ACAACGCCGTAACTACGGCTGCTTGTACGCCCCTAGCGTAGTCAGCAGCCACGTTCTGTTCGGTGCGCGCGTTGCGATAGGCCGGAGCATCTCGATTGCTCCGGCTTCGTTCTTTTCGGAGGCGAGCAGCGCCGCGTGCTCGCAGACAGCCCAGGTCGCGAAGAACGGCACGTGATACGCGGCAAAGAAATCGAGCGGCATCGCGTACGCCTTCTCGTCGACCGCGCCCGGCGGCGTGACAGCGTCGGAGCGCTGCGCGTCGACCACGCAACCGCCACCGAAGAAGTTGGTGCGAGCTCGCACGAGCGCGGCCAGCGAGACCGGCGCACCGTAGGCTAGCTGCAGGTCGGTCGCTTCGGCCGCGAGGGCGTCGAGGTCCTTCGCGGCTTCCTCGGCGTGCGAATAGTCGACCACGCCGGCGACGAAGAGGCACGCGCCGCGTTCGCGCGCGGCCGAGTCGGATCCGCCGTGCAGGCACGGCGCGACCGTCCGAATCGCGGCTTCCGTGTCGCCGTCGATCCATTGCAGAAACGCCAGGGCCGCGCGGCGCATCGGCCGGCGTGCAGGGCCGGCGCGATCGAGCGAGCGCTGGTAGAGCTCGCGGGCGCGTTTGTGATCGCCCTGGAGCGCGAGGACCTTCGCGAGACCGGCGAGCGTGTCCTCGCCTTCGCTGAGGCGGACCGCAGTCTCGGCGGCCTTGGCCGCCTCGTCGAGCTGTCCCGCGGCCGCGAGGGTCGTCGCATGGACGCCGACCGCGTCGGCCTCACCGGGAAACGCTTTGCGGTAGAGCGCGCCAATGCGGAGCGCTTCCGCCGGCTGGTCGAGATAGAGGAGCACCGCCGAGTAGTGATCGTAAATCCGGCCGCGGAACTGCTCGGCGGGATCTGCGAGGAGCGCACGGAAGCCATCGCCCGCCTCGGTGTAGCGACCCGCGCGGTAGTCGAGCTCGGCGGTCCAGAAGGCGAGCTCCCGATCCGGGGGCGCGCCGGCGGCGGTGAGCGCGGTGCGTGCGGCCGAGGCTCCGTGCTCGATGAGCGCAATCGCCGCCTCGAGTAGCGCGCGCGTCTTGCTGTGCTCCAGCGCCTGAAGGCGAGCGTGTTGCGCGGCGAGCAAGGCCGTCGCGCGATCGCTCTCGGACGCACCCTCGAAGAGGAGCAGGTACGCGTTCGCGAGCGGGTGCTCCGGTGCGACCGCGATCGCGGCTCGCAGCGAGGACAGCGCCTTGTCGTTGTAGAACACGTCGTATTCCTGTAGCGCACGGGTCACGTAATCATCCCCCGGTGCCGACGAAACGGGCGCCGGCTGCACGACCGTGACCGGCTCCGGCGCAGTACGCGGCCACAGGACC